>JANKMX010000009.1 GCA_024649995.1 Gudongella sp. | reverse complement strand
TCAAGACCCTTATGGACCAGGGTAAAAAGGTGATAATAGTCTCCTCAGGTGCCAGGATTGCAGGAGTTTCAACAATCGGAAAGTGGTCAAGGCAGCAGGATATAAACTACAAGCAGGCCCTTTGCTCAATCGGCCAGGTGGAGCTGATGGATTCCTACAGGAGGATATTCAACAAGCATGGGATCCACATCGGGCAGATCCTCCTTACAAAGGATGATTTCGACCACAAGGAAAGGACACTTAACATTAGGAACACCCTTTTCACACTTATTGACGAGGGTGTGGTTCCAATAGTCAACGAGAATGACACTGTTAGCGTTGACGAGATAAAAATCGGGGACAACGACATGCTTGGTGCATACACAACCGTTGTCTGGGGAGGGGACCTTCTTCTTATCCTCAGCGATATTGACGGCATATATGACTGCAACCCTAATGACAATCCTGAGGCCTGTCTGGTGGATGTTGTTGAGGATATTGACAAGCTGGAGAAGGAGATATCCATCGGTGAGACCAGCTCCTTTGGAACCGGCGGTATACAGACAAAGCTCAAGGCTGCAAGAATGGTCAACGCATATGGAATACCCATGATTGTTGCACACGGAAAAACAAAGGATATAATAACCCAGATATCAGAAGGAGAGAAAAAGGGTACACTATTTCTTCCCAGGAAAGCCTAGACTTCCTGGGAAGTCCTGTAATTCAGACAAAAAGGGGTAATTGCCATGATGTCCTTTCAGACAATAAAAAAACAGACACAGGACCTCCTGACCTTCGGACTGTTTGCAAGGCTGTTGAATTTCCTCAAGGGAATTCTTCTGGCCTTTTTCATAGGAGCAAACTTCAGGACGGACACATACCTTGTGGCCTTTTCCGCATCGGTTTTTCTCATAGGAATAGTAGCCGATGCACTCATTGTTTCCCTGATTCCCATCTATCACCAGATCGATCGGAGGGATGGAAAGAAGGGAAGGTTTGAGTTCACCCACAATCTGATCTCATACTGGACAATTCTTGGACTGGTCCTGATGGTCCTGAACTTCATATTGGCACCCCACATTGTAAGGATCTTCGGTCCCGGCTTTGGGCCGGAGGGCTACAGCCAGGCAGTGAGGCTGTTCAGATACGGTGCTCCAATTGTAATGGCCCATGTGTACAGGGCCATTTTTGGGGGCTACCTCCAGAGTCAGCACCTTTTCAGGGCAGGGGCAAAGGGAGGGGTTGCCAATGCACTCATATATATTGGATACCTGATCTTTCTAAGCCGTTTCTTTGGCCTGGAGGGTCTGATGGTTACTGGAACGATCGCCGTAGGAGCCCAGGCATTTATGCTGGCAAAACCTGTCTTCAAGAAGCAGGGCTACAGGTACAAGCCAGTCCTTGTGACAAAGGACAGAAGCATCATAAGGCTGAACAGATTCCTCTTTCCAATAGTTATTGGCCTTGGCATCAATCAGCTTAACCAGGCCATAGACAATGCGGTGGGATCCTTTCTTGCAGAAGGTACAATAGCTGAGCTTAGCTATGCAAAGGATATAATAGACCTGTTTGTCGGTGTAGTGGTCATGTCCCTTGTAACCGCCATATTCCCTGTGGTATCTGAAAAGGACCACAGAATAGACAAGGTGGAGCTTGACCATTCCCTCAGGTATTCACTAAGGCTTATAACAATGATTGTGGTTCCGGCAACAATTCTGCTTCTCGTCATGGCTGAGCCAATCGTAAGGATCTTCTACCAGAGAGGTGAGTTTACAGCCCAGGCAACTCAGGCAACCTCAATGATGCTTGTTTACTATGCAGTGGGAATAATCGGCACCAGCCTCATGCTCCTTGTGACAAGGCTCTACTATGCCAATGAAAACACCACTGACCCCATAGTTCTGGCTGCATTTGCACTTATTCTAAATATTATTTTTGATGTCATATTTGTCTTGTGGATCGGACCGGGAGGAATTGCCCTTGGAAGCAGCCTTTCGGTTATAATAGCCTCTGTATATGGGGTCTATGACCTGGATAGCAGTATGGACTTTCTACACTGGAAGGAAATCACCTTGAGGTCCTTCAAGGTAGTCCTTGCAGGGGTAATGATGGCATCGGTACTTGTCATCACAATGTCTGGGGTGGAAAGCTATCTTGGGGAGTCACTGATTTCAAGTATTGTCATGGTGGTGCTTGGAGCACTACTGGGACTTGGAACTTTTTTTGCGGCAATTTTTGTAACAAGGGCTTGATATGGTCCAGAATGGGGGAAAGCTAAATGAACAAGAGATATATTGCTAAGAGATACCAGGAAGGTGAGGTTAGTCAGCTGGCAGCAAGTGCGGACCAGGCGGCAGGAATGGATGACCTGATAAACTTCACCATAGGGGATCCGGACATAATAACCGATGAAAGGATAATCCAGGGAGCCTTCAAGGATGCCAAGGCAGGCTACACCAGATACACTGAATCCGTGGGAATGAAGGAGCTGAGGGAAGAAATCTCAAAATACTTCCAGGAGGAACACAGTCATACTGTAGGTCTGGATGAAATCATGGTCACAACCTCTGCCTGCCAGGGCATGTGGCTGGTCCTTGAATCCATCCTTGATGAAGGGGATGAGGTAATTATACCCTCGCCCTATTTTCCACCATATTCCGACCAGGTAAGGCTGGCAGGTGGAGTGCCAGTCTTTATGGAACTGGTGGAAGAGGATGATTATCAGCTTGATGTGGGGAAGCTGGAGGAGATGATCACTGACAGAACCAAGGCCGTTATCATCAACACCCCAAACAACCCAATCGGTAGCTGCCTGACAAGGGAGACCCTGGAAAGGATTGGAGAGGTGGCAGAGAGGCAAGATATCCTCATAATTGCCGATGACATATACACCATATACAGCTATGAATCACCATTTATTCACACAATGACACTTCCAGGACTATCTGAAAGGACAATAACACTTGGCAGCTTTTCAAAGGATTATGCAATGACCGGATGGAGAATCGGTTATATCATTGCAAAGCCGGAGTTCATTGGTGTAATTAAGAGCGTTAATGAAAACAACGTATATTCGGCACCCTCAATCTCCCAGAGGGCTGCAATACATGCCTTGCGACTGAGAAAAGAGATACAGCCGGGACTTGTTGAGGAGTTCAAAAAGCGTACATATTTTGCCTATAAGAGACTTAACAGGCTCAAGGGAGTCCATGTTATGGAACCCAAGGGAACCTTCTACCTCTTTCCAAACATCAAGGGAACAGGACTATCCTCCGCAGAGCTTGCAGAAAGGCTCCTTAAGGAGGCTCATGTTGCCGTGGTGCCGGGAAGTGCCTTTGGACCTGGAGGGGAGGGTTATCTGAGATTGGCTGTAACCCTTGGGGTTGAAAAGATGGGGGAAGCCTTTGATAGGGTGGAGAAGATGGATATATTCAAGTAAGGGGGGATCCTTTTGAAAAAAGTTGTATTGGTTGGAGTTCCTGGGATGAATGATGAAGAGGTCCAGAGCCTTGAAGGATATATTAGGAATGAGGGAATTGAGGATTTCACCTTCCTTGGAAAGCCTGTTCTTTCAAGGGAGGAGGCCTTGGAGAAGCTGAAGGGTGTTGATATCCTTGTGACCTGGGATCAGCAGATGGATGAGGGGCTCTACAGAGACCTTGACCTTATTGCCTTTTGTACTGCCAGCACGGGCTTTGATGCTGCTGATATTGATGCCGCCACAAGAAACGGTGTCATGGTTACAAATGCAAAGGATTACTGTGTGGACGAGGTTTCAGCCCATGCTGTAATGCTGCTTCTTGCCTGTGGCAGGAGGCTTCTTCATGTGAAGAAAAACGTGGACATGGGAGACTGGTCCGTAAATGGAATAGGAAGCGTAAAGAGGCTTAAGGGCTCCACTATAGGTATATTTGCCTTTGGATCCATTGGCAGAGCTGTTGCCCAGAAGCTAAAGGGCTTTGGGGTGAGGATGATTTCCTATGACCCCTATGTGGATGAGGACGTGATGAATGAATATGGAGTCCAGAAGGTGGAATTCGAGACACTCCTAACGGAATCCGACTATATAACAATACATTCGCCACTTACGGAGGAGACCAGGGGGATCTTCTCAAGGGAGGCCCTCTCAAGGACCAGGGAGGGTCTGGTCCTTGTAAACACCGCCCGTGGAGCCATAATTGACCAGGAGGCCCTCTATGATATGCTTAAGAGTGGAAGGATCGTTGCTGCCGGCCTTGATGTCCTCACCCATGAGCCCCCTACAGAGGCCGAGAAGGGTCTCTTGGGCCTTGCAAATGTCATAGTAACCCCTCACAGTGCCTACTTCTCCGATGAAGCCCAGGAACAGCAGCTGAGGATTACGGCAAGGGATGTTGGCAGGATTGCACGGGGAGAGAGACCGGTAAATTTGAGAAACGAAAATGTGGTTAGTGGAAAGTGCTAAAAAAGCAATTGACAATGAACGCTTAAAAGTGAACAATGGACATACTGTCATTCCGACCGAAATGGAGGAATCTAGCACTTGGTTAATACCTAAATGTTAATGGTTAAGTTTTTGAGGGTAGACTATGAAGTATGAGATGTCTCGACTACGCTCGACATGACATCTTGTCATCCCGACCGGAGCGGAGGGATCTCATGCTTTTGGTTGTTATACCATACCAATGGAGGTAACTTAAATTGTACTACGTATACATTCTAACCAACAAAACTAACAATGTTTTATACATAGGAGTAACCAGTGATATCACCAGAAGAGTGTATGAACATAAATCAAAGATGATTGATGGTTTTACCTATAAATATAACGTCAACAAGCTAGTATATGTTGAAGAGACTGACAGTGTTGAAAGCGCAATACTAAGAGAGAAACAGTTGAAAAAGTGGAGAAGAGAGAAAAAGATAGCATTAGTTGATAGTATGAATCCAACGTGGAATGATTTGTATGATAAATAGTAAAGCGAGATGTCTCGACTAAGCTCGGCATGACAAATGTCATCCCGACCGTAGCGGAGGGATCTCAATCTTAAAGGAAGGATCCTTGTCAATTCTTTCACAGCACTATAATAAAGACAAAAATCTTAATTTATTATATAATGGTCTCAGAAGGGTAATCTGAGACTATTATATTTGGAGGGATATTATGGATATAATTAATGACCTCAAATCCATGCGGGAGGTATACTGGACCAACCCGGGATACAGAAAATTTGATGACATAAAGAGTGAACTTCCTATTACATTGGATGAAGTGATGGAGGCTGAGAAGAGACTGCATCGTTTCGCGCCTTACTTGGCTAAGGTGTTTCCTGAATCAAAGGATGGAATTATAGAATCCCCCATTTCTCATATACCGGAAATGATGAGCTGGATTGAACGTGACAGCGGAAGTGCCATTCCCGGGGAATTGTACTTAAAAAGGGACGATCTCCTTTCAATTGCCGGATCAATAAAGGCCAGAGGTGGAATCTACGAGGTTCTAAAGCATGCCGAAACACTGGCGGTTGAAAATGGGATGCTCCATTATGACCACGATTACAGAAAGCTGGCTGAAAAGGAGTTTGTGGACTTTTTCAGCAAATACAGGATCCAGGTTGGAAGCACCGGAAACCTGGGATTGAGCATAGGTATCATGAGTGCAAAGCTGGGCTTTAAGGTCACGGTTCATATGTCCTCTGATGCCAAGCAGTGGAAGAAGGACATGCTTAGGTCAAAGGGAGTCACGGTTGTTGAGTATCCCGATGACTACTCAAAGGCAGTGGAGGAAGGCAGAAGGGATTCCGACAGTGACCCTATGAGCCACTTTGTGGATGATGAAAACTCCAGGGACCTATTTCTTGGCTATGCGGCAGGTGGAATGAGGGTCAAGTCACAGCTTGAGGAAATGGGTGTGATTGTGGATGAAAAGCATCCCCTGGTGGTCTACCTTCCCTGCGGAGTTGGCGGAGGTCCTGGAGGTGTTGCCTACGGTCTTAAGCTGAGCTATGGAGACCTTGTGGAGTGCCATTTTGCAGAGCCAACCCATTCGCCATGTATGCTTCTGGGTCTTGCAACAGGAAGGCACGAGGGGATATCCGTTGAGGATATAGGCTTGGACAATAAAACAGAGGCGGATGGACTAGCCGTTGGAAGACCGTCCTCATTTGTGGGAAAGGTAATGGACAAGCTCCTTACAGGAGCCTTCACAATACAGGATGACAAGCTTTTCAAATACCTGAGGGCCCTGTACGGGCAGGAGGGAATCTTTGTTGAACCTTCGGCCACAGCCGGCTTTAACGGACTGTTCCTGACAAAGGACAGATACCGTGACAGGGAGCCTGTTCAAATGGTTTGGTCAACAGGGGGAAGTCTTGTTCCAGCTGAGGAGAGAAGCAAGTTTTTAGGGGAATAATCTAACTGGAAAGGTGGATTCATATGAAGATAAATATGGAAAGAGTGAAGAGGGACATAAACAACCTGGCATCCTTCAGCAGTACTCCAGGTAGGGGAGTCACAAGGTTGGCCTTCTCAAAGGAGGACATCCAGGCCAAGGGCTATCTTATGGCACAGATGGAGGCTGCAGGACTTAAGGTTTACCAGGACGGATATGGAAGCCTGTTTGGAAGAAGGGAAGGAACCGAGCCAGGATTGCCACCTGTCATGATTGGATCACACTATGATACGGGAATAGGTGGAGGCCCATTTGATGGTGTGGCGGGAATAGTTGCGGGTATTGAGATAGCAAGAACCTTGAATGAAAATGGAGTAGAGCACAGGTATCCCATAGAGATTGCAGCCTTCAATGACGAAGAGGGTGCAAGGTTTGGAAATGCCATGTCAAACACTAGGGCCATGGCAGGCTTCCTTACACAGGAGGAGCTGGACAGAACCAAGGATATGAATGGCAAGCCCCTAAGGGAGGCTATGGAGGAGTGCGGAATCAAGGTTGACCTTGATAAGGCCAGGAGAGAAAAGGGGTCAGTGAAATCCTTCCTGGAGCTTCATATTGAGCAGGGTCCAGTCCTTGAAAGTGCAGGAATGGACGTGGGAATTGTTGAAACAATTGTTGGTCTTGACAGGTACGAGGTTAAGTTCAGGGGACTTTCAGGTCACGCCGGTACAACACCTATGGCTGGAAGAAAGGATGCCCTGGTTTCTGCTGCAAAATTCATTGTGGCTGTAAATGAGATTGCAAGGGAAACGGGAAAGGATGCAGTTGCAACTGTTGGTGAGATGAGCATCTATCCAAACGCATCCAACGTTATCCCCGAGCTTGTTAAGCTATCTGTGGATATCCGGGCTACAGATTCCCAGGTTATCAACACAATGAGCGAAAAGGTACAAACGGAGCTGGAGAAAATCGGCTATGCCGACCCTGTAGAGATTGAATTCAAAAGAGGGGTATATCTCCCACCGGTTGAAATGGATCGGGATAATGGAGATCTTCTAAAGAAAAGGGCTGAGGAAATGGGTCTTAAGTACCATGTCATGAATTCCGGGGCGGCCCACGACGCAATGGTACTTGCAGCCATTGCCCCATCCAACATAATCTTCGTACCAAGTGTGAGAGGATTAAGCCATGATCCGGAGGAATGGACCGAGTATGAGGATCTTGGAAATGGAGCTGAATTGATGCTTCAGACTGTGGTTGAATTGACAAAATAACTTTTTTGAAAATGCTAAAAATGGCCTGCTTCCAAGAGGGAGCAGGTTTTTTGAATCTTGACAACGAACATGTGTTCTGGTATATTTTTCTTAGTTCGCTTCTATCAGGGTATCGAAAAACAAGGCTCAAGCCACAGAGCTGCATCAGGAGGTATAACAGATGAAGGAATTGATTGAACAGGATATTCTTGTTATGGTTCCTTCCTACGAGGGAGAATCCGGAAACTGCACAAAGGTCTTTTTACAGGAGGATGTGGTTGTCATAAGGAGTACATTAAGGACTTTCTTGAGAAAGCTTTGCTCATACCATCATTTTGACCTTAAGGCATCCAACAATCATTATGGAAAGCTTGTTTCAGCAAGGAGCAATCTTCCCATACCAATCGATCCCGACAGGATATACATTCAGCTTAAGGTTCGGGAGCCAATCGGAAAGGATGACGGTGCAATGGGATACTTTAAGCTTAAGGGTATCAGGAAGGTATTTTCAAGGGAAGGACTAACGTTTGTACGAATGGAAAATGGTGTCGAGCACCCTTGTCTCTGCAAATTGCAGACTGCAAAAAAACAATTGAGGCAGGGAAACCTTGTGAGGGAACTTATGGGAAGGAAGAGGTCAGACCTTGTTGTGGAGGCCATTGAATACTACACAAGCCAGGACGGACCTGCAATGAAGTCTGATATTGCAAGGCTGTATATGAAAATCGATGCATTGCTCCTGAAGATGGAGAATGGATACGAGTAGCTGCCTGAAAAGCAGCTACTCTATTTTTTTGTTGCTTGCCAAAGCCTGGTATTCTTATGTCACCCGGGAATAAAGAAAGGCGCCTTGAGAGGAGAAAGGCATGGAAAGAACAATTCAGGAGATATATCTTGATGCTGCTGTGGGCAGGGAGGATGCGGTCCTTGAGCTGCTGATGAGGCTTCAGCCCCTTATAATAGCTTCAATAAGAAAATACTACAACAGAAATGATGAAATGGAGGACCTGATCCAGGAGGGAAGGCTCCTTATACTGGATTCAATAGTTGAGTACAGGGAGGACTACAGCGTTCCCTTCCTTGGATACATGAAATCCAAGCTAAGATTCCACTACCTTGGAAAGAACAGGAACAGGAGCTTGCTGTCCCTAAATGCTTCAGCTGGAAAGGATGGAGAGGAGCTACTGGAGCTCCTTGCAGATTCCTTTCAACTGGAGGAGGATTACATTGACAGGGAAATGAGCTCTGAAATACTGGAAATGGTGCACCAGCTTCCCACCAGGGAGAGACAGGTGATTCTGGGCTTCTATTTTGAGAACCTGTCGATTGGTGATATTGCAAAGCGTCATGGAATCACCTACAGAACAGTAATCAACACAAAGAGGAGAGCATTGGAAAGGATGAGGGGGAAAATGGAGGGGTTACATGTTTAGAAAAATACTGATAGGGTACAATCATGCAGCAAGGATGGGAAAGAGGATTGAATACATTGTGGTTCACGACACTGGAAACCCGAGGAGTGGAGCGGGTGCATACGCCCATTACAGGTATTTCAGCCAGCCTGGAAGAAATGCATCAGCCCACTACTTCGTTGATTCCAAGGAGGTGATCCAGACTGTTGAGGATTTCAGGGCCGCCTGGCATTGTGGAGATGGGAGGGGTAGATATGGAATCACAAACAGCAACTCCATCGGTGTTGAGCTTTGCATAAACCTTGATGGTGACTGGGAGGAGACAAAAAGTAGAGGAATTGTGCTCATTCGGGAGCTGATGAGTAAGCACTCAATACACAAGGAAAGGGTGGTCAGGCATTTTGATGCAAGTGGAAAGATCTGCCCAAGAAGGATGAGCAACTGGGGATGGAGGGAATGGACCCTTTTCTATGATAAAATTTGAGATAATGACCACCCCTTAGGGTATATAGTAAAAAGAAAATTGAACAGGAGGGAATATATGGATATAAAGGAAACCATCAAGGATATAGCGGATAACCATCATGGATTTCTCAAGCAGGAGCTGCCCGTAATAAAGAGCCTGGCCTATAAGATACTGAAGGTTCATTACGATGATTGCAAGGAGGAGCTGATCCAGGTCCACAGACAGTATGGGAGGGTCCAGAACGAGCTTGAGCTTGCTCTTGTGAAGAAGCAGATGGTTCTTCTGCCTATGATTTGGGATTACCAGAAGAAACCCTCAGATGAGCTTTTGGAAGAAATAAGAAGGACCGTCCAGGAGGTTGAGGGGGATAATGACATTCTCCTTGGGGAGCTTGAGGGGCTTAAGGAAAAAACCAACAGCTATACAATGCCGGAAAGCGGCTGCCCAACCTATGACAACACCTATAAAAGGATGGAGAAGCTACATCATGAGGTGGAGAATTACATCGGAATTGAACGAGAAATGTACAGGGAGCTATTAGGCTAAAATTGTCCCGGGATTATTCCCGGGCTTTTCCTTTGAGAGACGAAATATGCTATAATCTAAGTATCAAACTTGAAAGAAGGGTCGTAATGGGAGTATTCCTGATGCTTTTGTCATCTCTGTTTTTTACCTTAAGCACATTTTTTGGCAAGGTGGTTTCCAATTCCACCGAAATGAACGCGGTTGTAACATCCTTTGTCAGATACTTTCTTGGCACTGTGGGTCTTGGAGCCTATATGCTGTATCGGGGAATTTCCTTTAAGCCTGTAAGGAAAAGACCGGTTTTCATAAGGTCTGCACTTAATGCATCTGCATTGATTCTTTTGACCGCATCCCTTAACTACACCACCATAACAAATGCAAACATGATCCACCTTACATATCCGGTTTTCGTTTTCCTCCTTGCAAGGTTTGTAACAGGAGAGAGGCTTAGACCAACTGCATTCATATATCTCTTTCTGATCCTTGTGGGATCATATATTGTTTCCGATCCACACTTAAGTAGCATTAACATTGGGGACCTGATATCCTTTGGGTCAGCCTTCTTTGCTGGAACATCCATCCTTTATCTGACACAGGCAAGAAGGACGGAGACAAGCATTATCATTGTATTCTATCTTATGCTGATTGGAACCTTCCTTAATTTTCCTCTGGTCATTGATGACATCGGGCTCCTGTCCATGGATTCGGCTGGAATTGTTCTGCTGGCTGCAGGGACTGGCTTTCTTGGACAGGTCTTCACAACGGAGGGCTTCAAGTACGTTGATTCGGCAACAGGATCCATGCTGTCCTCAAGCAGGATGGTTATGGCAGCTGTAATAGGTTACTTCTTCCTTGCAGAGCCACTGAACCTGAGGATAGTTTCAGGAATCATCCTAATATCAATCGCCCTGTTTGGAGTCAGTGGATACGGCAAGGTCCTAAGGGAAAAATTCAAGAATAAAATCAGTGTTGAATAAACTCAGGAGGCAGAGAAAATGAAGATACTAATAGCAGCTGATTCATTTAAGGGCTCGGCAACAACCATGGAGGTTGCGGACAGGATTGAAAAGGGTTATCTTAGGATTTGCCCGGAAGGAGAAATAGCAAAGCTTCCAATGGCTGATGGCGGAGAGGGAACGGTTGAAACCCTGGTTTCAGGAATGGACGGGGAATTGATCTATGAGGAGGTCACAGGACCCCTGGGAGAAAGGGTCAAGGCCAAGTATGGAGTGGTTCAGGATGAGATCGCCATTATCGAGATGGCAGAGGCTTCAGGCTTGGTGCTTGTGGAGGAGGAAAAGAGAAACCCAACCCTTACAACAACCTATGGTACCGGAGAGCTTATCCTGTCAGCACTTGAAAGAGGCTTTAGAAGAATCTATGTGGGAATAGGAGGATCCGCTACAAATGATGGCGGAATGGGGATGGCAAAGGCCCTGGGCTACAGATTTCTGGACAGGGATGGAAATGATTTGGCGGAGGGTGGTGGAAGTCTTGGGCAGCTTGATAGGGTTGACAGGTCAAAGGTGACTCCCCTCCTTAAGGATGCCCGGATTACAGTCATGTGTGATGTTGAGAATCCACTACTTGGACCTGATGGGGCAGCCTTTGTCTACGGTCCCCAAAAGGGTGCTGATCCAGAAATGGTCAAGCTTCTGGATAATAACCTAAGTCATTTGGCAGAGATACTTAAGAGTGATCTGAATGTCGCAATAGCTGATATACTTGGTTCTGGGGCTGCAGGTGGTCTTGGTGGAGGTCTGGTGGCGTTTTGTGGAGCTGACCTTAAACCGGGAATAGAAATGGTCCTTGATATTCTTAGGTTCGATGACCGGCTAAAGGATGTGGATCTTGTAATTACGGGAGAGGGCAGGATTGACGGACAATCTGTCAAGGGCAAGGTTCCGGCCGGTGTCGCAAAGCGGGCCAAGAAGCTCAACAAGCCAGTTGTCGCAATCGCTGGAGGTATCGGAGATGGAACGGAAAGGCTCTACTCAATGGGGATTGACCTGATCCTCCCTATTGTCGATGGACCAATGGGCCTTGGTGAGGCAATGACTGAGGCTGGAGGTCTATTGGAGAAAACAGGGGAAAGGCTTGCTAGAATTGTACTGCTTTCTCAAAAGCTTAAATAGGACATGAAAATGGCTCTTCTAATCATCCAGAAGGGCCATTCCTTTGTCTATCATTCTGTTCTTTTCATACTTCTTAAGCTTGATGTAATAGCTTTCAACCTCTCCTACCATATTGGTATTGAAGGAGTGCTGGATGAGCTTTTGTTCCAGACGTCCCAAAAGCCTGTAGAATTTTTCGTCTGATTCAACCTCCATTCTTTCACCCTTCTGAAGGTACATATCTGCCAGAGTGTTTTTGCTGTATTGTCCTGAGTTGTAATCCTCAACTGCCTCCCCAACAAGACCCTCAAGATTTTTTCTGAAATTGGCCTCCATGCCTTCAAATTCAAGCATATACTCCCTGCTTATCTGTGCCAGGGTGGGTTTGCTGACAGAGACCTCAGTGGGATTTGTTGACGGGGTCGGATTGTTGACAGGGCTAGAGGGGATGTTATCATTGGAAGAGTTGTACTGCTCAATTTCCTCAGTCCTTTTCTCCGCAGGAGCTGGTTCGCTGGAACCATCCGGTGGGGATTTGGCCTCTTCCAAATCCACCTCATTTTCTTCAAGATATTTCTCAAATGGGTTTTCCTGAATTTCGCTGAAATCCCCAGCGGCTCTGTCCTGGCTGAAGTATCTGTAATTTATGTAATCCATTCCCATTTTGAATATGCTTTTATTCATGGAGATAGCAAGGGTTAGGATTATGATGATTGCTCCCATTGGGATAAGTAATTTTTTCTTCATAAAGCACCTCTTTTCAATTGTCGTGACAATTATACCACAAAATTAAAGGTTTCATCCACCCCACCTAGGGTATTAAAAAAAGGAGATATTAGATAGAAGGAGGAGGGATTTTTTGAGTCAGTTAAAGAGACGAGTCAAATTGCCAAGTGGCATTAAGAAAATCAATCTGGAAAATGTTGTGGTCAGAAAGGCCGTTGAAAAGGATATTGATGGAATATTTCATGTAGCAGCTTCAGTTGGGAAAAAGAATCAGGATCCCATGCAGGGTTTCTTGATGGATGATTACGGTTCAGACCCTGAAGGCCATAAAAGCAAGCTTAGGAGAGCTCTGGAGATCAGTGACTACTTCTATGTTGCGGAATACATAGAGGACGACTACAGCTCTGTTCTTGGATTCACCTTCGGACTTCCCAAGGACGTGTGGCTCAGGGAAAACCCGAAATGGCTGAATGACTGCTATTTCAGGCCCGATTTCAACCAGGAGAACCTGGAGAACTTCATTATGCTGGACAAGATTGCCGTTCTTGACAGGTTCAAGCGACAGGGAATCGGAGGCATGCTGTCCAAGAAGCTGATCAAGGACATAAAGGCTGATGGAATGTTCGACATCTTTGAGGAGGTCATCATTGCACCGGTACCAAATCTTCCGTCAGTTCTCTTCAAGACAAAAAGGAAGTTCAAGCTTGCAAGTGTAAGGTATGAGTGGCATGAAGGGAAGGTCATGACCACCCTTGTCTACCACAGAAAGCTCAGAAGAGACACCTAGGAAATCTCATGATGAAGGTCATATCCCCGGGATATTATTCTGGGGATCATTTTTTTTGAAATTCCTATTCTTTTATGCAATATTTTGACAAAAGGGTTATAATCTAAGTAATGACTAAAATCTGGAGGACAAAATGTTTGAAAAGCTTAAGGGCTACATGGCTGTTGTAATATCAGCACTAGTATTTGGGAGCATGCCGCTTATGGCAAAGACCGTCTACCAGGAAGGGGGAAATCCTGTAACCCTTTCATTTCTGAGGTTCTTTCTGGTCCTTCCGGTGCTTGTATACTTTGTGAACAGGAACAAAAAGGTTGGACTCAAGCTAAGCCGGGAGGAGGCAAAAAAGCTTCTGTTGGTGGGGACCTTGGGGTATGGGACAACTGCCCTGACCCTGTACATGTCATACAACTACATAGCCTCAGGGATAGCCACCACCCTGCACTTTGCATACCCGGTACTCGTCATTCTGGTGTATGTGATAATGTTCAGAGAGAGGGCCAGTGGGACCAAGCTTCTTTCAGTGAGCCTTGCCATAGTTGGAATGATGTTTTTGAATGATTCGGAGGCCAACATAAACCTTATGGGCTTTCTTCTTGCATTTGGCTCCTCTGTGGCCTATGCATTCTACATAGTATACCTTGATAGAAGCGGCCTGAAGTCAATGAATTCACTGAAGCTCACCCTTTACCTGTGTGTAACGGCAAGCGGAATGATCTTTCTATTTGGACTGTTTACCGGGAGTCTTGATTTCACCATGTCGCCCCTTGGATGGGGGGTATCGGTTCTATTGTCAATAATTGTGGCCTTCCTTGGGGTAAGCTTCTTTCAGATAGGAGTGGCCCTTATCGGACCACAGAAGACTTCAATACTCAGCACATTTGAGCCCGTGACCAGTATCATTATCGGTGCTCTGCTCTTTAATGAAGTGATATCTGGAAGGACAATAGCCGGCTTTATTTCGATACTTGCAGCGGTAGTCATCATTACAGCTTTTGATAGGGATTAGGAGGGATATTGTGAGGATAGGATTGGTTGGTACTGGAGGGGTTGGAAGAGCCCTTGTGGATCTCATCGGGAAGAGGGATGATATTGAGCTTGTATTTGCACTAAACAGCAGGTCGGGGGTTGGGGACCAGGCAGGACTGGACCCAGAAAAGCTCTATGATTATCTTGGAAGGACCAGAGACCTGGAAGGATATGGAGAAGGGGGCTTTGGAGCCTGGAGGATTTCGGATATCCTTAATGAATACAGGGTGGATCTTCTGGTTGAGGCGACACCAACCAACAAGAGCACGGGAGAGCCTGCCAGGTCTACCATAAGATTGGCGCTGGAAAATGGTCTGCATGTTGTTACAGCCAACAAGGGACCGGTTATGCTCCATTACAGAGACCTTAAGGACCTGGCTGAAAAAAGGGGATTGGGCTTTGGCATAGGGGCAACTGCAGGAGCTGCACTTCCAACCATAAGCGCAGGAGAAAACGACCTTCTGGGCTCAAGGCTTCTTGGAATCAGGGGGGTCCTGAACGGGACAACAAACTACATACTCCACCTTATGGAAAATGGAGGGATGACCTATCAGGCTGCCCTCCAAAAGGCCCAGGAGGAAGGGATTGCAGAGGCCGATCCCACCCAGGATGTCGAGGGCTGGGATTCGGCCATAAAAATGACCATAATTGCAAATGCCCTTGCAGGAAAAGCCCTTAAACTGGAGGATGCGGAAGTGCTGGGAATAACCCATCTGACCAGTGAGGACATAAGGTCTGCCAAGGATAGGAACAAGAGATACAAGCTCCTTGGTGAGCTGGACCTTGAGGCTGAAAATCCAAGGGTGGTAGTTAAGCCTGTCATGGTATCCCATGAGGACATCTTCTATGGAGTCCAGGGTAAGAACAAGGGCATACAGTATGTGACAGACAATCTTGGAGAGTTTGCGATCCTTGGGGGAGCATCTGATGTAAGGGGGGCCGCAGCCGCAATAATCCGGGATATCCTTCAGATTAAAAAAAGAATATTTAGAAAAGTGTAAAATTTGTGTTGACTTTTAAATTCACCTGCATATATAATAGGTTTCAATATTAAGAAATGCCAAGATGAAGAGAAAGATACCTGGAATCTACTTCAAGAGAGCTGATGGTTGGTGTGAATCAGCAGTGGATGGGTATGTAATACTAGCTTCAAAGCAGCATGGGCGAAAGCTTCGGCAAGTAGTCTGTGACGGTGCCACCGTTATATGGATACCGGATGATTGTCCGGGAATGAGGCAGCTTGCTGCGAATTAGGGTGGTAACACGAAAGATTTATCCTTCGTCCCTATAGAGTGATATCTATAGGGACGGGGGATTTTTTTTTATGAAAAGGAGGATGGAAAATGACAAAGAGAATCAGTTTTTTTGACACAACATTAAGGGATGGGGAGCAGTCCCCAGGGTGCAGCATGAACCACAGGGAAAAGCTAATGATGGCAAGGCAGCTGGAAAGGCTGGGAGTTGATGTTATTGAGGCGGGCTTTGCAGCCGCATCACCTGGAGACTTTCAATCTGTAAAGGCCATAGCGGACCAGATAACTGAATCAACTGTGGCAGTCCTTGCAAGGACTGTAAAGGATGATATAGACAAGGCCTGGGAGGCTGTAAAGGGAGCATCAAAACCAAGAATTCACACCTTTATCGCCACATCACCAATACATATGGAGTACAAGCTGAAGATGACACCTCAGCAGGTGGCAGACAGGGCAGAAGAGATGGTGGCATATGCATCCAGCCTTTGTCCCCAGGTTGAATTTTCTGCGGAGGATGCCACTAGAAGCGACACTGGCTTCCTGGCAGAGATATTTGACAGGGTGATACAGGCAGGTGCAAAAATCATCAACATACCTGATACTGTGGGCTATACAACGCCGGATGAGTTTTACCAATTCATAATGGATATCAGAAGGAAATCCAAGTACCTGGACCAGGTGGAAATCTCAGTCCACTGCCACAATGACCTGGGACTTGGGGTTGCCAACAGCCTTGCAGCAATCAAGGCAGGGGCGACACAGATAGAGTGTACAGTGAATGGAATAGGTGAAAGGGCTGGCAATGCAGCTCTTGAGGAGATTGCTATGGTCCTTTCCGTAAGAGGAGACAAATACGATGCAAACAGCAATATCAAAACCGTTGAGATCACCAGAACCAGCAATATGCTAAGCAGCATCACAGGAGTGAACGTCCAGCCAAACAAGGCCATTGTGGGAGCCAATGCATTTGCCCATGAGTCGGGAATACACCAGCATGGGGTCCTTAGCAACAGGGAAACCTACGAAATAATGACTCCGGAATCCATTGGTCTGAGCAACAACAATCTGGTCCTGGGCAAGCATTCCGGTAGACATGCATTCAAGGATAAGGTGGCCTCCCTGGGATATCAGATTGACGATGACCAGCTTAACATTATCTTCGCTCAATTCAAGGATCTTGCAGACAAGAAAAAGCAGATTTTTGACAGGGACATTGAGATACTCCTAACCAGAGGGATTAAGGAAACAAGGGATTACTACAAGCTTGAGAGATTTGTTGTAAACAGTGGAAATACCATAACGACCACAGCCTCTGTTGTTCTGGATACGCCAGAGGGAATCAGGGAGGGAATCTCATTTGCACAGGGACCTGTGGATGCTTCCTTCAGAGCGATTGCGCAGTGCGTCCATAAGGATATAACCCTTGAGGACTTCTCCCTGCAATCCATCACAGAGGGAACTGATGCATTGGGATATGCGGTGGTGAAGCTAAGATACAAGGACAAGCATTTTGTGGGGAGAGATGCCAGCATCGATGTTGTTGAGGCAAGCATAAGCGCATATATAAACGCAGTCAACAAGCTTATGCAGGAAGAAGAGACACACCAGGAAATGGCTGTATAGAAAGGGTGATTTGAATGGGAATGACAATGACACAGAAGATAATGGCAGCTCATGCTGGAAGGGACAGTGTGGCTGCAGGAGATTTCATAGAGGCGGACCTTGATATGGTGCTTGGCAATGATATCACCGCTCCTCCCGCAATTGCTGAGTTTGAAAGGATGGGATCCAGGGAGGTTTTCCACAAGGACAGGATTGCCCTGGTTCCGGACCACTTTGCCCCAAACAAGGATATAAGGGCTGCCCAGCAATGCAGGATCATGAGGGAGTTTGCCCACAGTCAGGGTATAACAAACTACTTTGAGATCGGGGAAATGGGAATAGAGCACGCCCTGCTGCCTGAAAAGGGGATTGTGGTTGCAGGGGATGCGGTGATTGGAGCGGATTCCCACACCTGTACCTACGGGGCTCTCGGAGCCTTCTCAACAGGGGTTGGAAGCACCGACATGGCAGCTGGAATGTCCACGGGCAAGGCCTGGTTCAAGGTTCCATCAGCAATCTCAATAGTTCTTAAGGGGAAACCACAAAAGTGGGTTACAGGCAAGGATATAATCCTTCACATCATCGGAATGATAGGGGTTGACGGAGCAAGGTACAGGTCCATGGAATACTCAGGTGAGGGGGTCAGGCATCTTACAATGGATGACAGGTTCACCATCTCAAACATGGCAATAGAGGCAGGTGCAAAAAACGGTATATTCCCTGTGGATGGGATCACGGAAAGCTACATGGAAGGTAGAGCAAAGAGGGAATGGAAGACCTACAGTCCAGATGATGACGCGGAATATGACCAGGTAATTGAACTTGACCTGTCAAAGGTGAGACCTACTGTATCATTTCCACACAGCCCGGACAACACACATTCCATTGATGATGTTCCCAGGATTAATATAGACCAGGTTGTAATAGGGTCCTGCACAAACGGAAGGCTGGATGACATGAGGATGGCTGCAAGGATACTTAAGGGTCGAAGGGTTGCAAAGGGGGTCAGGACCATAATATTTCCTGCAACCCAGGATATATACCTTCAGTCGGTCAGGGAAGGCTTGATTGAGATATTCATAGAGGCTGGAGCCATTGTAAGCACTCCAACCTGCGGTCCCTGTCTGGGAGGCCACATGGGGATACTGGCTGAGGGTGAAAGGGCTGTATCCACAACAAACAGGAATTTCATAGGCAGGATGGGTCATCACACGTCAGAGGTCTATCTGGCAAGTCCAGCTGTGGCAGCTGCTTCGGCTGTAGCCGGATATATAGAGAACCCTGAAAATCTGGAGGTGATATAGATGGAATCAAGGGGAAGAGTTATCAAACTTGGAGACAATATTGACACTGACCTTATAATAGCTGCAAGGTACCTGTCTACGGCGGATCCAAAGGAGTTGGCAGTACACTTTATGGAGGACCTTGACCCTGAAATCAGCAATAGGGTCAAGGAGGGGGATATTGTTGTGGCAGGCAGGAATTTTGGCTGTGGATCATCAAGGGAGCATGCTCCCATAGCCATAAAGGGTGCTGGTATAAGCTGTGTTATTGCAGAAAGCTTTGCAAGGATATTCTACAGGAACTCCTTTAACATCGGACTTCCAATAATCGAAAGCCCTGAAGCCTCCAGGGATATAAGTGATGGGGATGACATATCCGTAAACTATGAAACAGGTGAAATCATAAATATGACTACAGGGAGGGTATACAGTGGGGAGGCCTACCCGCCCTTTATCAGGAAGATAATTGAAAGTGGCGGACTTGTGGGCTATGTGAAAGCGGGAGGAGCAGAATAATATGACATATAGAATAGCGGTGGCACGTGGTGACGGTGTGGGACCGGAGGTTGTTGAAAGTGCAATGCAGATTCTTGACAGGGTTTCCCAGGTGTTTGGATTAGATTTCAGCTACCATGATGTTTTAGTGGGAGGGGCAGCCTATGACGCAACGGGAAGTCCCCTGCCTGAAGCTACCCTTAAGACTGTGGACAGCTGTGACAGCATCCTCTTTGGTGCTGTTGGAGGAGACAAATGGGATGGTCTTCCCCATGAGCTGAGACCCGAGGCGGCTATCCTTGGATTGAGGAAGGCAATGAAGGCATATTCAAATCTTAGACCGGGCATCCTCTATCCTCAGCTGAAGGAGGCTTCTCCACTAAAGAATCACATAGTGGAAAATGGATTTGACATATGTGTTGTAAGGGAGCTTACGGGAGGAATATACTTTGGCAGAAAAAGGACCTGGGAGGATGAAAATGGAGAAAGGGCAGAGGATGTTGAGGAATACAGCAGCATGGAAATAGAGAGGATAGCCAGGAAGGCCTTTCAGGCTGCCATGGGTAGAAGAAAAAAGGTTACAAGTGTGGACAAGGCCAATGTCCTCCATACATCAAGGCTGTGGAGGAAGGTGGTGGAAGAGGTCCATTTGGATTATCCTGAAGTTGAGCTCTTTCACATGTACATAGACAATGCCTGCATGCAGGCTGTAAGGAACCCATCCCAGTTTGACGTAATCCTGACGTCAAACATCTTTGGAGACATACTTTCAGATGAGATAAGCATGCTGACAGGGTCAATAGGTCTCTTGCCTTCAGCCAGCATGGGTGACGGGAAAAGGGGGATATATGAGCCGATACACGGCTCAGCTCCAACTATCGCAGGTCAGGACAGGGTCAATCCCATAGGGACAATCCTTTCGGCATCCATGATGCTTGAGCATTCCTTTGGACTCACCCGGGAGGCAAGGTCAATCGAGAGTGCTGTAAAAAAAGTTTTTGAGGAAAAATATCATACTGAAGACGTTTTCATGGAGGGCGGAAAAACCGTGGGAACACAGGAAATTACAAGGCTTATAGCCAAGAACATTGAAAATGGTGCCAATTGAAAATATTCTAAATAATTTAAATTATTTAAAAAAAGGTGTTGACACCCATAATTTAAAGTTATAGAATGAGTTTAATTTAAATCACAAACAAGAGCGATGACGGAGACAAAACTGCAGAGAGTCTGATAACAGAGAACTGATGGATGGTGAGAGTCAGGATCAGAGGACGCAGGAATGATCACTCCGGAGCTGTCAAGGCGAAATGTAAAAAGTAGCTGCGACCGGGAATCTTCCAAATGGAAGATGCGCCACCGTTATATGGCTATGGTTAAAGGCTTGTCCTTGGACCTGAAGAGTCAATCTGCGTGAGTGGATTGAAAAACAGGGTGGTACCGCGAATATTATCTCGTCCCTGAAATACATGCAAGTATTTCAGAGGCGGGATTTTTTAATACCCAAAAACAAAAAATAAAGGGAGGAAATGAAAATGACAAGAACTTTGAATGCAATGGTAAAAAACGGACCGGAGACTCTAATGAGGATTACAGGACTTATGAGAAAAAGAGGCTGCCAGCTTGAGGGAATAGTATATGAAGTGGGCCTTAATGATGCACTTTCAAAGCTTACACTGACCGTTGGAGCTGAAAGCGAGGACCTTATGAACAACATGATCCTTCAGATGAGAAGGTTCCAGGATGTCTACGAGGTTACAGAATAGATTACATAACAGGGGAGAGATGGTAAAATGGCGAAGATGTTCTACGAAAAAGACTGTGATTTGAATGTACTTAAAGATAGGAAGGTGGCTGTAATAGGCTACGGTAGCCAGGGTCACGCACACGCACTTAACCTTATGGAATCAGGTGTGGAGGTTAGGGTTGGACTCTACGATGGGAGCAAGTCCTGGGAAAGGGCACAGGAGGCCGGACTTCAGGTAATGACATCGGGGGAGGCAACCAAATGGGCTGATGTGGTGATGCTCCTTGTAAATGATGAGAAGCAGGTTGAGCTATATGAGAACAATGTAAGGGACAACCTTTCACCTGGTAACTACCTGGCCTTTGCCCACGGCTTCAACATCCATTACGGACAGATTGTTCCACCGGAGGATGTGAATGTGTTCATGGTTGCTCCAAAGGGACCGGGACACACAGTGAGAAGTCAATATCAGGAGGGCAAGGGAGTACCCTGTCTGGTTACGACCCACCAGGACCCAACAGGTGATGCCATGGAGGTTGCCCTGGCCTATGCTGCAGGAATTGGTGGTGCCAGGGCCGGAGTCCTTCAGACCACCTTCAAGGAGGAGACTGAAACAGACCTTTTCGGAGAGCAGGCAGTACTTTGCGGAGGAGTTACAGAGCTTATGAAGGCAGGCTTTGAAGTCCTTGTGGAAGCGGGCTATGAGCCTGAGAGTGCATACTTCGAATGCCTTCACGAAATGAAGCTTATCGTTGACCTTATCAATCAGGGTGGACTTAGCTATATGAGGTACTCAGTAAGTGATACGGCTGAATACGGGGATTATTCCGTAGGCAGAAGAATTGTCACAGAGGAAACCAGAAACGAGATGAGAAAGGTACTTGGAGAGGTCCAGGACGGGACCTTTGCAAAGAACTGGATACTTGAGAACAAGGCAAACAGACCTTCCTTCACAGCCAGAAGAAGAATGGAGCAGGACCATCAGATGGAGGTTGTAGGAAGAGATCTCAGAAAAATGATGAGCTGGCTTAAGAAATAGGGTTGCCAAGGGCTCCATGAGAGCTGCAATGACTAGAATACAGGGGTGAGAAGATGAAGTTGACAGGTGCAGATGTAGTGATGGAGTGCCTCCTAAGGGAGGGTGTAGACACCATATTCGGATATCCCGGAGGTGCGGTGATTCCACTTTATGATTCCTTGACAAGGTATAGTGACCATTTCAGACATATACTAACAAGTCATGAGCAGGGTGCATCCCACGGTGCAGACGGATATGCCAGGTCAAGCGGAAAGACAGGGGTTTGCTTTGCAACCTCGGGACCAGGTGCCACCAACACCGTCACTGGAATAGCAACGGCGTATTCGGATTCGGTTCCCATGGTTGTAATAACAGGACAGGTTGCATCATCCCTTCTTGGTCGGGACTCATTCCAGGAGGTTGATATAACATCCATAACAATGACGATCACCAAGCACAATTTCCTGGTACACAGTGTGGAGGAGATTGACGAGACAATAAGGGAAGCCTTCAGAATAGCCGGCTCAGGAAGAAAGGGACCGGTGCTTGTGGATATACCAAAGGATATCCTTATGACAAGTGTTGACTTTTTAAGGTCCCAGCCGGACTCGAATCAAGACGAGGAAGCAACAAATGAGCATCTTGACCAGATGGATATGGTGGTCCAGATGATAAACAGCTCCAAAAGGCCAGTGATATATGCTGGTGGTGGAGTGATATCCTCGGGAACAACAGGTGAGCTGGTGGAGTTTGCAGAAAAGGGAGACATCCCAGTGGTTTCCAGCCTTATGGGCATGGGAGGTTTTCCAAGGGACCATAGGCTGTCACTTGGACTTGTTGGGATGCACGGCTTCAAGGAAAACAACCTTGCAGTGTGTCACAGCGACCTTATCATTGCGGCTGGTGCAAGGTTCAGCGACAGGGTGATCGGCAAGGCCGAGGAGTTCGGACCAAAGGCAAAGGTGGTCCAGCTTGATATCGATGCATCTGAAATAGGAAAAAACAAGGCCGTTGATGCAAATCTTACAGGCTCAATGAAGAAGATACTTGCAATATTAAAGGAGAGGATGGAGGAGTCAGACAGAAGTGAATGGCTTCAGCAGATAGAGGAAATGAAGGAAGAGAATGTATATGTTGAGGATTGGAGTGGAGTGTCCGCCCTTAAGCTGGCAAACGGGATGTTCCCCGAAGCCATAGTTGCAACGGATGTTGGTCAGCATCAGATGTGGACGGGGCAGCACTGGGTATTCAAAAGGCCAAGGACGTTCCTGTCATCGGGAGGCCTTGGAACCATGGGCTATGGCATGGGTGCTGCAATTGGGGCGCAGATTGCCAACCCTGACAAGAGGGTGGTTCTGGTTACAGGGGATGGAAGCTTCAGGATGAACTTCAATGAGCTGGGTACAGTTGCAAAGTACAACCTGCCTATTATAATTTTACTATTTAACAATAATTCACTTGGAATGGTTAGGCAATGGCAGGGAATGTTCTGTGAAGAGAGGTACTCTGAGACTGACCTGGGTGATGAGGTTGACTTTATGAAGCTAGCCGGTGCCTTCGGAATCCAGGGCACTAGAGCCAACAGCCCGAAGGAGCTTGAGGAGGCCCTTCAAGGGGTAAAGGATACGAGGAGGGCCTTTGTTGTGGAATGCAGGTTTTCAAACGACCAGTGGGTATACCCAATAGTTCCGGCAGGAAAGGCAATAAATGAGATGGTATATGAAGGGGGAGATGTTTAGATGGAACAGAGCTTTGTGTTTTTCAATGGTGAGATAGTGGATGAGAAGGATGTTAGCATCAGCATCAGATCAAAGGTAGTCAACTACGGTCTGGGTTGCTTTGAGGGAATCAGGGCATACTGGGATGATGAAAAGGGACAGCTTTACGGCTTCAGATTGAAGGAGCATTACGAGAGACTTCTTGAGTCTGCCAAGGCCCTTAATATGGATATTCCATATACGGTACAGGAGCTTTGTGATGTCACGGTGGAGCTTCTTAGAAAGAACAATTTCAAGACCACTACATATATCAGACCAGTTGTCTACAAGGGCTCGGAATCATTGATGCCAACTCTCTTTGATGATGACAACAGACTTATGATCTACTGTCAGCCAATGGGCAAATACGCTGGGAAATCTGAACTAAGGGTGGCTGTTTCCAGCTGGAGGAGGATCACTGACACAATGCTACCACCCAGGACAAAATCCACGGGGGCATACCTGAACTCAGCACTTGCTTCCCTTGAGGTTCTTCAAAACGGCTATGATGAAGCCATTTTTCTGACACATGATGGAAGGGTCTGCGAAGGACCTGGAGAAAATGTATTTCTGGTCAAGAAGGGCAAGCTTGTGACACCTCCACTGTCAGATGACATCCTGGAGGGAATCACAAGGGATACTGTAATGACCCTTGCCAGGGAAGAGCTGGGGATGGAGGTTGTAGAACGGAGCGTCTCAAGGACAGAGCTTTACAATGCACAGGAGGTTTTCTTCAGCGGTACTGCAATGGAGGTGACTGCTGTCGTTGAGGTGGACAACAGAAAGGTTGGAGACGGTCACGAGGGACCGGTGTGCAAGAAGCTCAAGGATATGTTCTTCAATATAACAACAGGAGGAAACGAAAAGTACAGGGAATACCTTACACCTGTATACGACAAATAATAGGGGGATGAGAATGGAAGACAATCAGATGAACAACAAGGGCTTTTCAACGAGGGCGGTTCATGCAGGCTACAGAAAAAATGAGATGGGTGCGCTAGCCACGCCAATATACCAGACATCAACCTTCATTTTTGACGATGCACAGCAGGGTGGAAGGAGATTTGCTGGAGAAGAGAAGGGCTACATATACTCCCGGCTTGGAAATCCAACCAACACCCAGGTTGAGGAAAAGATTGCAAATCTTGAAGGCGGTGAGGCTGCGGTATCCTCAGCATCGGGAATGGGAGCCATTACATCTGTAATATGGAGCCTGGTTTCCACAGGAGACCATATCGTTGCTGCCAAGACCCTATATGGCTGCACATTTGCCTACCTTACCCATGGACTTGAAAGGTTTGGAGTTGAGCTTACCCTTGTTGATATGGAGGATCCAGAGAATGTAAGAAAAGCCATGAAGGAAAACACAAAGGTGGTTTATCTGGAATCTCCCGCAAATCCAAACATGACCATAGTTGACATCAAGGCGGTCTCCGGTATAGCCCACGAGGTCCAGGGCTGCACTGTGGTTGTGGACAACACCTACTGCAGTCCCTACATTCAGAGGCCACTGGAGCTTGGGGCTGATGTGGTTGTCCATTCCGCCACGAAATACCTCAATGGTCATGGGGATGTTATAGCCGGCTTTGCAGTTGGAAGCCAGGAGTTCATTGACCAGGTAAGGTTCTTTGGCATAAAGGACATGACGGGAGCATCCCTTTCACCCTTTGATGCCTACCTTATAAATAGGGGAATGAAGACCCTTGGAATCAGGATGGAAAGGCACTGTGAGAATGCCCGGCAGGTAGCGGAATTTCTGGAGGGGCACCAGGCTGTTGAAAAGGTCCTTTATCCTGGACTGAAGAGCTTTCCCCAGTACCAGCTGGCCAAAAGTCAGATGAGTCTGCCGGGAGCGATGATAGCCTTTACCCTTAAGGGTGGCCTTGAAGCCGGTGTGGAACTTATGAACACAGTCAAGCTATGCACCCTTGCAGTAAGTCTGGGTGACACTGAAACCCTGATACAGCACCCGGCATCCATGACCCACTCAACCTATACGGAAGAGGAAAGAATGAAGAGCGGGATTGAGGATGGTCTGGTAAGACTATCAGTTGGTCTTGAGGATGTGGAGGACATTGTCCAGGATTTGAGGACCGCACTTGATAATCTGAAATAGAAAATTGATCACATTGCTCCCTTTGGGTGTTGGAAGACACCCAAAGGGAGTTTTTTTGGTTATCTTTTTAACATATGGCAAAAGGGTTTACTTATATGATATTATTAGATTAACGAAATTATATGTTAGGAGCGGAAATATGACACAGCTACTTGTTACACTCGCATCATTCGGACTTATACCAATAATGATCAGAAAAGGATTTAAGCTTAGCCATTCAATACTTGCCGTGACCCTGTCCATCAGCATATTCTCAGGTCTGGGGATTTTAAGGCTGGGAGAGACATTTATGGGTGTCATCCTGGACCAGTACTCCAGGGATACCATACTGACGGTGGCTGTTATCGGGATACTTGGAAATCTACTGAAGCAGTATGGCATCCTGCAGAGAATCGTGGATTCCCTACTGGGGCTGATCACAAGCAAGAAGGTAATCATGATGATAATACCTTCCATGATAGGAATAATGTCCGTTCCGGGAGGAGCAGTCCTATCAGCACCATTCATCAACAGCATAGGGGATGAGCTGGATATCATTCCTGCCAGAAGAGCAGCGATAAACCTTATCTACAGGCATATTGCCATGTTCCTCTTTCCATTTGTATCGGTTCTGATGTTTGTCAAGGCTGCAATTCCTCAGTTGAATGTATACAAGGTGATTGGGTTTGGACTTCCCTTTATTGCAGGTACCGTCATCATCGGGTACACGCTGTTTATGAGAGGGAAGGGCAACGGAGAGAAAAGGGAGAGGGACCTATCCCTTAGGAAGCTTCTGGACCTGGTATTGATAACATCACCCATATACATGTCTGTTGTAATTAACCTGATAACTGGACTGCCATTCTTCGTTTCAATGATTGGTAGCATTATAATAGTATACTTTTTAAGTGACAAGAAGGATTTCCTATACAAGTCCTTCAATTCTATCAACTATAATACCATAATCCTTGTTACGGCAATACTGGTCCTGAAGGACATAATCCTACAGATGGACCAGATGCTTGGAATCATCAATGACCTGTTGATGAGAAGCCAGGGGGACATCAGGATAATGCTTATCTTCACCCTTGTATCCTTCTTCTTTGGATACATCACAGGCTACCCGACATCAGCATTGGCAGTCACATTGCCTCTGCTTTCCATGATGGGGCTTGGAAGCAATGCCCTGCACATTTATACCTTCTTCCTCTTGGCAGTATCCTTTGTAGGGTATTTCTACTCACCCCTTCATCTTTGCCAGGCACTGACCCTGAATGAAATGAAGGTATCGACAGGTGAGCTGTACAAGGAATACGGACCTTACTTTGCACTTCAGCTGCTACTTGTATTTGCCACAACCTTGACACTCATGGCAATATTTGCTTAAAGAAAGGATGATTGGATAATATGAAAAAACCTAAGGTATTTATTGCAAATGAAATTCCAAAAGCTGCAGAGGAGTACATTGGACAGCATTGTGACTACATCATGTGGGATTTCTCAAGGAGGAAGACATTTCAGGGAATAGTTGACAGCATAGCTGATGTGGATGGAATCCTGGAGGTGGGGATGAAAATCGACAGGGACCTATTGAAGCATGCACCGAACCTCAAGGTGGTAAGCAATATATCAGTTGGCTACAACAACTACAATATTGAAGACATGAAGGCAATGGGTGTCTTGGGAACAAATACTCCGGGAGTCCTTGACAACACCGTTGCCGATCTTATCATGGGACTTGTAATATCCTCTGGAAGAAGAATTGTGGAGGCTGATGCAGACACCAAGGCTGGTAACTGGAGGAAGGGAGAAATGGACAAGTTCTTCGGAAAGGACATCCACCATTCAACCCTTGGAATAGTTGGGATGGGAAGGATTGGAGAAGCCGTAGCCAAAAGGGCACAGGGCTTTGACATGGATATAATCTATTACAACAGGAAGAGGAAGGAGGATGCGGAAAAGAGACTTGGTGCCAGATACATGGAAATGGACCAGCTACTCCAAAAGGCAGACTTTCTTGTGGTGATGACACCCCTCACGGACGAGACCCATCATCTTATTGGAGAAAAGGAGCTAAAGAAAATGAAGAAGGAAGCCTTCCTCATAAATGCATCCAGAGGACCCGTTGTGGACGAGGAGGCACTTATAAAGGCCCTCCAGGAGGACTGGATTGCAGGGGCAGGCCTTGATGTATATGAAAGGGAACCTATTGATAAGAACAATCCCTTGCTCCAGATGAAGAATGTGGTTACACTGCCGCATATAGGCTCAGCAACAAGAAAGACCAGGGATGAGATGGCGGTTGTTGCAGCCAGGGCACTTGTTGAGGTTCTGGAAAAGGGAGACAGCCCCTATATAGTGCCTGAACTGAGGAAAAGGTAAGGAGGAATCAGGATGAGTAAACCAAAGGTTTTGATTGGCTATCCAGTCAAGGATGAAATAAAGGAGTATGTGGGTGAGCATTGTGAACTTATCCAGATGGATTATTCAAAGGCAATAACCTATGATGACATCTATGAAAGGATTGATGAGGTTGAGGGTGCCGTAGTCCTAATCACACCAATTGACAAGAAGCTTCTGGATAAGGGGAAAAAGCTTAAGGTGGTAAGCAATATCACAGTTGGCTACAACAACTTCGACATAGATGAGATGAAGAAGGCAGGAGTGATCGGTACCCATTCGCCAGAGATACTGGATGATACGGTTGCTGATTTTGTAATGGGTCTGCTTATTTCAACTGCCAGAAGGATTACCGAGCTCAACTCCTTCGTCAAGGAGGGCAGCTGGAAGAAGATTGAGAATAATCACCTTATGGGACTTGATGTGTCAGGAACAAAGGTTGGCATAATCGGAATGGGCAGGATAGGTGAGGAGGTTGCCAGACGCTGCAGTCTTGGCTTTAAGATGGAGGTCTCCTACCATAACAGGTCAAGGAAGGAGGAGGCTGAGAAGAAATTTGGAATCTCCTACAAGCCAATGGATGAGCTCCTTTCTGAAAGTGATTTTGTTGTTGTTCTTACACCCCTAACGGATGAGACCCATCATCTCATGGGGGAGAGGGAGTTTTCCCTAATGAAGAGGAATGCCATCCTTGTAAATGCCTCAAGGGGACCGGTTGTTGATGAAAAGGCCCTTATCAGTGCCCTTCAGGAAGGAAGGATTGCTGGTGCTGGACTTGATGTCTATGAGAGGGAGCCCCTGGATGGAGACAATCCACTTCTTAAGATGGACAATGTAGTACTTTCTCCACATATTGCCGCAGGTACCCAGAGGACATATGATGATCTGGCCTGGAATGCCGCCAGGTGCATGGTCAGGATTCTTGAGGGTGAGGAGCCCTTGAATGTGATTCCGGAAATGAAAATATAATTTTAATGCTATCGGCCTAAGGTTTGTCATTTCAAGTTCAGCTGAGGAATCTTGGCTTTTCGCTCTTAGGTGTTTGCACGCAGTTCTGGATTCAAGTCCGAATAAAATTATCAGCTCGTTTTCTTTGTTGATTCCTATGCCGCTGCGCTTGGAGGAATCAAAACACTCCGAAATCCTCGCTGGATTTTAAAGTCGTTCTTTCATATGAACTGCTTACCAAAGCACTCTGCGAGCGAATACTAGATTGTCACTCTGAGCAGTGCGAAGAGTCCTGGACCCTTGAGATCGACCTATTATCGGTCATCCCGACCAAAGTGGAGGGATCTCAGCTTTTAGCAATTGTGAATTGAGAATTGTGAAATGTGAATTAAAAAACCAGCATCCCTTTGGAATGCTGGTTTTTGATTACTCTACTTTTGGCTCTACTTTCTTGATGCTGAAGCCTGTAAATCCATAGATGATTGCAACAACTGGATTGATCAGGTTCAGGAATGCATATGGTGCATATGCAAGTGGTGATACTAGAAGTACACTTGACATATAGGCTCCACAGGTGTTCCATGGGATAAGTGATGAGGTAAGGGTACCTCCATCCTCCAATGTTCTTGAAAGAAGTCTTGGTTCAAGTCCCATCTCATCATAGGCATCCTTGTACATTCTACCAGGAATTACTATTGCAAGATACTGGTCAGCTGCAAGGATGTTGATTGCAATACTGGTAAGTATTGTTGCAGCAACAAGTGAACCAGTGTTGTTTGCAAGCTTCAGTATACCTGCCGCTATTGCTTGAAGCATTCCAGTTCTCTCCATGATACCACCGAAGGTCATGGCTAGAAGTATAAGTGATACTGTCCACATCATGCCGTCAAGACCACCACGGTTAAGAAGCTCGTCTACCATTGCTACGCCACTGTCTATCTCAAATCCATAGTGTGCAGTGTTGATGATTGTTCCAAGATCTGAACCCTGGAATATTGCTGCGAAGATTCCACCTACTACTGTACCTGCCATTAGGCCTGGAAGTGCAGGAACCTTCATGATTACAAGCGCGATTACTATAACCGGTGGAAGCAATAGAATTGGTGATATGTAGAAGTTGGCTGATATTCCATCAAGTATAATGTTTATGTTAGTTGTATCAAGCTGGCTTCCAGCATATCTGGCACCTATGATTCCGTAAAGGATCAGTGCTATGGTAAAGCTAGGAATGGTTGTCCAGAACATGTACTTGATATGCTCGAACAGTGTTGAACCTGCCATTGCCGGTGCAAGGTTTGTTGTATCTGACAGAGGTGATATCTTGTCTCCGAAGTAAGCTCCGGATACAACTGCACCTGCCACTATGGCTGCTGGCATTCCAAGTCCCTGGCCTACTCCCATAAGAGCTATACCTACAGTTCCAGCTGTGGTCCATGAACTTCCAGTTGCCAATGAAACAATGGCACAGATTGCTGCCGTTGCAACAAGGAATATTCCAGGAGAAAGGATCTGCAGACCGTAATAGATCATTGCAGGAACTGTTCCACTAAGAATCCATGATCCAACTACAGTACCGATAATCATAAGTATCAGTATGGCCTGCATTGACATCTGAATGGTCTCAATGGCTCCCTTCTCGATTTCACCCCAGGTGTATCCCAGGCTTACTATTCCCACCAATGCTGCAACAATGATTGCTATTAGTATCGGAATATGTGCGTCGGTACCAAGGTAAACGATACCACTGAACAAAGATACTATTAGAACTAAGATAGGTATTAATGCGTGACCGATTGTTGCTTTTTTCTTTGTTTTCATATAAACCCCCCTATATGTTATTATCTGAATACGTTTCCACACCCAATGTGCTTTACGCTCAGATTTATTATAGATTACACTATTTCAGGAAAAATTTCAATCGTTTTCTGACAATTCAGATGAAATAGATGTAAAAAATTAGAGGGGTAGGGATACTTTATTCATCTGCCTGACCGCAGTCCTTCACTACCATGACGGTGGTTTTTGAATGCTGGATAACCTTGTGGGATACACTTCCAAGAATTGTCCTTGAAAAAACACCAAGACCTCTGCTGCCCATGACAATAAGGTCAAAGTCTCCCTCCTCGGCCACATCGATAATCTCCTCAGCAACATCACCTGTTTTGTATATAGTTTCCACTTCACCTGGATAGTCCTTGAAATCCTCCAATGCGCTTACAAGAAGCTGCTTGCTTAGGTCAATCCCATCCCTGACTGCATCGAATTTAAAGTCCATGTCAAGATATCGTATGCTGTCGATGATTGTAAGTATTGTAATGTGGGAATCAAATGCCTTGCCAAGCTCCTTGGCCTTGAGCAGGGCTTTCTTTGAGCAATCGGATCCGTCGATCGGTACAAGAATTTTTTTCATTGTCACACCTCCACGTGTATTTGCTATTCCGTAACTATATACCCAATATGTCTCAAATAAATGTGATAATCAGAAAATCTCCAACCTCACTATACCTGCAGGTACAAATTTGCTATGATAAGTTAAATAGGTAAATCTTTTGACAGGAGGAATCATAATGAAGGAATTGATCCAGAAATACAAGGATGAAATAATAGCCCTGAATGATTTTATGGCTGATAACCCGGAAATAGGTGGTGAGGAATACAAATCCTCAAAGAGGATGGTCCAGCTGCTTGCCAGCCACGGAATACCAGTGGAGTATCCCTTTGCAGGTATGGAAACAGCCTTTAGGGGAATAATCAACAAGGGAAAGGAAAGTAAGGCGGCAATACTGGTTGAGTACGATGCCTTAAGGGGACTGGGTCATGCCTGTGGTCATTGTGCAAGCGGGTCCATAAGCATCCTTGCTGCATTGGTACTGAATGAACTCAAGGATAGGATACCAGCTGAAATACACGTAATCGGGACTCCTGACGAGGAGATGCACGGTGGCAAGGTACCAATGGTTAAGTCTGGAGTGTTCAATAGTATGGATTTTGCACTTATGATCCACATGAGCAACAAGAATGCTCTTTTTTCAAAATTTCTGGCACTGGATGCCTACAAATTCACCTTCCATGGCAAGCCAGCACATGCATCAAGCATACCCTGGGAGGGAAGAAATGCATTGAATTCCATCAGGCTTTTCTTTGACGCCATGGATATGATGAGACAGCATCTTAAGGATGATGTGAGATTGCATGGATACATCGTCAATGGTGGTGACGCATCAAACATAGTTCCCCATTATACTGAAGCGGAGGTGCTTGTTAGGGCTGAAAAGAGGGAGTATCTCGACCAGATCAGCAAATGGGTAATGGACTGTGCCCAGGCAGCTGCCCTGGCAACCAGAACCTCCTGGAAAGTTGAGGAAATTGGGGAGAAGTATGACAGTCTCTCAAGAAATATAAGGGGGGAAACCTTATTGGAGGGAATCTACCAGGATCTGGGATTGACCCTTGTGGATACAAGTGACGAGACAGGCGGCTCATCTGATATTGGAAACGTGAGCAGCGTTTGCCCTGCCTTTCATCCATACATTGACATAGGGAAGGATCTTAATGCACATACAGAGGAATTTGCCCTTGCAATGAAAACAAAAAAAACTCACAGGGCAATCTCCCTTGGAGGGGAAATTGTTTCAAGATTTGTGATGGATGTCTACAATACTCCTGGAGCATTGGAGGAGATCCGAAAGGAATATGAAGGAGGCTTGAAGGATGAATAAGGTTGACTTGGTGGTTGTTTCAGATCACCTCTATACCATGACGGGAGAGGGCGTGGGCTATATTGAAGATGGTGCCATGGCAATCGACCGGGGAAGGATTGTTGCAGTTGGAAGAAGGGATGAGATATCAAAGGAATATGAAGGGGAGAAAGCCCTGCAGCTCAAGAAAAAGGCTGTGTTTCCAGGCTTGATTGATGCCCATATGCACACGGGCTTTGGCATAATGAGAGGCTTGGCTCAGGATACTGGGAATTGGATGATGTATGGACTTCAGCCCTTTGATAATGTATTGACCGAAAATGAACGTAATGCTGGCAGCAAGCTTGGTATTATTGAGGCAGTCAAGGCGGGCACCACGACCCTGGGTGACTACGAAACAAACATGGAGTTCGTCGCCGGCTTCATCCATAGGCTAGGGGCTAGAGGTAACCTTACCCACATGATCCGGGAGGCTGAAAAGAGGGTCTATGAGCCTGGTGAATTGTACCTGTTCAACAGGGACCTAGGTGAAAGGGGGCTTCTTAGGAACCTGGAGCTCTATGACAAATGGCATAACAAGGATAATGGAAGAATAAAGGTCCTGTTCGGACCACAGGGGCCGGACTTTGTAGGCAGGGAGCTTCTGGAAAGAATCTATGACCTTGCAGAAGAAAGGGATACTTTGGTCCACATGCACACCCAGCAGGGTGACAGGGAGACCTACCAGGTCCAGAAAAGATATGGTAAAAGACCCATAGAATGGCTCAAGGAGGAAGGATTCCTAGGGGAAAGGCTGGTGGCTGTTCACCTGACAGACGCCAGGGATGATGAGGCCAAGGTGGTAGCCCGGAGCGGTGCAGGAATGATACTTTGCCCAGGCTCCATCGGGATAATAGATGGAATCGTTCCACCGTCAGTTGCCTTCCAGGAAGCCGGGGGAAATGTGGCCCTGGGCTCTGACCAGGCTCCCGGAAACAACTGCCACAACATAATAAATGAAATGAAGCTTGCGACACTCTTCAACAAGATTAAATACACAGATCCTGAGGTGATGCCAGCATGGAGAGCATTGAGGATGGCCACAATAGAGGGGGCCAGGGCAATAGGTTTGGGAGATGTGGTTGGATCCCTTGAAGCTGGCAAAAGGGCCGATTTCATAGCAATAGACCTTGAAAAGCCATCTATGAGTCCGGTTTACTCCTATCCCATGAGAAACATGGTGCCAAACCTGGTCTACAGCGCCAGGGGAGATGAGGTATGCCTTTCAGCTGTTGAGGGGGAAATAATCTATAGGGATGGGAAATTCATGAACGTGGATGAAGATGAAATAATAGGTGAAGTTGGAGTGTATCCAGATTCAATAGGTAAAAGGGCATCTGGGGAGTTCTTCAGCATAAATGGAACAAATGCAGTGTTTATGAAGGAAGGAAAGCTTTAATTGATAGGACCCCTGAATCAGGGGTCCTTAAGTAATGGTTATTTAACAACGTGAACAGAGATAGGTGAGTGGCATACCACCTTGTGGGAGACCCCACCAAGAAGTGCTCTTGTGAATACTCCAAGGCCTCTGCTTCCCATGACTATAAGGTCATAATCACCCTCCTCTGCCATGGTTATGATTTCATTGGCAACATCGCCCATTCTGTAGGTTGATTTGACACCAAAGGGGTAATCCCCTATCTTTCCAGCCGCTTCCTCAAGCACATGTTGGCCAGCCTCTATACTTGAGTTGATCATGTCCTGCTTGAAATCAACAGAAACAAACCTTCCGCTGTCAATGACAATAACTAGGGTAAGCTCAGCTTCGTAGAATTTTCCCAGCTCTGTAGCCTTGTAAAGAGCCTTTATGGAGCATTCAGAACCATCAATTGGTACTAGGATTTTCTTGGTCATTAATATCGCCTCCTCAATTAGCCTTTTAAAATAACCTGGACATCACATTCTATGTTACCTAACATATACCCAGTAACTAACGCTTTAAATGAGTGTTAACTAATTAATTAACGAAATAAGGCATTTTTTTGAAGTACACTTGATAAACTAATGGAAATTGGTTTGTTGCAGCCATTGAGGGGTATCATTAACTGTGAATGACAAATAAACTACATGAATACAAGGAGTGATCATATGTCAACACCTCACATTGGTGCAAAAAAGGGAGAAATAGCTGAAACCATACTGCTTCCAGGAGATCCTTTGAGAGCAAAGTTCATTGCTGAAACCTTTCTTGAGGGTCCTGTCCAGTTCAATGCAGTAAGGAATATGTTCGGCTACACTGGAACCTACAAGGGCAAGAGAATATCTGTTATGGGAACGGGTATGGGAGTTCCTTCAATTGGAATATACTCATATGAGCTTATTCATTTCTACGGGGTCAAGAACCTTATAAGGGTTGGCTCCTGCGGAGCATACCAGAAGGATCTCAAGCTTTATGACGTAATATTTGCAATGGGTGCCAGCACAAATTCAAGCTATGCCGACCAATACAAGCTGCCAGGTACTTACTCTGCAATTGCATCCTGGGACCTTTTGAAAAAGGCCACAAGAGTCGCTGAGGAAAAGGGAATTCCATATCATGTTGGAAACATCCTTACAAGTGATGTCTTCTACACTGTGGATGATGAAGCCGGAAGCAAGTGGATAGATATGAACATCCTGGCTGTTGAGATGGAATCCTACGCGCTATATGCAAATGCAGCCTATGCGGGGGTAAATGCACTTACAATCCTTACGGTAAGCGATTCAATTGTCAACAAGGAAGAGACCACACCAGAGGAAAGAGAAAAGAGCTTTACTCAAATGATGGAAGTAGCTCTGGAGCTTGCTGAATAAGACAACTGTAAACTTAAGGGACCTTCCAGCTGGAGGGTCCTGGGTGTTTTAAAGGGAGGTTTGGGATGAAAAAGAGGAATGTGTTGATCGATTGCGATCCAGGTGTGGACGATGTAATGGCACTCCTGTTGGCGCTTGCCAACCGGGACAGATTAAATATTCTTGGAGTTACAACGGTTTCAGGTAACCAGACCCTTGCAAAGGTCACCAAAAACCTAAGAAAGCTGTGGACCTTTCTTAAGCTTGAGATCCCAGCTGCATGCGGAGCGGCCAAGCCCCTGATCAAGGACCCCCTTCACGGAGGGGAGATACATGGTGTGAGCGGAATGGACGGCTGGGAATTTCCAGCTCCGGTTTTTCAACTGGAATCAGACAATGGAATTGTATTTCTTAAGGAGAAGATCATGGAGGCTGAGGGCAGGGTTACCCTGATCCCAACCGGTCCCCTGACAAATATCGGCCTCTTGTTTTCAGTTTTTCCTGAAACAAAGGAAAGAATCGAGATGATTTCACTGATGGGAGGCTCCATATTTTCCGGAAACAGGACACCCTTTGCTGAATTCAACATCTATGCAGATCCAGAGGCGGCAAAGATAGTTTTTGATTCAGGGGTCCCAATTACAATGAGTGGACTTGAGGTTACCAACAAGGCTGCCATAAATGATGAAGAAATCAAGGAACTGATGAGCTCTGAAGGATCCGTTTCAAGGATGGCCGGGAGTCTGCTCCAGAGCTACACCAACTTCCATAGACGGAAGGGTCTTACAACCTATCCCCTTCACGATGTTGTAAGTGTGATGTATCTTCTGAACCCGGAAATGTTTAAGGGAGAGGACTATCGGGTTGAAATAGACACGTCAATAGGAATCTATAGGGGAAGGACGGCAGCGGATACGGGAGAGCTCATGAGGCACGAGCCTCCAAATGCACACGTACTTATGGATGTTGACCGGGATGAATTTATGGGGGTGTTTTTTGAGGCGCTTAAAAGGCTTGATGAATCAGTGAACAGTGAATAATGTTTCTCATTTAAACATTGGGCTGATTCAATAGGAAAGTCTCGGCAACGATTTTCTCTCGGACCGCTCGAGGCCGCTTGGCCAGGTAATGTCCTCGAAAAATGTTCCCTTCGACTTTCCGTTTGTCGGTATTGTTATTATAATTCACAATTGCAAAAGCAAAAAACTAGGGTCCAAGATCCTTCGTTACACTCAGGACGACATATTTTGTCACTCTGAGTAGCGCGAAGAGTCCTGGACCCTTAAGTTTTGTCTAAGCTATAAAAGACTCCTCAGTGAACCTCAGGATCAAAACTGTTGTTCACTCGAAAGGTGCTTTGGCAAGCGGTTCATATGAAAGAACGACTGAAAAATCCAGCGAGGATTTTGAAATGATTTGATTCCTCCAAGAGAAGCGGCATAGGAATCAATGGAAAAAACGAGCTGATGATTTTTCTCGGACTTGAATCAAGAACTGCGGGCAAACACCTAAGAGTGAATAAAAACCAGATCCCTCCATTACAGTCGGGATGACAACACATTGTTCACTGTAAGTGCCCGGCAACTAAAACATCCAAAATCTTTGATTTTGAGATATTTTGTTGAAATGGTATCACTGTACTCTGTTAATTGCATTACATATAAACCTGCTCAGCCGAGAAATCATCATTGACCCTGATGTAGAACTTCAACAGCTCCTCAAGGGCATAGACTGGAACGGGACCCACAAGCTCCGTATCGGCGATTCCGATGTTGTACCTCTCCGCCTCCATCTTAATCACCTCATAAACCCTGTGGATAGGGGTCTTCTCATAGTTGGTAAGGTTCATGGAAACCTGGACCATCTTCCTCTCGGGTATCTCAAGTGCGATTGCCCTCACATGCTGGAATCCACCGGTTGCTCCCCTGACTGCCTTAACTATTTTCTTTCCAATCTCAAGATTCTCGGTTGCAAGATTGATGTTAAATGCTATAAGCGGGAACCTTGCTCCGGTTACCGTAGCTCCACTCTTTGGATTGAACTGGAATGGGCCCTCATCAGGAGTCCAGGCTTCGTCTTGAAACTTCTCAGGCAAGGCCTCATATTGTCCCTTTCTGATTTTCACAAGTGATTTCCTGTCATCCCTTGTGGCTGAATCCTCATAGAAGTAAACAGGCACTCCAAGGCTACCAAGATACTTGCCATATTCCCTTGAAATCTCAACAGCCTCATCCAGTGTCACATCCTTGACTGGAATAAAAGGGACAACGTCAATAGCACCCATCCTTGGATGGCTTCCCTTGTGGTTTGACATGTCTATCAGCTCTATTGCCCTCTTTGAAAGACGCTTTGTACCCTCAAGAACAGCCTGGGGCTCCCCCTTGTAGGTGAAGACCGATCTGTTGTGGTCCTTGTCGGAGTTAAGGTCAAGAAGCTCAAGGTCGCCTTCCTTCATAAGCTCCTCCTTGATAAGGTTTACCTTGTCAAGGTCCGTCCCCTCGCTAATGTTGACTTCTGCCATTAATATCTTCATAATAATTATCCTCCTTGCTCAATTCATTGATATCATTTTGCAATTCCTTTCTGAATTCCTCATCCCTGATAAGGGGCAGGCTGGCCTTCATTGTTCCAATTGCACCTTGGATTCCAACCTGAGCCAGAGTAATACCAACCTCCAGGTCTGCTGCAACATTTGTGTTGGAATTCCCTCTCAGGATCAGTCCTACCCTAAGTACCCTTTTGCAAAGGTGTCCGTTGTCCCTTGCGATCTCGGCAGCCCTTTCTCCTGTTTCCTGGATTTTTTCCAGACGTTCCTCCATTTCCTCCCGGGTCTCGTGGGGAAGCTTCAAGGCATCACAGACACCAGCATAGGCCTTCACGTCCTCCTGGGATCCACGGAGAAGTCTGAAGGATATTCCGTCAAGCTCCTCAGCCAGCTTGATGAACTGGTGGTCATCAAGACCGTATTGACCCATGATTGAAAGCCTTGCAACCATGCCAATAAGTCCGCAGGCCATTGCTCCTGAAAGGGCTGAAGCAGCGTCACCGCCAACAGTCCTGTCCTTTGAGTCCAGGATCTTGTCCAATATCGCCGTGTAGCTCATAATGCACCTCCAATCTTCAATTATCCCAAAGACAAAATTAAATAATTATGGTATGATTAGTCCTGATTGTATTTTATCATATGCAAAAAAATAGTCCATATCCACTTTGGCTCTCACCTTTTCTTATGTGAAGAAATTGTTACAAAAACTTACCTATTTTTCTTCCTGACCCATCTTGTAATTTAATGGTATATGTGGTAAATTTTATATATGTTGTATATAGAGCTTCGTTCATACACAATATATAGTTGTATAAGCAAGAGTACGGAGTAATAAGGGGGGCAATGGTATGTTGAAAGTTGAAAAGCGTAACGGTCAGGTTGTGGATTTTGAAGCGGAAAAAATCGCAATAGCCGTTAGGAAGGCCATGAATGAAACCGAGAAGGGCATCGACGAGGAGCTTGCAAAGTCCATAGGCGAAAATGCAATCGAAGCATTCAGTGGCAAGGAGACAGTTAATATCGAGGAGATACAGGACTACGTCGAGGTCGAGCTGATGAAGTCAAGACCTGAGGTGGCAAGAAAGTATATCATCTATCGTGAGGAAAGGGCCAGACTTCGTGAGCAGGGCTGGAACATGACGGATCTTCAGAGGGATATTTACGAGAAGAAGTACAGATATGATTCAGAAACCTTCGATGACTTCCTTACAAGGGTTAGTGGAGACAACAACCCCGTCAAGAAGGCAATAAAGGATAAGAAGTTCATGCCAGCAGGTAGGATTCTTGCAGGACGTGGACTCGATAAGCTGGGTAGGAAAATAACCTTGAGTAACTGCTATGTTATGCCAAAGGTTGAAGATAATATTGAATCCATATTCGATACTGCAAAGTATCTGGCAAGAACCTATTCATATGGTGGAGGAGTTGGACTTACACTTTCAAAGCTTAGACCAAAGGGATCCAAGGTCAACAATGCTGCAAGCACAACCACCGGTGCGGTAAGCTTCATGGATCTTTATTCAATGGTTACGGGACTTATAGGCATGAGGGGAAGACGAGGAGCATTGATGCTGAACCTCGATTGCAATCATCCGGATATTGAAGATTTTATAAATGTTAAGAACGACCTGAGCAAGGTTACCTATGCCAATATTTCCGTAAACGTTGACGACAAGTTCATGCAGGCAGTTAAGGATGATACGGACTACGAGCTCTATTTCAAGGTTGAATCAACCGGTGAGGAAATGAGCAAGGTCATAAGGGCAAGGGACCTTTACAAGAAGCTGGCCGTCAACAACTGGAACATGGCAGAGCCAGGAATCCTCTACAAGGGCAAAATTGATTCATGGCACCTTATGAGCCATGATCCAACATTTGAATTTGCAGGAGTAAACCCATGTGCGGAGGAGACCCTTCCCGCATTTGGAAGCTGCAACCTTTCATCCATAAACCTTAGTGAATACGTTAAGCACCCCTTTACAAAGTATGCCAGATTTGAATTTGAGAAGTTCGGTGAAATGGTGAGAAACGGTGTGATCTATCTAAATGAGGTTCTTGATGAAAACATGAACCTGCACCCACTGGAGCAGCAAAGGGATATGTCAAGGGACCTGAGACAAATTGGTCTTGGAATAATGGGTCTTGCGGACATGTTCATAAAGATGGGGGTAAGGTATGGAAGCAGCGAGTCGATATCATTGATCCACCAGATCGGTAGGATAATGGTGAATGAAGCTTTGAGAGAATCAGCCCTGCTTGCAGAGAAGGACGGTCCCTTCCCAAGATTCAATCTGGACGCTGTCCTTGCATCACCGTTCCTTAAGGAGAATGCTGATGAGGATGTTCTTGACCTGATCAAGGAGCATGGTCTTAGGAACTCACAGCTTCTTACAATTCCACCAACCGGAAGCATCTCAACACTTGTTGGCTGCAGCAATGGTGTGGAGCCAATCTTCCAGGTGTCATACACCAGAAAGTCGGAATCGCTTCATCATGAGGATACCTACTACAAGGTATTCACACCTATCATCAAGGAGTACATGGAGGAGAACAACCTTTCCTATGAAGAGGAGCTTCCTGACTTCATAGTTACAACCTCAAACCTTGGCTACAAGGAGAGGATCGAGGTCCAGGCCACATGGCAGCAGTATATAGATGCCAGCATCTCATCCACGGTCAACGTACCAAACGAGTTCACCGTAGACCAGGTTGAGGAGCTCTACCTTTATGCATGGGAGAGGGGACTTAAGGGAATCACAATCTACAGGGATGGCTGTGCAAGAAGTGGAATCCTTATAACAAACAACAAGAAGAGCAACATCGACAAGATTGAAGAATTGCAGGAGGAAATAATGCATCTTGCAGAGGAGCAGCTGAAGGAAGACCCGGACACATGTCCGATGTGTGGTGGAAGGCTTAACCACTCAGGGGGATGCTCCGAATGCCAGGATTGTGGCTATAGCCCCTGTTCAATCTAATCAGATAAAAAATATGGGCACGCTGGTAAACAGATTTACACCAGGGTGCCCTTTTCATTCAAACACTATGAAAAAAAAATAATGAAAGAAAATCTTTGCAAAGAATCAATTGACAGAAGCTTGTGCAAAGGCTTGCATAGAGTATTCAAATGTTCATATCAACATATGCCATCTACCGGACCAATGCAATAAAGGACTAGCATTGCAACAGTGAAAAGCGCTTTCGGACTGTGGTTGAGTTGAAAAAGTATTTTGAAAAATCAGTGCAAAGATGGTAGAATAGGGTAGAGTATTTGCAACTCATAAAATACATAGAAAGGAGTAACAAATTTGAGATCTTTTTACTTAAAACGCATTGTATCAATGTTGATAACTATTATATTAATCACTACATTGACCTTTACAATGATGCACTCAATTCCTGGAGGGCCCTTTACACGGGAAAGACCTGTACCCGACGAAATAATGAGAGCATTGAACGCCAAGTACAATCTGGATGATCCATTGCCAATTCAGTATTTGAACTATATGAAGGGGCTTGTGACATTTGACCTGGGGCCATCCTATTCTAAGATTGGTACCTCAGTTAACGATCTGATTGAATCAGGTTTCCCTGCTTCAGCAAAAATCGGTTTGATTGCATCGGCCCTGATAGTGGCCATAGGAATACCTTTGGGGGTAATTTCAGCACTTAAGCAAAACAGCCCATTGGACTACTTTGTAATGTTTTTGGCGACAATAGGCATCACTGTACCGAGTTTTGTAATAGCAACAGTTATAATATATATCTTTGCAGGTAAGCTGGGGTGGATTCCAAGCTTTGGACTTGATGGATGGAGAAGCTACATCGGTCCGGTAATAGCACTTGCAGGTTATTCCCTGTCCTTTGTAACAAGACTTACAAGATCCAGCATGCTTGAGGTGTTGAGACAGGATTACATAACAACAGCAAGAGCAAATGGAATAAAGGAATTCACGGTAATAATGAAGCATGCAGTAAGAAATGCCCTTATCCCGGTAGTAACCTATGTTGGACCAATGATTGCGGCTATACTTACAGGATCATTTGTAATTGAGAAGATATTTGCAATCCCTGGAATCGGAAGACACTTTGTTGAAAGTGTAAGTAACCGTGACTACACTACCATAATGGGTATCACAGTATTCTATGCTGTGTTCTACCTGATAATGATATTCATAGTGGATGTGGCTTATGCCTTCATAGATCCACGTATCAAGCTGAAGGGGGATAAGTAGACTATGTCAAAGGACAAATTTGTTTTTATTGAACAGACAGGAGAAGACAACGAAGCCATCAGACCCAGTCTAACCTATTGGCAGGATGCATGGAGAAGGCTGAGGAAGAACAAGCTTTCTATGATGGGTATCGTCGTTGTAATCCTTATAATACTGTTCGGTACAATTGGACCGAACTTTACGGATTTTTCATATTCAGACCAGATCAACGAATACAAGAATCTACCACCCACGCTTAAGCTTTACGAGCTTGACGGAAGATACTTCCACGTATCCAACGACTACAACGTATTTCTTGTTGCAGAGGATGGAACCTTGATTGAAAGACTTGTGCTCGATCCATTGAAAAGAGACATGATCAACAAGGTCTATACCTATCAACTGGGAGAAGAGGATGTAATACTTGACTTCTCATACAACCTTCTTCCCAACAAGATGGGCTATGACTATGACTTCACCCTTGAGCTGGATGGCGAGGTGTCACAATACCCAGCAATGACCAAGCTTAACAAGCTCTTCCCATTTGGAACGGATTCACTTGGAAGAGACCTTTTGACAAGGGTAATGTATGGTGCGAGAATTTCACTACTGGTTGCATTTATCGCAACAATAGTCAACCTGTTTATTGGGGTTGTTTACGGAAGCATCGCCGGATATGAAGGCGGAAGAGTGGACAATATCATGATGAGAATCGTTGATATCATAAACTCCATTCCCCTTGTTCTCTATGTAATACTCCTGATGGTATGGTTTAGGGGTGGAGGACTTACAAATATCATAATCGCCCTAAGCAGTGTATACTGGGTATCAATGGCAAGGCTTGTAAGAGGGCAGATGCTGTCCCTTAAGGAGCAGGAGTTCGTACTTGCCGCAAGGGTTATGGGAGTGTCAAAGAGCAAGATAATATTCAGACACCTTATACCAAATGCCATGGGACCTATTATAGTTTCCATAGCCATGATGATTCCTTCAGCCGTATTTACCGAGTCATTCCTAAGCTTTATCGGGCTTGGTGTTTCAGCGCCGATGGCATCATGGGGTACGCTGGCAAACAATGCTCTTTCAGGTCTTACAACATATCCGTACCAGTTGTTCTTCCCGGCGTTGGCAATCGCATTTACAATGCTGGCATTCAACTTTATCGGTGATGGACTTAGAGATGCGTTGGACCCAAGACTTAGAAAAGGATAGGGAGATTGAGATATGGAAAATAATAAAGATTATATATTAGAGGTAAATGGATTAAAGACCTCCTTCTATACCCATGTCGGAGAGGTTCAGGCTGTTAGGGGCATCGACTTCAAGCTTAAGAGCGGAGACGTAATGGGAATTGTTGGGGAGTCGGGAAGTGGAAAGAGTGTAACTGCCCGGTCAATTATGAAGCTTATTGAGCACCCTGGAGTGATCAAGGAAGGAAACATAATATTTGACGGAAAGGATATCACGGAATACAGCGACCAGAAGATGTCAAACATCAGAGGAGATGACATGGCAATGATCTTCCAGGATCCCATGACATCCCTTAACCCGGTTTTCAGGATAGAAAACCAGATGACAGAGGTTATAAGAAGACACCAGAAGGTAAGTCACAAGGAGGCCAAGGAAAAAGCCATTGAGATGCTTCATCTTGTTGGTATTCCAGAGCCTGCCAAGAGAATCAGGTCATACCCACATGAATTCTCAGGGGGTATGAGACAGAGGGTTATGATTGCAATGGCCCTGTCATGCAATCCAAAGCTGCTTATAGCCGATGAGCCAACAACAGCACTGGATGTAACCATACAGGCACAGATTCTTGACATAATGAGAGACATTTCCACCAAGCTTGATACGGCGATTATCCTGATTACACATGACCTTGGAGTTATTGCAGAGACCTGCAAGGACCTTGTGGTCATGTATGGTGGCATGCCAATGGAAAAAGGAACCGTTGAGGACATTTTTGAAAGCCCTCAGCATCCATATACAAGAGGACTTCTAAAGTCAGTACCTAGAATGGATACGGAGGAAAAGGGAAGGCTTAAGCCTATTGCCGGATCACCACCGGACCTTTTGTCGCCACCTGCAGGCTGCCCATTCTCCACAAGATGTCCCAACGTTATGAAAATTTGTACAGAGGAAGCACCTCCTATGTTCAGCGTAGGGGAGAATCACACTTCAGCCTGCTGGTTGATGCATGAGGATGCACCAGAGGTTGAGGGTTACAGAAAGGGGGCTTTATAATATGGAGGAGAGAAAGCCACTTCTACAATTACAGAACCTTAAAAAATACTTTGACGTAAGCACAGGCTTCTTCAAAAGGGAGCAGGCATATCTTACAGCGGTTGACGATGTTTCCTTCGATATCTACAAGGGAGAAACCTTTGGTCTTGTTGGTGAGTCCGGATGTGGAAAATCAACCCTTGGAAGAAGCGTTGTAAGGCTTTACGAGCCAACGGGAGGAAAGATAATATACGATGGAGAGGACATAACAAACCTTTCCCAGCACGATATGATGAAGTACAGAAAAAGGCTTCAGATGATATTCCAGGACCCATATGCTTCACTTAACACACGTCTGACTGTTTCAGAAATCATCGGAGAGGGTATAGAAACCCATAACCTGTACTCTGGAGACGAGAAGATGGAGAAGATATATAACCTTCTGCAGACGGTAGGCTTGAAGAGAGAGCACGCCAGCAGATACCCACATGAGTTTTCCGGAGGACAGAGACAGCGTATAGGTATTGCAAGGTCACTTGCTGTGGAGCCGGAGCTTGTAGTCTGTGACGAGCCAATATCAGCTCTGGACGTTTCAATACAGGCACAGGTTGTAAACATGCTTGAGGACCTGCAGAATGACATGGGACTTACTTATCTGTTTATCGCCCATGACCTGTCAATGGTTAAGCATATATCGGACCGTATAGGTGTAATGTATCTGGGTAAGATGATGGAGATCACTAGCAGCAAGGAGCTTTACAAGAATCCTCTTCATCCCTACACCCAGGCGCTGCTGTCAGCTATACCAATACCTGATCCAAAGCAGCACAAGATTAACAAGAGGATTATTCTTGAGGGAGATGTGAAGAGTCCGATAAATCCACCTGAAGGCTGCAGATTCAGTTCAAGATGCCGATATTGCATGGACATCTGTACCGAGGTGACACCAGAGCTTAGAGAGGTTGAGCCAGGTCACTTTGTGGCTTGCCATCTTGTCAAATGATGAATTTGTGGTATAATAGAGTATATTGAAAATATTCTCATTATTTACCACGTTTGTGTAACATCTTAAGGAAGTATTTAATCCGGGTTTTACCTGGTTTAAATAGAGGCAACATACATCATTAAGGAGGGGAAAAAATGAACAAGAAACTATTAGCATTATTGTTGGTTTTGGCAATGTCAATCACAGTATTGGCTGGATGTAGCCAACCAGCAGAGGAACCTGCAGAGGAACCAGCTGAGCAGCCAGCAGAAGAGCCAGCAGAAGAGCCTGCAGCAGAAGAGTCAGTTTTCAATTGGAATATCGGTGCTGACCCTAAGACTATCGACCCTGTTCTTAACGGAGCAAGTGACGGTGGAGACGTAATCAACCAGACATTTGAGGGACTAGTAAGAGAGAAAAGTGGAGAGATCTATCCTGGTATCGCTGAGAGCTGGGACGTATCAGAAGACGGTATGACTGTTACTTTCAACCTGAGAGAGTCAAACTGGTCAGACGGTACACCACTTACTGCACATGACTTTGTTTATTCCTGGAAAAGAGGAATGGATCCTGCAACAGCATCAGAGTATGCTTGGATTTGGGAATATACAAACATAGTTGGAGCTTTTGATGCAGTAAACGGAGCATCATTGGACGAGGTTGGAGTAACTGCAGTTGACGATTATACATTGGAAGTTCAACTTGAGACTCCTACAGACTATATCGTAAGTTTGCTTTCCTTCTACCACTTCCTGCCAACCAAGCAAGAGGCAGTTGAGGCCGGAGCAGATGGAGCATGGGCTAAAGATCCTGCAAATGCAGTATCAAACGGACCTTTCAAACTAACAAGCTATACAATCGGTGGCGGACTTACACTTGTTAAGAACGATGAGTACTGGAATGCAGATGCTGTTAAGATTGACAGAATCGAAGGTAAGTTCATCGACGAGGCTTCAACAGCTTATCAGGCATATCAGAGTGGCGAGCTTCACTTCCTACCTGATGTACCATCAGCTGAGATTCCAAGATTGATGGCAGAAGATCCAAACTTCTACGTATTCCCACTACTTGGAACCTACTACTACAACTTCAACATGGATCTTGAACTGTTCCAGGATGTAAGAGTTAGAAAAGCTCTTAACCTTGCAGTAGACAGATCACTTATAACAGAGACAATGGCTTCAGGTCAGATTCCAGCAGCTGGATTCGTACCAGTAGGATTCCTTGACCACGAAGGAAATGATTTTGCAGAGAAATCCGGAACCTACGGAATCCCAACTGATAACAGTGCTGTAGAGGAAGCAAAAGCATTGTTGGCAGAAGCTGGATATCCAGATGGAGAAGGTTTCCCAGAGTTCACAATCATGTACAACACTTCAGAAGGACATCAGCAGGTAGCTGAGCTTGTTCAGGAAATGCTTAAGACTAACCTTGGTATCGAGACTCAACTTGAGAACCAAGAGTGGGCAGTATTCCAGGATACAAGAAAAGAAGGCGACTATGAGATGGCTAGAGGTGGATGGTTGACAGACTTTATGGACCCAATGGGACTTCTTGCAATCTTCACAACAGAGAATGCATACAACGATCCTAACTATAGTAACGCTAGATATGACGAGCTTCTTTCAACTGCTGCAAAGACAAGAGGAGCAGAGCACTTTGAGGCACTTTACGAAGCACAGGAAATTCTTATGACAGAACTTCCAGTAATGCCAATCTACTACTATACAGACGTAATGCTAGTTTCTCCAGACCTAGTAGGATGGGACAGATCAGTTCTTGGAACTATCGACTTCTCAGCTGCTGAACTGGTAAACTAATAGAATAAGCAGATTATCAACCGCTGACCTTTTGGTCAGCGGTTTTTTCAGGAGAAATTTCGAGGCAGTAAACAATTGTTTATCCCCTTCAGTTATGATAGAATAACTTCTATACGTATTTTGAAAGAAGGGATAGATTGAACAATCAATATAAGAAGGTAATGCTATTTGCATCACTTATTTTCATGACGGCAAACTTTCACCATCCGGTGAATCCAACATACTTCACAATGCTGGACCTGCCCAGCCATGTTTTTGGTACGTCCTTTGCGATGATGGTCTTTGCATCCTTCCTGACATCTCCACTGTGGGGCAGCTGGGGGGACAACAAAAGTAGAAGGATGACCTTGGTTTATTCAACAATCCTCTATGGTGCGTCACAGATAATATATGGACTCGCCAACAATATCTGGCAGATACTCACCATGAGAGCAGTAGCAGGTCTCTTTACAGGAGGCTTCATGGTGGGTCTTATGGCCATGGTTGTGGATGTGAGCAGTGAGGAGAAGAGAGGGGAAAGGATAGCCGCCTATTCAGCCCTTATGAGTGTCTCAATGGCTGTGGGATTTCTTACAGGTGGAGCCTTGGGCTATCTTCCCATTAGATATGTATTCTTCATTCAGGGCGGTGTAATGATTCTTATAGGACTTGGCATGTACTTCTTTATGGATGAATCCAACAAGCCTATGAGAAAGGGATCAAAGCCACAGTTCATCTGGAACATTCTTGCAGAAGAAGATAAACGGAAGGCGGTTTTTACACCATGGATACTATCATTCCTGGGAATTACCTTCTTTGCCTTTATTGCCTATTCCAGCAACAATAACGCCTTCAATTATTATCTGCGTGACGAATTGAACTTTGAGCCAATAGTAAATGGAATCTGGAAGGCAACAACCGGAATAATAGGTCTTGTTGCCAACCTTACCATAAATGTGTGGATAGTCAGGAAAACCGAGTTAAGGACCTCCATGAGGATACTTCTGGGATTGGCACTGATGTCTGCAACCATGATATACCTTTGGGATTCAACCTATCCATTTATGATATGGAGCCTTTTCTACTTTACCTTCCACACCATTCTGTTCCCCCTTCTTCAGAACTTTGCAGTGGAGGACTCCCAGCATGGTGCGGGATTCATGTCGGGAATATTCAATGCCGTCAAGGCTTTGGGTGAAATGTCTGGAGCCATCATAGCCGGCTTTGCATATGGATTGGGAAGCAAGGTTCCCTTCCTACTCGCTGCAGCGGCACTTTTGATTGCCCTGGTCCTTGGATTTTTGCAGCACTTTGGAAGGAACGGGGACAGAAGACTTGCAAGAGGGGATAAAAAGATATAGAATAGAGTCAAAGGTAAGATATTGGAGGAATATAATATGCAGATAAGAGACAAGAAAAAAATCACAATGATCATAGTGATTGTTATTGCATTTGCAATGATAGCACCACTTTTGCTGAATGCCTTGTATTACATCTAGAGAAATTATTGGAGGAGTCAGTTTGCCAGGCCGAGGGGTCTGGTTTTTCTTTTTTGCCCTTGGATGGCTAAATAATTGGTACTGGGGAATTTCATGGGTATATACAGTGTAAGTGAAACTCTAGCAGGGAGGGATGATAGTGAAGGATAAGTTTAGACTAAAGGCGGAAGAGCTTACAAGCATTTGTGACCAGGAGTACCTTGACTTCGATACCACTGAGGACATGAGCCCCCTAAAGGGTATAATTGGACAGGATAGAGGGACCCAGGCCCTTGGATTTGGTCTTAAGATCAAGAAGAAGGGCTATAATATCTATGTGGCAGGCTTAAGCGGAACAGGCAGGAGCACGTTCACCCATTCCATTGCCGAGGGCTATGCAAAGCAGGAGCCGGTGCCATTGGATTGGGTGTATGTATACAATTTCAACAGGAAGGAATCCCCCAAGGCACTTTCCTTCAAGCCTGGACAGGGAAAGGAGTTCAAAAAGGAGCTGGAGGGATTCATTGAGCACCTTAAGAGGACCATACCTGAAACCTTTTCAGGTATTGAATATGAGACAAGAAAAAATGACGTGATCAAGATTTTCAATCAAAAGAAGAGCAATGTACTGAAAAAGCTCAATGAAAAGTCAGCAGAATTTGGGTTTGTATATACTCCAAGTGAGCAGGGTCTGGTTTCAATTCCAATGAAGGAAGGGAAACCAATAAATGAAGAGGAATATGCAGCCCTTACCATGGAAGAGCGGGAAGACATGATGGAGAAGTACGAGGAGCTGAGAATAGCAACTGTTGAGGAGTTCAACGATTTGAGAATTCTCGATGAGGACCTGGCCGAGAACATAAACCAGCTGGACCAGAATGTTGTCCTTGAAATTATAAGATATGATATCAAGAAGCTTATGGACAAGTACGGCCAAAGGCCGGCAACCGCCATATACCTGAATGAGCTGGAAAAGGACATTCTGGAGAACCTGGGTAAGTTCAAGAACAAGAATGCACCCAAAAACTTCTCCTTGTTTGACCTGCCTTCGGGAAATGATGAGAACTTTTTCATAAGATACAAGGTGAATCTCTTTGTGGACAACAGTCAGCTTGAGAATGCCCCAATAATCCTTGAATCAAACCCCATATACAACAACTTGATGGGGCACATCGAATACAAGAGTCAGATGGGTGTACTGACAACTGATTTCACCCAGATAAAGCCCGGGTCCCTTCATCAGGCAAACGGGGGATACATCATCTTTCAGATGAAGGAGATCCTCAATAACCCAATATCATGGGAAATGCTTAAAAGGTCCCTGAAGACAAATGAAATAAACATAGAGAACTACAACAGACTTATGGGAATGGCAGTCACTGCAACCCTTAAGCCAGAGCCAATACCACTGGATGTCAAGGTCATAATAATAGGTGATGACTACACCTACAATATCCTGTACAACTACGACGATGACTTCAGGAAGCTCTTCAAGGTAATGGCTGACTTCGATATAGAGATGGATAAGAGCGGCGATAACCTTAAACGGATGGGTGAGTTCATAGCAACCCACTGCAAGGAGAGCAACATCAAGCACTTTGATAAGATGGCCGTATCCAGGGTTGTTGAATACAGCACCAGAATTGCCGGTCATCAGGACAAGTTGAGCACCCAGTTCAACCAGATAATTGAAATTCTTTATGAGGCAGACTTCTGGGCAACAGAGGAGGGCTCTGAATATGTCCACGAAAAGCATGTAAAAAAGGCCATAGATGAAAAGATATACAGGTCCAACAAGTATGAACAGAAGCTGAATGAAATGTTTATGGAGGGCACACTTCTGATTGATATAGATGGTGAGAAGATTGGCCAGATAAATGGTCTGGCAGTCATGGGAACCGGTGAGTACAGCTTTGGAAAGCCCAGTAGGATAACTGCCACCGTCTACAGCGGTGAGGAAGGCGTCATCAATATCGAGCGTGAGGCAAAGCAAAGCGGCAGGATTCATGATAAGGGCGTTTTGATACTGAGTGGCTACCTGGGACAGAGATATGCAAGGAAAAATCCCCTTGGCATAAGCATAGGTCTGGGATTTGAGCAGAGCTACTCAGTGGTTGACGGAGACAGTGCATCCAGCACTGAGCTTTATGCAATACTTTCCTCAATGGCTGACGCTCCAATTAAGCAGTACCTGGCAGTGACGGGTTCAGTAAACCAAAAGGGTGAAATCCAGCCTATCGGTGGAGTCAATGAAAAGATTGAAGGCTTCTATCAGGTATGCAGATTGATCGGACTGACAGGCAGACAGGGAGTTGTTATTCCAAGATCAAACATCAAGAACCTGGTGCTTAGGGATGAAGTTATCCAGGCAGTGGAGAAGGGTGATTTTCATATATACGCAATAGACAATGTCGAGGAAGGGGTTCAAATCCTTATGGACAGGACTATGGAGGAGCTGGACCAGGTAATCAACAGAAAGCTTGAGGATATAAGCAACTAAGACAAAAGCGATCAATAAATAAAATATAAATCAGGAGGAAAGAAATGGCGTATAATTTTGATGAAATTGTTGACAGAAGCGGTACCTATTCTTCAAAGTGGGATGATGAGGTTCAGAAGGAGCTTTTCGGCAAATCCGGTCTGCTTCCATACTGGGTGGCTGACATGGAGTTCAAGGCTGCACCTGAGATTTTGGATGCATTGAAAAAAAGGGTTGAAAACGGAATATTCGGCTATACCGCAAGACCAAACCAGTATTACCAAGGTGTAATAAGCTGGACGAAGAGAAGATTTGGCTGGGATATTGAAAGGGACTGGATTCTCTTCACTCCTGGTATCGTTCCAGGGGTAAATTACACCATTCAAGCACTAACTGAAGAGGGCGACGGTGTAATTATCAATGAGCCGGTTTATTATCCATTCTCAAGAAGCATCAAGGAGAATGGGAGGGAAGTTGTCAATTCACCTCTTGTATTGAAGGACAACCGCTACCAAATAGACTTTGAGGACCTCCAGGAGAAGGCAAGGGACCCAAGAAACAAGCTATATGTACTTTGCAGTCCCCACAATCCCGTATCCAGGGTATGGAGTCCTGAAGAGCTTAGAAGAGTGGGCGAGATATGCCTGGAGAATGATATTTTTATATTGGCGGATGAAATTCACAATGATTTGATCCTTGGGGACAACAGACATACAATGTTTGCGTCTGTCGACAAGAGATTTGAGGACATCTCAATCACAGCGACCTCAACAACAAAGACCTTTAACCTGGCTGGCTTCTACGCCTCAAACATAATTATCCCAAACAAGGAGATCAGGGACAGGGTTGAGAAGGTACTCCTTAAGAACAGCATCGGAAATCAGGGACCTCTGAGCATTGAGGCGGTTATGGCTGCCTATGGTCATGGTGAAGAGTGGCTGGAAGACCTGCTTGTATACCTGGAGGAAAATGTTCAGTTCACAAGAGGCTACCTGAAGGAAAGACTTCCGGATATTGATTTTACCGAAACTGAAGGAACCTATCTTATGTGGCTTGATTTCAGAGCCTATGAAAAGGATGGAAAGACCCTGGAGAGGGTTCTTGTTGAGAAGGGTGAGGTAGCCCTTGATGGAGGAACCTGGTTTGGTGATGGTGGAGACGGGTTTATGAGGCTTAATGTTGCCGCGCCCAGGGAGTTTCTGAAGGAGGGGCTTGATAGGATTGTTAAGGCAATAAGGGAAGAGTACATTATTTAATTCACAATTCATACCCTCTCGATGAATTCTTGTGAAATTATAGATTTCTTAGAATTCTATCGCCGGGCACGTGGCGATTCACAATTCACAATGAAATGACAAATGATTTAACCAGGACATGGGGTAGTTATTGGAAAGTTGAAAGCGGAAAGTGTAAAGATTTAGGTAATATCTAAGAAGTGAAAAGATAGGTAAATTATTAGGGTCCAGGATCCTTCGTTATACTCAGCTACCCTCTCAATGAAATATATCAAAATCAAAGATTTTGGATATTTCTATTGCCGGGCACTTATGACATTATTTGTCACTCTGAGCAGTGCGAAGAGTCCTAGACCCTAGTTACTTACTTAATTGTCTTACGAATTCATATTGTAAACTGAGAAAGCTGAAGGGAACATTTTTCGAGGACATTACCTGGCCAAGCGGCCGTGAGCGGTCCGAGAAAAAATCGTTGCCGAAGCTTTCCTGTCTATAAGAAATCTATTCATTTCCCTCGTATTTTCCCAGGTCCAGCTCCAAAACCTCAGCCAGGGTCAGCGGACTACCCTTCTTGTTAAGCTTAAGAGCATTCAAGGTCATATCAGCCATGGTCCTTCTCATCAGATAACCGTTTGGATTAACATTTATTCCCTTCATCAGGCCAAGCTTATCTGCAATTTCAGGAACGGAATCGTAGAGACCGGATTCCTCCCTATAGTCAAGAACTCTAAGAAGAAGCACCTGAAAGTCTCTTACCTTAACATTTTTACCAAATCCAAAGCTGCCATCATCCATGCCTATGATAAGATTCTTGTCCGCTGCCCATTGTATGAAGCCATGGTAGTAGGTGTTGTTTTCATTCAGGTCGCTGAATTTTGCAGGAAGAAGATAGGTGGTGGCCTTATTCTCCTCCTTGTACAACCTACTGATTAGGACAACCATGTCCTGTCTTTTCAAATAGCTGTCAAGCATTAGGTTTCCGTCCTTGTCACCCTTAAGAACCCCTAGTTCCTTCAATATTTCAGGTGGTGTTTTATCCTGTGCAAATGCTGCCGAGCCGGAAAGAAGGGAGAATACTAAAATTGACAACAGTAATATATAGCTAATTCTTTTCATTTTTATCCCCTTTCCATATTTAATCCTATCTATATTATACATTGAATGTGAAGATGACCATATTAAGTCTTTGTGACAAAGCATTGAACATTTTGCGTTAATGATGTAAAATATTAACGTTAGAAATCAAGAGTGATATTACAGGAGGAAATTTTATGGTAACCAAGTATATTTTCGTAACAGGAGGAGTTGTATCTTCCCTTGGAAAGGGAATAACAGCCGCAAGTCTTGGACAGCTGTTGAAAAGTCGGGGATTGAGGGTTACAATCCAGAAATTTGATCCCTATATAAATGTGGACCCGGGAACCCTTAGCCCTTACCAGCATGGGGAGGTTTTTGTCACTGAAGATGGAGCTGAAACCGACCTTGACCTGGGACACTACGAGAGGTTCATTGATGAGAACCTGACCAAGAACAACAGTGTTACCACAGGTTCAGTTTACTGGTCTGTAATATCAAAGGAGAGAAGGGGTGATTATGAGGGAAAGACAGTTCAGGTAATTCCCCATATAACAAACGAAATTAAGGAGAGGATCGTAAGGACATCAAGGTATCAGCCACTGGATGTTGTAATAACAGAAATAGGCGGTACCGTGGGAGATATAGAATCCCTGCCCTTCATGGAGGCCATCAGACAGATAAAGTATGATGTTGGCAAGGATAATGTAATGTATATACATGTAACCCTGGTTCCCTATCTTTCAATGGCCGGAGAGCTTAAGACAAAGCCAACCCAGCATAGTGTCAAGGAGCTGCGGAGTATTGGGATCCATCCGGATGCCCTGATATGCAGAACAGAAAAGCCCCTAGGAAGGGAACTGAAGGAAAAGATTGCCTTGCTTTGTGACCTTGACATCGAAGGGGTGATTCAGAACATGGATTCAGACAGTATATACCGGATTCCAAGAATGCTTGAAAAGGAGGGCTTGGGAGACCTGGTCCAGGATAAGCTGGGGCTTAATTGTAAGCAGGTTGACCTTACCCAGTGGGACAGACTTGTTGAAGGGATGGAGAAGATAGACAGGTCAGTGAAGATTGCCCTGGTTGGGAAATACGTGGAGCTAAAGGATGCCTACCTTTCAGTATGCGAGGCTCTTACCCATGGTGGATTGGCCAATCATGCACATATAGACCTTAAGTGGATAAATTCAGAGGATATAAATGATGAAAATGTAGGGGAGATTCTTGGGGATGCCCAGG
>JANKMX010000099.1 GCA_024649995.1 Gudongella sp. | reverse complement strand
ACAATATGTTTTGATTACTAAAAAAGTAGCTCTAAACATATTATACGAGGAGTGAGAAGATGAAGACAAGGACATTAAGCCAGGACCTGTACACACAGCTTGAGGAGTACATTGACTCCATTGAGGCAAATGATGCAGCACTGATAGAGGTCCTGCACGAAGCGCAGCATCTTTTCGGCTATTTACCCATGGAGGTCCAGTTGTTCATTGGTGAGAAGCTGAATATTCCCGCATCAAAGGTCTTTGGAGTTGTGAGCTTCTATTCATACTTTACAACAGAGCCAAAGGGAAAGTATGTAATAAATATCTGTACTGGAACAGCCTGCTTTGTAAGGAATGCAAATGCAATCGTAAAGGAGTTTGAGAATACCCTGAACATCAAGACTGGAGAGACAACTGGGAATGGAATGTACACTATTGACTGTCTGAGATGTGTGGGAGCCTGTGGGCTTGCACCTGTAGTTATGGTAAATGAGGATGTCTACGGAAAGGTAACCGTGGACGATGTTCAAAAGATAATCGCAAAGTATACGGAATAGGAGGTGGGAAATATGGATAGGATAGAAAACTTGGATTGCCTTTTGAATAAGCAGAAGGAACTTGAGCATACCATGGATATAAGAAAAGCCAATCATGACAATACAGAATACCGTGAACTTCTTATCTGTGGGGGAACAGGCTGTGTATCCTCACAGAGCTTGAAGCTTCTGGAAAACCTCAATGAGGAGATCAGGAACCATGGGCTTGAAAATTCGGCTAGGGCATCCATCACAGGCTGCTTCGGATTCTGTGAGAAGGGTCCAATAGTGAAGGTGTTCCCTGAGGATGTTTTCTATGTGGGAGTAAAGCCTGAGGATGCTTCAAACATAGTAAGTACACATCTTGTACAGGGCAGAAGGGTTGAAAGGCTGCTTTATGAAGAGCCCACCCTTAAGAAGAAGGTCCACACCCAGCATGAGATGGAATTCTACAAGAAGCAGGAAAGGATTGCCCTTAGAAACTGTGGGCTCATAAATCCTGAGCTTATTGAGGAATATATTGCCAATAGAGGGTACGAGGCTCTTGGCAGATGCCTTCTTGAAATGAGCCCAAAGGATGTAATACATATAATAAAGACTGCCGGTCTCAGGGGAAGGGGAGGCGGAGGCTTTCCAACGGGCTTGAAGTGGGAGTATGCATCAAAGCAGAACTCCGATGTTAAATATGTTGTCTGCAATGCAGACGAGGGAGACCCTGGAGCCTTTATGGACAGGTCAATACTGGAAGGAGACCCTCATAGTGTAATAGAGGCCATGGTGATAAATGGATATGCGATTGGGGCCAACAAGGGATATGTGTACATACGTGCAGAGTATCCCCTGGCAATAAAAAGACTTAAGAATGCCCTGAAGCAGGCAAGGCAGGTGGGACTTCTAGGAAAGGACATAATGAACACAGGCTTCAGCTTTGACATTGAAATCAAGTACGGTGCAGGAGCCTTTGTATGTGGCGAGGAAACAGCACTTATTCACTCCATAGAGGGAGGGAGGGGAGAGCCTACAACCAAGCCTCCATTCCCCGCAGAAAGCGGTTTGTGGGGCAAGCCAACATCGGTGAACAATGTTGAGACCTTTTCCAATGTCCCTGCAATAATAATTAATGGTGCCTCATGGTACAACAAGTTTGGCAGCCACACATCCAAGGGAACCAAGGTATTTGCCCTTGCTGGAAAAATAAACAACGTAGGACTTGTTGAGGTTCCAATGGGAATAACCTTGAGGGAAATAATCTATGATATAGGCGGCGGGATCAAGGATGGAAAGCAACTGAAGGCGGTCCAGACAGGAGGACCTTCAGGAGGCTGCATAACTGCTGACCAGCTGGATGTTGAGATTGACTATGAGTCTCTCTATTCAATAGGCTCCATGATGGGTTCAGGAGGTATGATTGTAATTGATGAGGACAACTGTATCGTTGACATTGCCAAATTCTATCTTGAATTCACAGTTGAGGAATCCTGTGGAAAATGTACTCCATGCAGGGTTGGAAACAAGAGGCTTTATGAGATGCTGACGAAGATCACAGAGGGCAAGGGTACGGAGGAGGACCTTGAAGCAATGAGAAACTTGGCTGAAACCATCAAACTCACTTCTCTTTGTGGACTGGGCCAGACTGCCCCAAATCCAGTGCTTTCAACCATGAAATACTTCTATGATGAGTATCTTGCACACGTCAGGGACAAGAAATGCCCTGCCGGTGTCTGCCAGGCACTTCTTCAGTATCATATCAGTGAGGACAAGTGTATCGGATGCACCAAATGCGCCAGGGTTTGCCCTGTTTCATGCATCAGCGGCAAGGTGAAGGAAGTGCATGTTATAGATCAGGAGCTTTGCATAAAGTGTGGAGCCTGCTTCGAAGCGTGTCCAGTTAATGCAATTTCGAAAGGATAGGGGTGATGGGATGATTAATGTAAACATAAACGGAAAAATTGTAGAGGTTCCTGAGGGAACGACGATACTGGAGGCTGCAAAGCTGGTAAATGTAAAGATACCTACCCTGTGTCACCTGGACCTTCACGATATAAAGATGGTCAACAAGGCAGCAAGCTGCAGAGTTTGCGTTGTAGAGGTTGAGGGCAGAAAAACCCTGGCTCCGGCCTGTGCAACCCCTGTGTTTGACGGGATGGTTGTAAAAACAGACACCAAAAAGGCAGTCAAGGCAAGAAGAACAGTAGTGGAGCTGCTTCTTTCCGACCATCCCAAGGATTGTTTGGTTTGTGAGAAGAACCTCGAGTGCGAGCTTCAGGCTCTGGCTGCGGAAATGGGACTAAGACATGTAAAATATGAGGGTGAGCTGTCGGAGTTTCCAAAGGATGACAGCAGCTTCTCGATTGTGAGGGATATGACCAAGTGCATCATGTGCAGAAGATGTGAGACAATGTGCAACGAGGTTCAGACTGTACATGCCCTTTCAGGACTTGGGAGGGGCTTTGATACAGTTGTGGGAACGGCCTTCAATCTTCCCATGTATGAAACCACCTGCACCTTCTGTGGACAATGTCTTGCCGTTTGCCCAACGGCTGCACTTGCAGAGGTTAACAATGTACCCAAGGTGTGGGATGCCATAAACGATGAGAAAAAATATGTTGTGGTCCAGACTGCTCCTGCTGTTAGGGTTGCCCTGGGGGAGGAGTTTGGAATGGAGCCTGGAACCGTTGTTACCGGGAAAATGGTTGCTGCTTTAAAGGGTATAGGCTTTGACAAGGTGTTTGATACGGATTTTGCAGCGGACCTTACAATAATGGAAGAGGCATCGGAATTCGTACACCGACTCAAGCATGGAGGTAAGCTTCCAATCCTTACAAGCTGTTGTCCTGGCTGGGTTAAGTTCTTTGAGCACCAGTTCAACGACATGCTTGATATACCTTCAAGCTGCAAGTCACCACATGAGATGTTCGGGTCTGTTGCAAAGACCTATCTTGCAGACAAGCTGGGAGTGAAGCCTGAAAATATGGTGGTAGTTTCAGTTATGCCTTGCGTTGCCAAAAAATATGAAGCTGCTAGACCGGAGCTGGGTCATGGTGGCACAAAGGACGTCGATATTGTAATTACAACTAGGGAGCTTGCCAGAATGATAAACGAGGCTGGAATTGGCTTCAATCACCTGGAGGAGGAGGAGTTTGACAATCCCCTTGGGGAGTCAACAGGTGCCTCTGTAATATTTGGGGCAACTGGTGGAGTTATTGAGGCAGCTCTTAGAACAGCCTATGAATGGCTAACTGAAGAAACTCTTGAAAACGTTGAATTCGAAGCCTTGAGGGGAATAGAGGGAACAAAGGAAGCGACTATAAACATAAATGGGGAGGATATCCACATAGCCGTAACCCACGGACTCGGAAATGCCAGAAATCTATTGGAAAGGATAAGAAGAGGAGAAGCCCACTACCATGCCATAGAAATTATGGCTTGTCCTGGAGGATGCATCGGTGGAGGAGGTCAGCCTTACCATCATGGTGACCTTGAGATTCTGGAGAAGAGGATTGCTGGAATCTATTCTGAGGATAGGGCCAAGACCATCAGAAAGTCACATGAGAATCCTATGATCAAGAAGATCTACGAGGAATATCTTGGGGAGCCATACGGTGAGAAGGCTCATGAGCTTTTGCACACATACTATGTTCCCAGGATAAAGATGTAGAGGAACTACTGATAATAAAAGAGGCTCCAGCCAATTATTGGGCTGGAGCCTCTTTTTCTAGTCAATTATGTGTCCCGGAATCCCAGATCCTTCAATAATTTCTCCATCCAGACTATTTGCCATGGCTTTTGCATAAGTCTCGTCAGGGAAGTCCCTGACATACCTTCCATCAACATAAAGCCTATATGGGAAATATCCTGTCTCTTTCCCAAGCTTCTGAATGTGAAGTGGAAGAAGCCAGGTCTCTTCATAGGCTTCAAGGTAGGTGCTGTTTCCTGATGGCAATTCGGTATAATAGGACAGGGTTTCGACTGTAAGTGAAGGCTTTAGTGACAAGGCAACATGATAGGAGGTTGAATAGCCGCTACCTACTCCTGTATCAGGAACAAGCCTGTATCCAGTCACTTCCTCTGCTTTTTTGGCAGCCTCGAGAGAGTTTTCCAGGTATGAATCAGGATACCAAAGGTATTCATAGTATAGTATATCTCCCCTTGAGTGGTAGGAAAGATAGCTACGAAAATCGAAGCTCTTCATATACTCCATTAGGGCCTGGGTCTCTGGTTCACTTCCAGGGTATTCTCCAGGATAGTATTCGCCATCTGGACGGTTGGAATATAGGTCTCCAGGATATTTCTGCCATTTATCGGTAGGTTCATCCATTCCGTCTTCAAGATAGTAATCCGGGAAATTCTTGTTCAGGTCAACTCCTGAAATATTGGCCTTCCACTGTGAATAATCCTCATCATAAATTTCGGACAGGGCATTCTTATATCGGTTTGACTTAATCGAATCGGGTCCGAATTTTGCCAGATCATGACCATCCGGATTTACCAAGGGTATAAAATGAAAAACCGATTCTGATAAAATATCCTTCAATTTAAAGTCCGCTATGTGCGAGTCTCTATAGTAATCAGCAGCATAATCCTCAATTTGCTTTATGATTACAGCAGGATTAACGGTTTCCCTGCCATGAATTCCCGCCTCAATCAGATAGTGCATCCTAAAGGTGTTAAAATCATCCCTATCCATTGATTCTTCAACGTTGGAGGTCATTACAAGGGAATAGATATCCTTTCCGTCATGGGAGGAACCAATGGTTTTATAGCTTAGTATTTCCGGATAACGGGAAGCAAGCTCCCTGGCGACATTTGAATAATATTGTGAGGAGTACTGGGTGCCATACTGGAGTTTAATCAGAGGGTTTTCCAGAAAAGCATCAACTGCAGGGGTCCTATTTTCTTTAATTATGTCCACTATGGGTGTAACATCTGGTTTGGTTGAATTGGGCTCTGATGTTGAATCTGAAATGACAGGGGTAAGAGCCATTGCCATAAGAATAATATAGGGGATTGTTTTTTGTAGCATTGGCTTCCCTCCTTTCAAAACATAGCTTCTCGAAAAAGCCTTTCAGGGATTATACCCAGAAAAAGGTCGAGAGAATCGCAATTACAGGCTAAAGCGTTAAAGAACTGGGTCTTGGGGTAAATATACTAACAACAGGAAGGTTATCGATAATTTGTGAAGTTGCTATTGAGGGGGGAAGAAAATGAAAAAGATCCTTGTTACCACCGATGGCTCAAAATACTCTCAGAAGGCACTCTTCAAAGCTAGGCAGCTGGCCACTGACACGGGCTGTGAAGTGACGATTCTATCGGTTGTGAATCTTTGGGACAACGTGTATTCCCATAATATGGACATAAAGGCGGAGCTTGGCAAATCTGAAATGGATAGGACCCAAGCCATACTGAAAGAAGCAGAGGAGATATTCAAAGGTTTTGAGGGGGAATGGAGAACTGTCTACAAAGTTGGAGATGTTGTGGATGTGATTGTGAAATTTGCTGAAGAGGGAAACTACGACCTGGTTGTAATGGGCAGCAGAGGTCTGGGAGCCTTTTCTAGAACTCTTCTTGGGAGTGTATCGGACAAGGTTATTCACCATATAAACACTTCCGTCATGATTGTTAAATAGTGCAAATCCCAAAAGTCTCTCAATTGAGAGGCTTTTTTGTTGAATTCATTCAACAAAATTGCAAAAAAAATTTCATATGGTGTGTTTAT
>JANKMX010000098.1 GCA_024649995.1 Gudongella sp. | reverse complement strand
AGATATGGGAAAATAATAAACATCTCCTCGGTTGTAGGAGTCATGGGGAACCCTGGACAGGGTAACTACTCTGCCTCCAAGGCAGGACTCATAGGCTTCACCAAATCAATGGCAAGAGAGTTGGCAAGCCGTGGAATCAGGGTAAATGCAATTGCACCCGGGTTCATCAGTACGGATATGACAGACAGCCTCAAGGACGAGGTTAAGGAAGCAATGCTTTCAAATATCCCATTGGGATATTTTGCAGAGCCTGATGAAGTAAGTAATTTGGTGGCATTTCTGGCAAGTGACAAATCAGATTATATAACTGGCCAGGTAATACAGATAGATGGTGGAATGAACATTTAAATTAAAGGAGGAAATAAAATGGTTTTTGATAAGGTAAAGGAAATTATTGCAGAACAGTTGGACGTAGAGGTTGAAAGAGTAACCATGGAAACATCTCTGATGAAGGATCTTGAGGCGGATTCACTTGATGCCGTTGAGATCATGATGGCTCTTGAGGACGAGTTTGAAATTGAAGTACCTGATGAGGACGCTGAAAAGTTTACCAACATAGGAGATATTGTAAAATACGTGGAGGCTAAGTTAGCCTAGACTGAAGAGAGGTGTAAGGATGAATAGAGTAGTAATCACCGGGCTTGGTGCCATAACACCTGTTGGGTCGGGAAAGGATGAATTCTGGAGTTCGCTTATTTCCGGGAAATCTGGAGTAGGATATGTAACTAAGTTTGACACAAAGGACCACGACGTTAAGATTGCAGCGGAGGTAAAGGATTTTGACCCTACGGAGTATATGGGTAAGAAGGATGCCAAGAGAATGGACCTTTTCAGTCAGTATGCAATAGCAGCCACAAAGCAGGCACTGGACGATTCAGGTTTGGACCTTGAGAAGGTGGACCTGGAAAGAGTCGGGACAATAATTGGTTCCGGAATAGGTGGAGTATCAACACTGGAGTCTGAAAAGGAGAAAATGGATGAAAAGGGACCAGGAAGAATAAGCCCTCTGTTTATTCCCATGATGATTTCAAACATGGCTGCAGGTCAGGTATCAATGGCTTTCGGGCTGAAGGGTTCATCTATGACAATAACCACAGCGTGCGCATCTGCGACACACGCCATAGGTGAAGCCTTCAGAATGATCAAGTACGGGAATCTTGACTTTGCGGTTACAGGAGGCACCGAGAGTTCAATAACTCCATTATCCATGGGAGGGTTCATTTCCATGAAGGCGCTTTCTGGCAACAATGATAATCCTCAGTCTGCAAGCAGACCCTTCGACAAGAACAGGGATGGATTTGTAATGGGCGAAGGAGCAGGGATTGTGGTTCTGGAGGAACTGAATCATGCTCTTGAGCGAGGAGCGACAATCTATGCCGAGATAATCGGCTACGGTTCCACTTCAGATGCTTTCCACATCACCCAGCCTGACCCTGATGCAAAAGGTGCCAGAAATGCAATGGCAATGGCTGTGAATGAAGGCAATATTCAGTTGGAGGATGTGCATTACATAAATGCACATGGGACAAGCACATACTTTAATGACAAGCTTGAGACTCTGGCAATCAAGACCCTTTTTGGTGACCATGCCAGCAAGCTGAACATTAGTAGCACTAAATCAATGACTGGTCATCTCCTTGGAGCTGCGGGGGGAATAGAGGCAATAGCAACAGCGATGGCTCTTAAGGAAGGAATAATCCCACCGACAATAAATTATGAGACCAGAGATGAGGAATGTGACCTTGATTATACGCCAAATAAGGCGGTAAAAAGGGATTTAGAGCATGCTCTTTCAAATTCCCTTGGATTTGGTGGGCACAACGCAAGTATACTGTTGAAAAAGTACAAAGCCTAGAATAAATGCTGATCGGTTCCTTTCCGGTCAGCATTTTTTTTCCAGCAATTCCTATTTTATGCTATACTTATATGTATAGTGATGGAGGGAGAAAATGGAGATATCTATACCTGATTATATTGAAAAAATTATTGATAGAATAGAAGAGGCAGGCTATACTACATATCTTGTTGGAGGCTGTGTAAGGGATTTTATCCTGGGGAAGCCCCCGGTTGATTACGACCTGGCTACATCGGCCACGCCAATTCAGATATTGACCCTTTTCAAGGACAAAAAAACAGTTGGAATAGGAAGTGAGTACGGAACAGTCATAATAGTGGAGGAGAAGGGTAATGTAGAGGTTACAACCTACAGGACAGAGGGCATTTATGTTGATGGCAGACGACCTGAAAATGTCAGTTTTACCCACGACATACTTGAGGATCTCAGGAGAAGGGATTTTACTATCAATGCAATGGCATACCATCCCAAAAGGGGATTTTTGGATCCATATAATGGTACCGAGGACATCAGGGACAGTCTTGTAAGATGCGTGGGCAATCCCAGGGAAAGGTTGTCAGAGGACCATTTGAGAATCCTGAGAGCAGTTAGATTCGCTACTCAGCTTGATTTTCTCATAGATATAAAGACATCAGAAGCATGTATGAATCTTGCACCAAAGCTTGAAATGGTTAGTATTGATAGAATAAGGGATGAGTTCTTCAAGATTATTCTATCAGAAAAGCCCTCCAGAGGTTTTCTACTTATGAGAAGCCTGGGTATCCTGAAGGAGGTAATTCCTGAATTGATTCCAGCAATTGGATTTGATCAGCGGAATCCCTACCACGACAGGTCTGTGTTCCAGCACACCCTAACTGTTATGGACAATACACCTCCGGTTTTGCACATTAGACTTGCTGCATTGCTCCATGACATCGGAAAACCCTATACATTTACCTTGGATGATAAAGGAGTTGGGCACTTTTATGGGCATGACAAGGAAAGTGTGAAGATAGGAAAGGAAATACTTGCAAGGCTCAATTGTTCAACCCAGCTCACAGAAGTAACCCTTAAGCTGGTTAAGGAGCATATGATTCACCATCCAGACCTTAAGAAAAAGGGCTTGAAGAGACAGCTTCAACGGGTGGGGGAGGATAGGATACACGACCTGATAGACCTTCAGATCGCAGACAGGTTAAGTAAAAGTGGAAACAATGATGTTTCTAACCTTTTGGCTAAAAAAAGAGCCATAGATTCAATCCTGAATGCAAGGGAGCCCTTCTGCAGGAGGCATCTTGCCATAGATGGCGATGATCTCAAGGAGATGGGCTACTCACAAGGAAAGATAATTGGGAAAATATTGGAATATCTACTAAATTGTGTATTGGAAAAGCCTGAGTTGAACAGGAAGGAAGCCTTGAGAAAAATCGCTAGGGAAATCTATCCTTTGGATTAGAATATAATTGGATTAGAATATAAATTGTAATGGGGGAATATTGATGGGAAAACTATTTGGTACTGATGGAGTAAGAGGTGTGGCAAATGAGGAGCTTACTCCAGAGTTGGCATTTGAAATTGGTAGAGCCGGGGCCTATGTTCTTGCACGTGAGAAAAGGGGAAAGGTCATTGTGGGTAAGGATACGAGAATCTCAGGTGATATGCTGGAGGCTGCATTGACTGCAGGTATTTGCTCCGTGGGTTTGGATGTTGAATCAGTCGGGATCATACCCACACCAGCGGTGGCTTACCTTACGAGGAAGTATGGAGCAGTGGCGGGAGTTGTAATTTCTGCATCCCATAACCCTGGTGAATACAATGGAATCAAGTTTTTTAGCGGTGATGGTTTGAAACTTCCGGATGCAACTGAAGATGATATTGAAGACATAATGCATAATAAGGGTGAAATAAAGGAGCGACCAATTAAAAACCTAATTGGGAGGGTATATATAAATGAGAATGCGGCAGCGGATTACAAGGAATTCCTCAAGTCCACTATTGAAAATGATCTGTCAGATATTAAAGTAGCAATGGATTGTGGTCATGGAGCACTATATGAAATTGGACCACAATTGATTGAGGAAATGGGTGGAGAAGTATTTCCCATAAATACCCAGCCTGATGGAATGAACATCAACGATGCCTGTGGATCCACAAAGCCTCAGCTTGTTCAGAGGCTTGTGCTGGAAAAGGAGGCGGATCTGGGCATCGCCTTTGATGGGGATGCTGACAGGATAATAGCGGTTGACGAAAAAGGAGAAATAATCGATGGTGACCACATACTGGCCATTTGCAGCAAGTTCCTCAGGGAAAAGGGGAAGCTGGCAAAGGATACGGTTGTGGGAACAGTCATGACAAATATGGGCCTTGATGAATTTCTAGGTAACAACGGCATGGATATTGTAAAAACAGCTGTGGGAGATAGGTATATTCTTGAGGAGATGCTGAAGGAAGGCTACTCCCTGGGAGGAGAACAATCCGGACACATAATCTTTCTTGAGCACAATACCACAGGTGATGGTTTGGCAACGGCACTTCAATTGATTCAGGTAATCAAAGAAACGGGACAGAAGGCTTCAGAGCTTAATGCAATCATGAAGAATTACCCTCAAGTACTTGTTAATGCAAGAGTGGAGAATGCATATAAGACTAAATACATGGAAATACCTGAAATCAAGGAAGAGATTCTGAAGCTGGAGAATTATTTTGACGGTGAAGGAAGAGTCTTAATTAGGCCTTCGGGTACCGAACCTCTTGTCAGGGTCATGATAGAGGGGAAAGACCAGGATACAATATCTGAAAAAGCTCACGAGCTTGCTGCATTCATTGAATCAGTGATAGGACCAAAATAAGTCAGGGAGTGATGATATGGTAAATAAGATCGTAGCAGACAGCAGCTGTGACACAAATGAGCAAGTGGACATTTATGTGGATGTGAACAAGGTTCCCTTTAAAATTGATATTGATGAGAGGACCTTTGTAGATGATGAAGATATTAATATGGAGGATTTCGTAGCAACCATGAAGGCAAGTCCAAATCCAATCAAGTCATCGTGTCCTTCACCTGGAGATTTCAAGGAAGAATATGGCGATGCGGACAATGTGTTTGTGGTAACCATTTCCAAGGAGCTGTCAGGGACCTATAACAGTGCCATGCTGGCAAAGGAAATGGTCTTGGAGGAGAATGAGAGTCGGTTTGTCCATGTTTTTAATTCAAAATCTGCGAGTGTTGGTGAAACCCTAACCGCAATGAAGATCCAGGAGTGCCTGAACGATGGGATGGTCAGGGAAGAAATTGTTGAAACCGTTGAAAACTACATCGATGATACAAAGACATTTTTCATATCGGAAGACCTGAGCAATCTTATCAAGAATGGTCGAATATCAAAAACACAGGGTCTGATTGCAAATGTACTGAACATTAAACCCATTATGAGAAGAGATAAGGATGGCAATATCGAAGCTGTTGAAAAGGTAAGGGGAAGTAAAAAGGCCTTTAAGAGACTTGCAGAGATCATCGGTGAAACAGGCGTAAAATTTGAGGATAGGATTGTTGCCATATCGCATGCTAATGCATTGGAAAAGGCTGAGGATCTTAAAGAGGATCTGGAAAAGTACAATTTCAAGGATATTATAATAGTGGAAACCAAGGGACTTTCCACTGCATATGTGAATGATGGAGGCATAATAATATCATTCTAGAATAAGGCTAAAAAAATTAAAGTGATTTGTCAAAAAATATTTGACAAATCACTTTTCGATGCTATAATAGTAAGAGTGAGTGATATTCACTTAACATTTCATGCGGGAATGGCGGAATTGGCAGACGCGCTAGACTTAGGATCTAGTGTCATTGACGTGGGGGTTCAAGTCCTCTTTCCCGCACCAGATTAAACCAGTGGTTATTGCCATTGGTTTTTTTAATATGAGTATCAGGAAAAGACACCTTGCTTTGCAAGTTATGCTTTTCTACATATACCAAAACTGGTGTAGTTATGGTATAATATTGTGATGGAGACTAAAATTCGGATCAGAATTAAAAAAATATACTAGGGGGTTCATCAATGAAGGCAGTTTTTGAAAAGAAGGAAAAAAATACGGTACACTTTAATATGGAATTACCAGCTGGTGATTTTGAGAAGGCTCTTCAAGAGACATATCTTAAGAGCAGGGGAAGATTCAATATCCCTGGCTTCAGAAAGGGCAAAGTACCAAGAAAAATAATAGAAATGAACTATGGGGAAGAAATCTTCTATGAAGATGCAATTAATATGCTTCTACCAGATGCCTATTCAAGTGCAATAGAAGATCTTGAGCTAGAGCCTGTGGATAGTCCTGAAGTGGATGTTGAAGAAATCAAGAAAGGCGAGCCAATAAAGGTAAACTTCAGCGTTGAAGTAAAGCCTGAGGTTAAGCTTGGAGATTATAGTGAAATTGAGCTTGAAAAGGTTGACTATTCTGCAACTGACGAAATGGTTCAGGCAGAGCTGGATAAGGCAAGGGATATG
>JANKMX010000097.1 GCA_024649995.1 Gudongella sp. | reverse complement strand
GTCTTGGGTAAATCTCATAACCATCCGTCAATTATTATTACCTAATTATGAAGGAACGTAGTAGGGAAGTTAAACATTCAAAAATCAATTTTAGAATACAAAAATTAAATAGATCAACCATGGCCAACATAAATGTTATCCAAAACTTACAGGAGTAAGCGCTACAAAACAGCGTCTACTCCTTTTTCATGCTCTTTTTCCATTATTATTTTTGTAAAGATTAGTTCCTTGTTTCCATAAAAATGGTATACTGAAACTGGTTTAATGTTATAATGTTGTAAAATAGAGTTTAAGCTACTTGATATCATTGGTGATTCATGTAAGCTAAACTACGACAATAGACTGGATAGAACAGAAAGGGAAAACTTATGATAACAATATTCAATCGAAAGGAACTTTGCAGTGTCTATTCAATGAAGGAACAGAGTAATATCCGTATAGCCTTAACAAGAAGCAATATTGACTACCATATAAGAACCATAAACAGGATGTCATCATCACCATTTTCCAGTGGAACCAGAAGCAGGACTGGATCATATGGACAAAATCAGGAGTTGAATTATCAATACATATTCTATGTGCACAGGAAGGACTTCAAAAAGGCTTCAATGCTGGTTGGCAAGACAAGGGTATAAGATGATTATTTTATGGATTTTGGAGGGATACCATTGAACAATGATATGAAATGCTTGAGATGTGGGAGTGAGATGGAGGTAGTTAAAGACCTTGTACTGAGGATTGGTGAACCTGAGATGCTTATGATGAGAAGGGTACCAAATGGTATACAGGTTGATGTGCACCAGTGCCTTGGATGTGGGAAACTTGAGTTTTACCACCATAAGGATGAGTTGATTACCAAGATCAAGTGTCCCAACTGTGGAAAAGTTCATGATAAAGACTATCCAAAATGTCCATACTGCAAATATGACTATGGAAGAAAGTAGCATACCTGGTGTTTATAGTGTTCCAAATTCAATATGGATTATGAGTTTTCCTAATAGGTGGGTGTCATATATGAAAGTTGCATTTGTGGATAGAGATGGAACAATAAATAAGGATTATCAAGATAATACCTGGAGATACATAAGTGAACCTGAGTTGATTGAAGGTTCTGTAGAAGCATTGAAAGCTATTAGCCAAAAAGGGTATCAAATAATAATTGTTACAAATCAATATCTTATAAATGAAGGGATAATAAGATTACTGCAGTATAAAAAGTTCACAGAAAAGTTGTTGCTGGAACTAAATGATAATGGAATAAAAATTTTAGATATTTTTTATTGCCCGCATTCAAGAGATGAAAACTGCAATTGCCATAAGCCAAAGACAGGACTTATAGATATGTCCTTAAAAAAGTATCCGCATGTAGACCTAGATAAGTCATTTATAGTTGGGGATTCAATCTCTGATGTTGAGCTTGGAAACAAGATTGATGTTATGACATTTGGAATCAATGTAGAGTCCGGTCTGCTTAAGTATACTAAAGTGGAGTCACTATCAGATATTATTAAATATCTATAAAATAGTTTTTCTTGTAAAGACAAGGGGACAGGAGACAAGGGGGACAGGAACCTTGTTCCATTCGATAGGTAGTTTTATGTTCAACATGTTTGAGGCTATACCTGCAAGGAGGGAATAGTTGTGTTAAAAATCAGAAAATCATTATTTTATCTTATCATTGGCGTAATTATTTTACCTATACTAATTGCAGGATGCACCAATCAATCAGACGATAAAGACAATATGGACCAGAAATGGGATTATAGACCTATGATTTCAAAGGAAAGCTATATCTACGGAGATACTGGAAAAGCAAAAAATACTTTACCAGAAGATTTCATCTATTTGGGAAAAGTGGAAGAAAAGGTATCTCAAACAGAGCCTATGGTAAAAGGAAAAACCTATTTTGTTTCAAATTCACTACCCGTGGATACCGATATATATGGACATGAACAATTAGAGGAAACAATCTATATAGAATTCACTGATTTTTTTATAAGGTATGAATTGATTGAAAAATGATGAATGGGTTCTCAAGACACATCATTCTTATGTTCAGCATTGATCAGCCAAGCTGCTATTCCAATTATTATAAAATCTACCATGAACCTATTTAATAATCCTCTTCCGCCAATCAGAATGTTCTTCAAAGACTATCAGGAGTAGGCCACTAACATCGCCTGCTCATTTCTTATGCTATTAAGCAAAGTTTATTTTACTGGAGATTGATTCCTTGTTTCCATAAAATGTTAGAGTTAAGATGGTTTAGTGTTATAATATTGTAAAGAGGAATTTTAGAAGACAAGGAGAAGACAAGGGGATAGGAACCTTGTCTTATAATATACGAGGAATATATTTTATATCAATAACTTGAAATGGGGTAGGGAGATGCTAAATTTAATAAAACCAAAACGATTAAAGCCAGGTGATAAAGTAGCTACAGTAAGCCTTTCATGGGGTGGTGCTGGTGATATAGATTTACTTTGGAGATATAATTTGGGTAAAATGAGACTTGAAGAACAATTTGGGTTGGAAGTTGTGGAAATGCCAAACACTTTAAAAAGGTCAGAATATTTATATCATCATCCAGAAAAAAGAGCAGAAGATTTAATGGATGCTTTCTCGGATTCTTCTATAAAAGCAATTTTTTCTTGTATAGGTGGAGATGAAAGTATCAGAATGTTGCCCTATATAGATTTTGATATTATAAAGAATAATCCAAAGATATTTATAGGTTATTCAGATACTACTATCGCACACTTCATGTGTCTAAAAGCAAATCTTTCAAGTTTTTATGGAGCATCTATTCTTGCTGAATTTGCGGAAAATGTTAAAATATTTGATTATACTTCTTATTGGATAAAAAAGGTTCTATTTGATAATAGTCACATTGGAATAATACCTGTAGCTAAAGAATGGACAGGTGAAAGAATAGAATGGTTTGAAAGCAATGCTTCTATTGAAAAAAGTATGATTAAAAATCAAGAGTATGAGTTTTTGCAAGGTAATGGCATAGTTAAAGGTCATTTGATTGGTGGATGTATTGAAGTGATGGAGATGATTAAAGGTACATCACTTTGGCCATCAAATGAAATATTTGAAGATGCTATTCTATTCTTTGAAACATCAGAAGACATGCCAGAGCCAAGTTATATAGAATACTGGCTTAGGAACTATGGAAGTCAAGGGATACTACAAAAGGCAATAGCAGTAATTTTTGGGAAACCATATCAAGAAAAGTATTATGAAGAGTATAAGGAGTCTATTATGAGGGTTATTTCAGAATTAGAGCTTTTTGATTTGCCTATTATCTATAATATGTCATTTGGACATAACCAGCCAATGATGTGTTTACCATACGGTGCTATGGCAGAGGTTGATTGCGATAAAAGGACCTTTTCAATACTTGAGTCAGGGGTAATATAAAACCTTATGTAAGATTATAAGACAAAGGGACAGGAACCATGTCTTACTGAGAAAGCTAGATAGCATATAATAATGCGTTTTATAGATAGTAAAATCGAATCCGAAATTGTAGCTTAGGAGGTATTAAAATGATTAGTTTTCTTTTGTTGGGAAGTCTTGTTCTTGGACTGATTGCCTGGATACTACCCGGTGTGAGTATAGGCAGGTATAAGATGAGCCATAATATAAACGGGGCATTTTATTCTATTGCAAGCATCAGTGCATGTGCAATAGCTATTAGTTTTCAAGTTATGTATAGCAATCATATCGTACAAGCAGGAGATTGGTCTGCACTTTTGGATACAAGTGGGACAAGCACTACACTTTCGATAATTTTGCTAATGATCACTTTGGTGCTTAATGGCATCTCATTAGGCCTGCAATATGCGAAGAAGTAATTAAATAAAAACAAATTAATCGTACAAGTGTCGAAATTGCAAATTATTACATAATATTGATAAACTACCTTTGAAGGGAGCATGATTTATGGAGTTTTTAATGGCATTGCTTCTTTTCCCAATGGCATCATTTATATTTGGAATAATAGGTCAACTGTTAATTAGAAAGATATATGTGGTTGTTGGAACGACTTTTTGCGTTTGGTTAGTAGCCACTTTTACAATATTCAATGAAAGCTTTCTAATTTGGGTATTTATCTATTCTTTGTTTTCTTTAATAGGGGCCTTGACGGTCTATTTTGTTGGAAAATCTAAATATGAGTAGGAAGCATTGTTTATAAACTGTGTCGCATTAGTGAAAATTGCTGAAATAGCACAATTAGAACATGGAGGTGTTAGTCATTAAGAGGTTTGAATATAAATTTGTTAAGAAAGAGCAGAAGTTAGGATTCTCAATTAACAAGAAAGTAGAAGATGCTGAAAAGGAATGGAATGAGCTTGGTAGAGATGGTTGGAAGTTTTGCAAAGAAGGTGATGGAGTAATTATTTTTGTTCGAGAAATTATCGAAGACTAGGATGCAAATAATAGTAAATGGGAAAAAGGTAGCTAACATTGATAAGAATCAAATATTAGAAGTGGAAGTTCCCAGTGGTAAGACAGCGGGACAGGAACTCAGACAGCGGGACAGGAACTCTGTCCCATTTTTCGAAGGAAGTAGCAAGTCTTGTTTTCATAGTTTTGTCAAATTCAATATGGATTATGTTGAGTAGAGCATCACTTGGTAGTTTTGCAGTAATAATTTTTTAGAATAGGAGATGTTAATCAATGAAGACAATAGTAAGTGCATCGCCAAATGATATAGACTTGTTAGTCAGTCTAGAAATCAGATCTGAATCTTATTGGGGCTATGATTCCGAATTTATGGATAAATTCAAAAGAATATACTTAATTACTGAAGAATTCATATTAAATAATCCAACTTATATTCTAAAGGACGATGAAATAATAATCGGTTTTTATGGAATATTGTTAAATAATGATGAGGTTTCACTAGAATATCTATTTATAGAACCTACGTATATTGGAAAAGGATATGGCAAAATGTTATGGAATCATGCTCTTGAAGAATGTAAAAAACTAGGTATTAGAGAATTTACAATTATAACTAGTCCAGATGCAAGAGGATTCTACTTGAGATTGGGAGCAACTGTTTTTAGTCAAGTGGATTCATTAATATCAGAGGGAAATAAAACTCCTAAACTTATTTACAGATTATAATCAATTCTCCATAAGACAAGGGGACAGGAACCATGTCTTATTTTAGATGAATGGGATGAAAGGATGAACCACATGAGAGAAAGAATGTTAAAAATTGAAGAGTTTACTTCAAAAATCCTCAATAACACCAGGGAGATTAACATATATTTGCCACCAAACTACTCCAGGGATATCCATGTGTCATATCCTGTACTTTATATGCATGACGGCCAGAATATCTTTGACGGTGAAAGGGCTTTTGCTGGGGTGGGATGGAATGTGCATGAAGTCCACGATGAGCTGGTTGCAAGGGGTATGATCAGGGAGCTTATAATTGTTGGAATAGACAATATGCAGGAAGATAGATTAAGTGAGTATGCCCATACCAATGGCAGGTACAAAAGGACCAGAATCAAGGGAAAGGGAAAGCTTTATGAAAGATTTCTCATTGAAGAGCTTAAGCCATTTATAGACGAAAACTTCAGGACACTGCCCGGTCCAGACAATACAGGCCTTATGGGATCATCAATGGGAGGACTTGTAACCTTCAACATAGGATTTAGAAATCCTCATGTGTTCGGAAGGCTTGGAATAATTTCTCCTTCCTTCTGGTGGGGTACCAGGGCTAATATCAAGACCGTTGATATACACCAGGAGACCCTTGCCACCAGTCGCATGTGGATAGATATGGGAACCAAGGAGGGAGGCTTGGATAGGTCCTTTGACAGGGTGGTTGACCGTATATTGAGTAAATGCGACGGTTCGAAAGGGAACATTGAAGCCCATTGGATAATGGGAGCGGCCCACACAGAGCTTGATTGGCAGAGACGGGTCCACTGGCCCATGATTCACCTGTTTGGACTTGAGTGAAAGGAAAGTATTCAAAATTGAACATTTTGTCAATAGATGGGGTATGATTATTATGATTGATAGTGATTTAATGACTCAGATAAGAATTCTAGGTCGATATTTGCTGAGGAGATCCAGAGATTAAAAGGAGAATTTATGTTCTATATTGTTACACTGGCGTTGATTTGCGGGATCTTGGGAGCATTGCAGCTACTTTATCCTGAGCAGTTCTACATGTTTGGTAGAAGGTGGATGTACAAGGGGAATTATGAATTAAGCGGAGCAGGGAAATTTTTTGTCAGGCTTTCAGGAGTTGTTTTGCTAGGAATTTCAATATATGGTTTCTATTCCGCGATTGTGGAATATCTTTATAGATAATGGCCAGAGTGTTTGATTCCAAAGCTTAATCCAAAGCAATCTGGTAATATGTCAAGAAGAGATTT
>JANKMX010000096.1 GCA_024649995.1 Gudongella sp. | reverse complement strand
TTTGAATGCTACTAGATAGGGGGACTTCCAATGCTAGATCTGTCCAGTTTATGGAAACTTGAAAAAAACCATGAAAGTCTTTATTCAATGAAGAATGAAATGAAGCTTTTACAGGAAAGAACTGAATTTCACAAGCTGGAGAAGAAATGCCAGGAGCTTGAAGAGAGGCATGAGAATTTATTGATAAAAATGAAGGAAGTCAGACTTCATCTAAGGAAACTTGAGCAGGAGGTTGATACTCACAAGGAGAAATCAAGGATGGCTGAACTGACTCTTTACAACGGCTCAGTCAAGGATCTTAAACAGCTTGAGCATCTGGAAAAGGAAAAGGAATATCACAGAAACCTGATTGACGTTTTGGAGGATAAAATAATTGATTCAATGGGAATTAGTGAGGATACAGAATCAAGAATTGATGAAATCTACAGGCTGCTTTCAGAAAGTAAAGGGGATTTGGTTGAGAAGCAAAACCTGATTGATGAAAGCAGCGCCAAGCTTAAAAATGGAATGGAAGTCCTGGAAAAAACCATTGAAAATCTCGAGGGTGAAATTGATGGTGCACGACTATCCAAGTATAACGACATAAGAAAGAGGAAGGGCTCAGGTATAGCTGAAATGAAAAACGACGTCTGCAATGGTTGTCACATGCACATACCCGAGAAAATTGTTGAGAAGGCGAGGCAGGGGAAGGCGGTTGTTACTTGTGAGAACTGTGGAAGAATACTCTATGGCGTATTGGAGCAGGAAGACATTTAGGTTTCAAAGAGCTACCATATGTGATATAATATTTATAGAGTAAGTTGTATGGTCGCATGTCCAAGACATGAGGAAAGTCCGTGCTCCGTAGAGCAGGATGCTGGATAACGTCCAGTGGGGGCAACCCTAAGGATAGTGCAACAGAAATAGACCGCCAGAAATGGTAAGGATGGAAAGGTGAGGTAAGAGCTCACCAGCATCTAGGCGACTAGGTGGCTCTGTAAACCCCATCCGGAGCAAGACCAAAAGGGAGCACAAAAAGGCAGTTGCTCGTTGCCGCTCCAAAGGTAGGTCGCAAGAGTCTACTGGTAACAGTAGGCCTAGATAGATGACCATAGAAACAGAACACGGCTTATAGACTTACTCAAGCATGAAAAGCTCCGGGAGATACCCGGAGCTTTTCTCTATAGTTAAAGTGCAAAAAAATATTTGTATAATTGTTGAAAAAATAACATTTTAAATACCTAAGTTTCCTTTTTGTAACCGTTTTGTAAATATTTCATTGAAATAGGAGCTGCCTTATAATATAATACCTTTATGAGACTAATCGAAAATAAGGGAGTGTTCATATTGTACAATAGAAAACACAAACTGGCTTTCAAGATTTTGGCACTTTGTATGCTAATGGGAGTTGGATTTAAAGACATGGGGGTATTTGTAAAAAGCTTTGCCCTAATAAATGACCAGGCGACGGAAATTACCTTTGAAAAGGAAGAAAAGGTCACGGTGGCAAAGGAAGGCAGCGATTCCTACCAGGTGTTGAAGGATGGTACATATTATAGCATACCAAAGAATGTAATGATAAGGACTACAAGAAGCACGGACAGATATACCGTTGAAGACGCTACATTGATGTATAAGGAGGCAGATTCCAAATCGCAGGTTGTCAAGGAGATTCAACCTGGAGAAGAGCTTGTGATGGCAAGCTATGACGATCGTTTCGGCTATTTCATTACAGCTGAGAGCTTCCATATCGGGCATGTATCGATGGATAGAACAGTTAGGAAAACGACTGAAAACATATCCTATGGAATGTCAAACATAACCAGAGTCTTGACCAATGGAGAGAATACATTGGTGCTGGTAAAGGGTGAAGCTGTTTCCGTAAAGAATTTTCAAAACGGACAATATGAAATAGTTGATGAGAATATGGTCAGCTATTTTATTGAAGAAACGGCTGTTACACTTTTTAGAACCCTTGAAGAGGCATCAAGAGCAGCTGAGAGGGGATCAGGGGCTGCAATTGAGAAAATATTGGATGCAGCACACAGGGAAATAGGGAAGCCTTATGTATACGCGGCAGCTGGACCAAACGCTTATGATTGTTCAGGATTCACCTACTACCTTTTCAGAACTGAACTGGGAATCACAATTCCAAGAACATCCTATTCACAGGGGTCTGCTGGCGTGAAGGTTGAAAAGTCACAGCTGGTACCTGGTGACCTGGTGTTTTTCAATACCACTGGAAGAGGAATATCACATGTCGGTTTGTATATCGGTGACGGGAACATGATTCATGCATCATCAGGAAAAAGACAGGTAAGAATCGACAATATTAATTCAGGCTACTATAGTCAAAGATATGTAACTGGAAGAAGAGTTATCAATTAGAATAAGCATTTAAAGCACCCTAGTGGTGCTTTTGTTTTTTTTCTATGTTATAATTATAATAACAACAAATTCACAAGGAGGTATGGCATGACTGAAATATTGAAAGGAAGCGTAGTTGCAGCAAGCATAAAGGAAGATATGTCAACGAGAATTGCAGCATTAAAGGAGAAGGGCATAATTCCAACACTTGGAATCATAAGACTGGGGAACAACCCAGGAGATGTTTCCTACGAGAAGAGCATAATCAAGGCCTGCGAAAAGATGGATATTCAGGCAAATGTATATGAAAGGGAAAGCTCAATGACCACTGAAGAGCTTGTAACCCTTATGGAAGACCTTAACAGCAGCTCGGAAATATCAGGAATTCTACTTTTCAGACCACTACCCAAGCATATCGATGAAGAGGTAATAAGAAGCGCAATCAGCCCTGATAAGGATGTTGACTGTATGCATCCACTTAATCTTGAGAAGATATTTGAAGGTAACATGACTGGATTTGCTCCCTGTACACCCAAGGCGGCTATGGAAATCCTGATTTATAATGACATAAATCTTGAAGGAAGCAAGGTTGCTGTTGTGAACAGATCCATGGTGGTTGGAAAACCACTTGTAATGATGCTTCTCGAGAAGAATGCCACAGTTACCATCTGTCACTCAAGGACCAAGGAGCTTTCAGAGATAACAAGGGATGCTGATATAGTAGTGACGGCACTTGGGAAACCAAAGTATTTTGGGGAGGAGTTCTTCAACCCAGACTCAATTGTAATAGACGTAGGAGTTGGAATGACAGAGGATGGAAAACTAAGTGGAGATGTTGACTACGATAATGTATCTGAAAAGGTCTCGATGATAACTCCTGTACCTGGGGGAGTTGGAAGTGTGACTACAACAATTCTGTTGAATCAGGTGGTATTGGCAGCAGAAAAATAGACAGCAAACAAAGAAAGGCATGAAATCTTTTGATTTCATGCCTTTTTCAGTATTTATTCTAGTTGTTGCTGTCCCCATCATCAGGAGGAGTGGAATTTCCGTTGCCATTACCATTTCCATTGTTACCTGGATCGGTCATTGGTGGCATATCCTCTGGAGGATTTTCGCCATTGTTATTGTTGAACCACTCATTCAACCAATCCAGAACTGGATTTTCAATTACTGTGTTCTCATCATGGTCTTCACAGACCTCTGTTGGAACCTGGTAGTTGAAGTCACTAGGCACTATACCGTTATGCTCGTCTGGGTTGTATAGAGGTTCTCTCTGGATGAACACTCTTGTTGCAACATCCTCGTCAGGACAGTATTCATTGGCTATCTTGCCGTTTGTTACGTCTACCTTTACCTCAACATGCATGTCGCAGTAAGCCTTTGGAACAGTTCCGCTGGCAAATATTTCAGTCCGTACAACACCCCTTGGATCATTGGAGCAGAGTGGAGTAGCCAGTAAACCTGACTGGGTACAAATGCTTGCGGATACAATTCCATCAGGTCTTTCAAAGCTTGTTTTGCTTTCAAGACCTTCATGGATGGTGTTGTTGATATATTGCCACATCTGAGCAGCTGTACTACTGTTTCTTGAAAGGGTTACTCTTGGGGAATCATTTCCAATCCAAGTGCCGGATACATAGTAGGGAGTGTAGCCTACAAACCATATATCTGCCTGGTTCTGCGTTGTACCGGTTTTACCAGCCACCACCATGTTTGATAATCGTGCTCTGCCAGCTATACCACTTGATACTGTTGTTCTTAGGATATCTCCCATAATATAGGAAACCTGGGGAGATGTCACGATGGTTTCTTCAGGTGTGTTATCAAGCAGAACATTTCCATTCTTGTCGATGATCTTTGAAAATGCTATGGGTTCCACAAATACTCCATTGTTTGCTATGGCTCCATATGCTGCAGTCAACTCAAGGGGGCTGAGTCCGTTTGTCATTCCTCCAAGTCCCAAGGCCGAAAGGTTTTCATCATTGGTGACACGATTCTCCACACTGGTGACAAAGTTATCCATCTCAGGTTTTTCACTGTCTACTATCCCCATTTTTTCAAGATATGCCACAGAAGTGGGAACGCCAATATTCTGTACGGTTTTAACTGAGTTGACATTAACCGATTGTTCAACAGATCTTCTTAGGGTATGAAGACCCCTATACCCGTTGTACCAGTTCTTTGGCCAAAGGGTCCCGTTTCCATCATAGAATGGGATATCATCTATTGAGGTTGCAGCGGTCATTCCAGTATCAAGCGCAGGCAAATAGACTGCTACAGGCTTGATGGCGGATCCAGGCTGTCTGGCGGAATCAGTTGCTCTGTTGAGAATTCTTGTACCATCAACATCCCTACCACCAATAATTGCCTTTATGTGACCTGTTCTGTAATCAAGAATTACAGTTGCTGATTGGGGTTGCACTATGCCTTCATCCTGCACAAAGAAGTATCTGTTGCTTATGATTGCCCTTCCTTCCTGAGTCTGATAAAATTCAGGATTGCTGTCCAGGTAAGACTTTTCAATAGTAATGACCCCGTCCTCCACATTGAATTGGCCTTCAGGTACTACAATTGACCCCACACTGTGTGCAACAAGATTTTTGTTATCATCAATTGTATAGAAATCCGCTATGTCAAAATGCGTCGGGTAGATGTTTATTTTGTTTGTGTTGATTTTAAGGCTGCCATCTTCTATCTGGTATTCGCTTTCTTCAAGGATCAGGTTGTTGTCTTCTGTCATTAAGGTATCCTTATTGTAGTAAACTATCTTATTCTTTTCATCCAATACATTTCCAGCACTGTTGATTCTCCAATCAACAAGGACAGGACCCCTTATTCCTTCTGTATTTCCAACAAGAATTTCAACAAAGTTTGAATAGATATCCTCAAGCTGCTTTTGCATTTCCATATCTATTGTTGCATAAATGGATAATCCACCTGTAAAAAGTTCACTTTCAGCCTGCTCCCTTGTATAACCAAGCTTATCCACAAGAGCTTCTACAACCTGTGTTTTTACAAGATCTGCAAAGTATGATGTGATGTCCTGAGGCTTCTTCTCCTCTGGATTCAAGCTGGATTTAATATCCTGTGCAATTGCTGCATTGTATTGGCTTTCACTTATCTTTTGTTGCTCCAGCATCCTATCCAGAACAACTCGCTGCCTATTGACAGATTCCTCATTGAATACGGCGATGTAGGGTTCGCCCAATACATCCAGTTGCCCTACCTCGTAGTGTATCTCTGGGTTAAAGTCGCTTGGCTTGACTCTGTAGTATGGTTGGAATTGAGTGGTACTCTTTACTATACCAGCAAGCAGGGCAGACTCTGCAAGTGTAAGGTCCTGTACATTCTTTGAGAAGTAGGTCCTTGATGCTTCCTGCACTCCATAGGCATTTTGGCCAAAGTAGTTTCTGTTGAGATAAGCCTCCAGAATTTGATCCTTTGAAAGGATGGTTTCTACCTTAAGCGCCAGATATGCCTCAGTTATTTTCCTTGTAAGCTTTACCTCATTGCTTAAGTAAACGTTTTTTACAAGCTGCTGGGTGATTGTACTTGCACCTCTAAGCCCACCTGACCTAAGATTGTCAAGAAGTGCTCCAGCAATTCCCTCAATGTCAACACCTGGATGTTCCTCGAATCTGTGGTCTTCGATGGCAATGAAGGCATCAATCAAATGCTGCGGCATTTCCTTTATGCCCACAACAGTTCTAAGCTCTTCTGCCTGTATCTTTTCTATCAGATTACCGTCAGGATCATAAATGCTTGATGTTTCAGCAAGTGAGGTTACTATGGTGGTAGGGTCGATTTCAGGGGCTTCATCAAGAATGGATACAACAGCAGCTCCCACCGCACCTCCAGCCATTATACCTGCAATTATAATCATTACCAAAAGGATCTTGATTGCCTTTCCCAGGGTGAATCTATTTTGTTTTCTTTTTTTTCTATTTTCAGTAGACATTATTGACCTCCTAAAATTTTGACTACAAAAACATAACATATTATACCACAGAACACTTTCTTTGTTAAGCTTGTCAAGGTTACAATAAGATTACGGAAAGTAGCTTTTAACTGGTCTATGACCTTTAAAAATGGTATACTGTATACATCCTGACAGGAGGGTGATTATAGTGGAA
>JANKMX010000095.1:1913-6581 GCA_024649995.1 Gudongella sp. | reverse complement strand
TTAACTAATCGCCCTATAACAAGTGCACTTGTTATAGGGCGATTCTATTATTTATCCACTTTTAAAATCAACATCCTTGATTTTTGAAGATGTTATATTGAATGATCCTCGGGTAACCTATTAATAAGGGTGTAAAGTTAAATTGAAGGGAGAGATAAGATGAATTTTAATGTAAAGCTTAAAAATACAGCGCTGATGGCAATTGTAATACTTGCCATGACACTAAGCCCCCTAAGTGTCCTAGCAGATAATCATGATTCCATGGAACTTGGAGACCTGCTACCAAACTACAACAACTATGGCTGGACCTACCACGGAAGTGTTGAGTATGGACATGATATGGAGATAAAAAGCATAATAATTGGTGATGCATCAACTGACTATATCATCCAGGGAGATGTCCACGACATGTCAGGAGGAGAGTCAGATAGCGACTATTCCTTGAACCTTGAGTACTCAATCCAGTCTGATGTAATCATCCAGACCAAGACAGAAGAGATGATGCTGGACTCTGACTATGATGAGATTGAACTTATAAGAACACCTCTTGAGAAAGGCAACACCTGGAACCAGGAAGTCAGTAATCCCGAAGGTGGAGAAACAACCCTCAAGTCAACCATTACCAGTGTTGAAGATACAGAAGATGGTAGGATCTTTACGGTAATCTACGAGGACATCAACAGTGACTACTACGAGGAGAGAAGAATTCAGGAAGGCGTTGGGGTCATATCCTTTGTTAAGCTTATGAATCTTGAAGATGATTCCTACCCTATGGGCTACTCCATTTATGAAACCGGTTCAGGAGTTCAACTTGAGGTAGATTTTTCCGATGTCAATGGAGATGAATGGTATGCTTACAATATTTCAAAGCTCACAAGCCTGGATCTAATAAATGGCTATCCCGATGGATCCTTCAGACCCGATGGAGAAATAACAGTTGCAGAATTTATAAAGGTTGCAGTGGAATCCATGAGCCACTATCCGGAAGCTGAAACTGGTTGGTGGTACGAGCCTTATGTTTCAAAGGCAATTGAGCTTGGGATAGTTGAAACAGATGAGTTTGAAGACTACAACCGACCAATCACCAGACAGGAAATGACTAAGATTATTGTCAAAGCAGCTGGAGCCGATGCTGAAAATGGACATCTGGATTTTTCAGATTCTGATGAGGTAGAAGCAGAACTTACACCCTATGTTTACACCGCAGTTGAGCTTGGTTTGATCAATGGCTATCCTTCAGACAACACCTTCAGACCAGACCAGACAAGTACAAGGGCCGAAGCCTCCAAACTGTTTGTCCTTCTGGTAGAGGATATGATCCAAACACAAGACTTTTCAGTTTCAGATGCTCTTGCTCTTGAGGCTGAGTTTGAAGACAGGCTATATCAGGAGACTGAAGCAGACAGCTGGGTTGTTGTGAATTTTGACGACAAGGAAAGTCTGGTTGATTATATATCAGAAATTGCTGATCGGGAGCTTGCAGCAAGCTATGTGGACACCTACTTTGATTATATGGAAGGAGAGCTTGTTCAGCCTCCAAAGGATGGAATAACAAGAATCATTGAAGACCGTGAATACCAACTTGAAATGGTCCATCCCAGGGAATTCAGATTAACCCAGGAAACCACCACCGAGCTTGTGGGACACTACACCCTTGCTATCACTTACCGATATGAGGATGATGGTTGGATAATGCAGGAACGGGACCTTGAGGTTCACGAGATAAATTAGGAATATAGAAAAGCAGCTGGTTTTAAAACCAGCTGCATCTTTTTTCAAATCTAGCCTCTATGCCAAATCTTGATTTTTATACAAACTTCCCCAATAAGTCATGTGGTCAGACCAAGGATAGGGCAGTATGTTTTTCAGTTCTGCAATTCTTTCATCTGCTTCACTCAGCTGTTTAGGATCCAGCAATTCCTTTGCTCTTTCTCGATAAACCTCTGCAGACCGAAACCTTATGTTGCTGCAATGTACAGCCATGCTTCCCCATACATATGCTTCATTGGGATCACTCTCTACTCCTGTTCCACTCAAATAGTAACCTGCCAGATTGCACTGAGCACCTGAGTTCCCATGCTCAGCTGCCTGAAGCCACCATGATAACGCCATCTGTGGACTCAACTCACAGACATCGTATTTTGGATTGGCAATTGCATAGTAATTTCCAACGCCACACTGAGCAGAAGGATATCCTTCTTCAGCTGCCTGCAGGTACAATCTAAATGACTCATTATAGTTTCTTTTCACACCTAGATTGTCAAAATAGCACAATCCTAGTTGGAAAACAGCAGGAGGATATCCTGACTCTGCCAGCTCCTTTATGATCTTAATACCTTTCGCCGGATTTCTTTCCTCACTGGTACCATAGTACAAAGTATATAGCCTTGCGAATTCAATCCGTTCAGTATCAGTACCCCACATTTGATTCACCTCTTGAATAAGAAATTCTGTTGGATGATCATTTTAGTATTACTATTAAAAGTAAAAAGGCAAGAATACCTTTAATATTGACCAATGCAAATATCTGTAACACTAAAAAATGCTAATAAATATATGTCCCCTTACTTGCAGACAAAATTGCAAGCTTTTCAATACAACCCAATTCTAGCTCAGTACCTTTACCCGGTTTGAATACCCTGTTATAAGAGCTAGATAATTAATCATCCAATTAAACTCTTTCCCCTTCAGTCTATCATCTTGTGGATGTATAAACAATGAAAACAAAGTCAATGTGATTCTTGATTATCCCACTTCAAGTCAATGCTCTTTCACAGTAAAAAGGTTTGTATCAATGCAGTAATCATGGCAATTGGAATCATGATGCTTCCTATTACCATTACTCCAAGCTCATACCCAAGGCTGCTTCTTTCATCAGGCTGTCCTTTAAATCTATTGAAAAACGATCCCCAGGGAATTCCAAGGGCATTTCCCATCATTATTGCCCTAATAGCTCCAAGGATTCCCTTGGCCTTAACAATTCCATAGTTCTCAACAACCCTGTCCCAAGACTCCCTGGAAGGGTTGCCTCTGGAATCTGCATAATGCTGTGCAAACATTACAGCCTGCAGGTCTTCCTCAGGAACATCCTCCATCACACCAGAGAGCATATTGTGAATCTCCTCATTGCTCATTCCAGCCTCAAGGGCCATCTTGGTGTGGGCATAGGAACACAAGGGGCATCCATTGACCTCGGTTACAGCTAGCATGATCCTCTCTATGAATTCACTGGTCATCTCACCCTTACGCTTTGCTTTTGCCATATATGGGGCCGAACCAATTCCCTTGAACAATATCGTGTAAATTTCTCCCAATGAATACAGCCTTCTTCCAAATTTCATTTTATCCCTTCATTCTGTTTGGTTTTTTGAGTATTGATGATTGTTGATCGAGAATTATTAATTATTATCCTTCTACTTAAAGAGCTTCTTTAAGGATTTGAAAATATCAAACGATGTCCTTTTATATACCTTGTTGTAAACATACTTCTTTGGATTCCTGGCCCATCCATATCCTCGTGGCATTTTCAAGCCAGCTCTGTGGATGATCTGTCTTTTTATACTTGTCCTGGATCTTATTCTTTTGTTCAAGCTAGGCTTTCTAAATCCTATTTTCAACCTTATAACCTCCTATCTCCTCTTCCTCAAGGCAGCCTTGTATTGGACATGATGGTCTCAAGCAATTCCAGCCCCTTGGTCCTTATGGTATCAACTGAGCCTTTGATATCCAACCCATTGATTATAGGTGGCAGGTCAATATCCAATCCAAGTAAATTTTCAAGGTCAAGATTAAATATCCCTGTATTGGAACTGTAATCATCAGGATTGATATTGTCAAACTCGTCGACTATTTCACTCCCCCAGACGGTGTAGGTGTACCTATAATGGCTTGGTATCTGTGTATTCACGCTAGGATAGGTAATTACAGCCTCAAAATCGGTCGCTCCACCAGCTTCCCTTATGGTCTTCTCCATGTAGGCTTGATCACCATGTCTGTTCAGTGTACTATTCTGAGGAGTTATGTTGTATGCATTAGAAACTCCCCCTAGTGAATCTGCAATTACATGACCTTCGTCAAGCTCAGGATGCTCTGTACCCGGTACCTTTGCCTCATCGGGGAAGTATCTTCCTGAATCAAGCACATCCTCCACACTCTCGTCCTGGAGTACAATCTCATCTGCAACAACCCTTACAAGCTGACCATACTCATTTGTATAAGCCCAGTACTCCCTATCACCATATCCAATGTCAACTACCACATTTGGAAGCCTGTGCCCTGACAGGTCTCCTCCGTCAACCTCTATGTAGGTGTTGCCACCAAAGGGATCCTCCTTCAGATTGTTCTCATTTCTTATGAGGACTGTCCTTGTGGAATTATCCCAGTCCACATCTGCCCCTGTTGACTCCGCCACAAATCTTACAGGAACCATGCTTCTATCATCGATTATCCTTGGAGCTACATCAAGCTTTACAGGCTCTCCATTTACATATGCAACCCTTTGGCCTATTACAAGGGAAAGCTCAGTTCCTTCTCCAATCCCTGTGATAGTCCTTGTCATATCATCCCATTTTACTTCAAGTCCCAATGACTCGAATATTGTCCTTGCAGGCAGGATTGTCCTCCCGTCGATTATGGTAGGAGAAACATCAAAATCAAGCTTTCTTCCAT
>JANKMX010000095.1:0-1903 GCA_024649995.1 Gudongella sp. | reverse complement strand
AACCTCAACGGCTATATCCTCCGCAAATACTCCATTTCCAAGGATTAGAACAACCACCAGCAACAAAACTAAAATTTTCTTCATAACACAATCCCTCTGATTTCTTTGTTTTCTGTCATCCTACAGGTACAAGATATTAATCGGCTCACTTTGCCTAAGCCCTCCAAGGAGCATTGGTCATAAAACTTAGCTATAACCAGTATATCATCTCCCATATTCCCAAACAACAAAGGTTAAATCACACAATAAAAGTACACCTCCAAACATTAGATCTTAGTCTAACATTTGGGGTGTACCTCGATCTTTCTTGGTATTTGTCATCTCAATGACGTCTTTGCATGTTCTGTCTCTGATCTAAGTTGTCCATTCTCCATTTGCAATACCAATAAGGTAAAAGTCTCCGTTGTACCCCTCAAATATCAGATAGAGGCTTCTCCAGTCCATTCCGCTGTATTGCTGGGTCCCTTCCACATGAAGCTCCACAAATACTGCATTTGGGTAGAAGGAAGGAATGTTGTTTATCAGATTTCCCCTGGCTATGACATTGTTGTAGACAGTCTCATCAGGAGACGTGAAGTCCCTGGCATTTACATACCTGTCAAAGTAGTCCTGTGGTGTCTCGTCAATGTCAAAACCTGACCCATCCTGAATACCCCAGAAATATACACTGTTATCGGCAAGCAGATTTGGAATCTGAGCAGCAGTGAACACCTGATGGCTATTCTCTATATAGTAGTATGGTGAAAACCTTATTCCATCCACTGGGTGAGCATAGCCCGCAAGTGCGGCCATATCTTCATCCTTAAGAATCTGGGCTATGTCAAGAGCCTCAGATGTGAGAGCTGCCTCCTGGGTAAACTGCGGATTTATTGCCTTGCTCATGACCACGGAAAATTCAGCTCTGGACATTGAGTTGTTGGGCCTGAAGGTACCGTCTGGGTAACCAGAGATTACATAGTCATCCACAAGAGCCATAACATTTGAAAATGACCAGTGATTTTGGTCTAAATCGCTAAATGGACTATTTGAAGTGCTTTGGGTCATGTTGTAAGCTGCAGCGATTACAGCAGAAACCTCAGCTCTTGTCATAGGGTTGTCTGGCCTGAAGCTACCATCCGGGTAGCCGTTCATTATCCCCTGGGATACTACAGCACCAATATGGCCATTTGCCCAGTGTGAAGCCGATACATCCGGAAAGCTTGCAGGGACTGGACTAAGGCTCAGCTCGTTTGAAAGTATTGAACTGACCTGTGCTCTTGTCAATGTCTCATTTGGTTTGAAGGTACCATCTGGAAAACCACTGATCAAACCTTCAGATGCCAGGTAATCAATGTAGGTTTCAGCCCAATGGTTATCTACGTCGGTAAAATTTGTACTTGCAAATGAAACTGATGCCACTAATGTTAAGGTTACGACTAAAATTAAAGATATTCTTTTTAGATTTCTCATACATTCACCTCCATGAATACTTTAATTATGTAATACCCTATAAAATTTGATGGAACCATCTATTCTTGCAAGTGGTACTGATATATCCACAGTTGAAATTATAATCATACTATGACTTATTCATTATCTCTTGATAATTGCCTTCCTACATTAAAACTTTTGCTGCATATATAAGGTGTTTGGGTAGAAACCCAACTTTTTATAAAAACTAATTGTACTAACGTTTTCTTGAGATACTGTCACTCCCATTGTTTTGCATTTGCCTTCTTTCATCCAATTGAGGTGATCGACCACTAGTCTTCTCCCGACACCAATTCCTCTGTAGGATTCATCTATATGAATTGATGCTATTTCACCATTTACATCACTTATTGTTGATATACAGTAACCTATGTATCCGTGATTATGCTTTGCAACTGTTATTTTAATCTTGTGTTCGCTGAATCTCTTAAAA
>JANKMX010000094.1 GCA_024649995.1 Gudongella sp. | reverse complement strand
CAAATAGATACCGCCGCTACAGGTAAAAAGTCAAAGGCAGTATCAGATGGTTCAATCAAGAACAGTTTAAAAGAGTTCAGAAATGATGATGAGCAAATAAAAATAACAGACTATTCCTCGGAAAATCAATCTAATGAAATCGAGGAACATCAGCAGAAAACAACTAGGAAGAAACCAATCAGGCTTGATGAGGAGAGCGTCCAGAAGGAAGCTGTTCAGATTGATTCACAGGTGAAGGAAAAACAAGAGCAGGCTCAAAAGGTAGTATACCGGATACCTCCGATCTCCCTTTTGAATTCACCTGGAAAGAAGGGCGAATCAAACGACAGGAAACTGATACTTGATAATGCCAGAATGATCGAAGAAACTATGAAAAATTTCGGAATCGAAGCAACTGTATCCCATATCAATGTTGGACCAACCATAACCTGCTATGAATTGTCACCCGCACCTGGTATAAAGCTGAGCAGAATTGTTTCACTTTCTGACAACATAGCCTTGAGTCTTGCATCTTCAGATATTAGAATCGAAGCTCCCATACCAGGGAAAGCAGCTGTTGGCATTGAGGTTCCCAACAAGGTCAAGGATATGGTGCTTTTCAAGGAGCTAATCCAGTCAAGGGAATTTGCTGATGTGAAAACAGACATACCCTTGACTCTGGGAAAGGACATAAATGGAAAGGTTGTGGTTTCATCAATAGATAAGATGCCACATCTTTTGATAGCTGGTGCCACAGGCTCAGGTAAGAGTGTTTGCATTAACACCATAATTATGAGTCTTGCCTATAAGAGTTCACCTGATGATGTAAAACTGCTGCTTATTGATCCAAAGGTTGTTGAACTGAGTGTATATAATGGAATACCCCATTTGCTCATTCCTGTAGTTACAGATGCCAAAAAGGCCGCATTTGCACTTAATTGGGCAGTTGGCGAGATGGAGAAGCGTTACAAGCTATTCGCAAAAAACAATGTAAGGGATATCAGGTCGTACAATGAGAAGCATGGGGAAGACGGTGAAAAACTACCAAAGATAGTAATAATAATAGATGAGCTAGCTGACCTGATGATGGTTGCAGCACAGGAAATTGAAGACTACATTGCCAGACTGGCACAGATGGCAAGGGCAGCTGGAATGTATTTGATCGTAGCGACTCAGAGACCATCTGTGGATGTAATTACAGGTACCATAAAGGCAAACATACCATCTAGAATAAGTTTTGCTGTGTCCTCACAGGTTGACTCAAGAACCATCCTTGATATGGCTGGAGCTGAAAAGCTTCTTGGCCAGGGCGATATGCTTTTCTACCCTTCAAGCTATTCAAAGCCTGTGAGATTGCAGGGTGCTTTCATATCCAACAAAGAGGTTGAAGAGGTAGTATCATTTTTACAAAATCAAAATGAAACAATGTATGATGAGGATGTCATTGAGATTGTACAGAATATTAAAAATATTGACATGCATGAAACAGATGAACTTCTCTCGGAGGCTGTGAGCCTGGTTGTCAATGAAGGGGTAGCCTCCATATCTCTTCTCCAGAGAAAGCTCCGCATAGGCTATGCCAGAGCTGCTAGATTGATAGATGAGATGGAAACCAGAGGGATAGTTGGAGGCTTCGAAGGAAGCAAGCCTAGAAAAGTACTTGTCAGTGAAGACGATTTAGAAGAGGATTAGGAGAGATTAAATGAACAAGCAAACGGTTAACATAGTAACACTTGGATGTTCCAAGAATGAGGTTGACTCAGAACTTATGCAGAGCATACTTGACAAGGAAAACTTCAATTATTCCGAGAATCCAATGGATTCAGATGTTATTATTGTGAATACATGTGGTTTTATCGAAGCAGCAAAAGAGGAATCAATCGATACAATATTTGAAATGTCCAAATACAAGACCGAAGGTAGATGTAAGCATCTTATACTTGCAGGTTGCCTGGCGCAGAGATATTCAGATGAACTGATGGATGAAATGCCTGAAGTCGATGCAATAATGGGTACTGGAAACATCAAGGATCTAAACAGCATTCTGAATGGTTTGAAGAAAGAAGAAAGAATCATCCAGTCCAATGATGTTGACAGCTCCTATCTTGAGGGAGTGAATAGGATTGTTAGCTCTCCAACGGCCTATGTTAGAATTTCAGAAGGCTGCGACAACCTTTGCACATACTGCATCATTCCAGCACTGAGGGGAAAGCATAGAAGTAGAAAGATGGAGGATATTATTTCAGAGGTTCAGTATCTTGCAAGCCAGGGCGTAAAGGAAATAATTCTGATTGCCCAGAATACTTCTGATTATGGAATAGACCTGTATGGCAATTTCAGCTTGCATCTGTTGATTGGTAAATTGAATGATATTGAAGGATTGGAGTTTATAAGACTCTTGTACCTCTATCCGGACAATATTGATGACAGGCTTATAGAAAGCATCAAGCGAAATTCAAAGGTTGCCCATTACCTGGACATGCCCCTTCAGCATGCAAGTGACAGTGTACTGAAAATGATGAACAGAAGAACCACAAAGGAAAGTATAAGAAATACAATAGAAAAATTAAGGAAAGAGATTCCTGACATAGTTCTAAGAACAACATTCATAGTAGGTTTCCCTGGGGAAACAGATGATGATTTCATGGAGCTGTATGACTTCATTGCAGATGTAAAATTTGACAAGCTAGGTGTATTCACATACTCAAAGGAGGAGAACACACCAGCCTTCAACATGTCCGGTCATATAGAGGAAAATGTTAAGGAAATGCGCAGGGACAGGTTGATGGAACTCCAAAGAGCAATATCAGAGGGTCTTATGAGCCAAAAGGTAGGGAAAGTTTACAAGGTCCTGGTGGAGGAGCTTGCAGAGGAAGGCATGTATATAGGTCGGAGCTTCATGGATAGCCCTGAAATTGACGGAGTGATTTATTTCAGATCCGATGAAGTACATGATGCCGGTGACATTGTATTTGTTAGAGCTGATGAATATCTGGAATATGATCTAATGGGGGAGTTGACAGATGAATCTGGCCAATAGAATTACCTTATTCAGAGTTTTTCTAGTTCCGATTTTCGTGGTTTCTTTCATTATTGAAAGCCCTGGAACCACCTATATTTCTGCAGCCATATTCGTGTTTGCATCCCTTACAGACACATTGGATGGATACATTGCACGCAGTAGAAATCTTGTAACCAACTTTGGGAAGTTTGTTGATCCATTGGCTGATAAGGTTCTCACCTCTGCAGCCTTGATCCTTTTGGTAGGTACTGGGGTCATTCCCTCATGGGTTGTGATAATAATCATAACAAGAGAATTCACCATTTCCGGCTTCAGGATAATTGCAGCTTCAGAGGGAGTTACAATTGCAGCCAGCCCATGGGGAAAGCTTAAGACCATATCACAGCTTATAGCAATAGTATTATTATTGCTTGGCAATTATCCATTTAGCTACCTATCCATACCCATGGACCAGATAATGCTCTACATCGCTCTGATATTGACAGTCATATCCGGTATTGACTACATAGTGCGAAATATCGGGACCCTGAACATGAAAGATATTTGATTGGAGATGTATTAATGAAAGCCGAAATCATTACAATTGGAACAGAAATAATGCTTGGCAGCATATTGAATACAAATGTTGCATATCTATCTAGACGTCTTATGGAGCTTGGAATTGAAACAGTTTATCATACCTCGGTTGATGATGACTATGAAAGACTGGAGAATGTACTTGCCTTGGCCATGGAGAGGGTAGACATCATATTGACAACAGGAGGACTTGGGCCAACTGATGATGACCTCAGCAAGGAAGCCCTGGCGAATGTTACAGGCAGAACACTTGTATCGGATATCAATATGGAAGAGCACATTAGACATTTTTTCGCCTATTCCAAAAGAGATATGACCCTGAACAATCTCAAACAGGCAATGAAGCCTGAAGGTTCTGAGTTCATTGACAATCCACGTGGGACAGCTCCTGGGATATTCATGGAATGGAACAAGAGGAAAATCATCATGATGCCAGGACCTCCAAGGGAAATGAAGCCAATGTTTGAAGAAAAGGTTGTAAATTTAATCAAAGATGATCATATCATAATTGTTAAGTCTATCAATACTTCTGGTTTGGGTGAATCTACACTGGAAACTCAATTAAAGCAATTGGATTTATCCTATCCTGATTTTACGATAACCACCTATGCAGGTTCCGGTAGTGTTGAAATAAAGGTCATCGGTAGAGGAATGGATAGATTAAAGCTTGAAATGGAATCTGAGCAAATAGTTGATTCCATAAAGAGGGAAATAGGAGAACATATCTACGGGTATGGAGTTTCATCAATTGAAGGCACAATTATTGAGATGCTGATCCATAATAAAATGAAAATATCAGTATGTGAATCAGTTACTGGTGGGAATCTGTCAAGAAAATTAACTAGCGTACCAGGAGCCTCAAAAACCTTTGACCGAGGACTAGTAACTTATAGCAATGATTCCAAGATTAATGAGCTAGAGGTTTCAAGAGAAGCTTTAGATGCATTTGGAGCAGTCAGTGAGGAAGTTGCTTACCAGATGGCTTTAGGATTGATGAAAAAAAGCAATGCAGATATTGTGGTTTCAACCACTGGCTATGCTGGTCCGGATAATGACCCCAGTATTAAGACTGGACTGATTTATGTTTGCATAAAATCCAAAGACAGTCATGATATCTTTGAAAGGATATTTTCAGGAAGCAGGGATACGATCCAAGAACGATCATCAAATTTTGCCCTTTGGAATTTATACAAATTTTTAAATAATAAGTTGACTTCAATTGAGCAGTAGTGTAACATATATATAAAAGAACTAGTGTTCGAATAAGCGAAAGGGGTGAATCCAGTATAACTGGAGATATTATGGCTGAGAACAACGATAGAAAGAAAGCACTGGACCTGGCATTAAGTCAGATAGAAAAGCAATTTGGCAAAGGATCTATTATGAGATTGGGAGAAGACGCTAAATTGGACCTGGACTACATACCAACCGGGTCAATGGACCTGGATATAGCTCTTGGAATAGGTGGAGTTCCCAGAGGAAGAATTGTAGAGATTTATGGACCAGAGTCTTCAGGTAAGACAACCATAGCACTTCACATCATAGCAGAAGCTCAGAAAAAAGGCGGTATAGCTGCATTTATCGATGCTGAACATGCACTTGATCCTGGCTATGCAAAGAAGCTAGGGGTAGATATAGAAAACCTTATAATATCACAGCCAGATACTGGTGAACAGGCTTTGGAAATAACAGAAGCCCTTGTAAGAAGTGGAGCTGTTGATGTTGCAGTTATAGACTCCGTCGCTGCCCTTGTACCCAAGGCGGAAATTGAGGGTGAAATGGGAGACAGCCATGTGGGATTGCAGGCTCGATTAATGTCACAGGCACTTAGGAAGCTTGCTGGGGCAATAAACAAATCACACACAACCTGTATTTTTATAAATCAGCTTCGTGAAAAGGTTGGAATAATGTTTGGAAATCCAGAGACCACATCAGGCGGTAGGGCCTTAAAGTTCTACGCAAGTGTAAGAATGGACGTAAGACGAATAGAATCCATAAAACAGGGTGACCAGATACTTGGAAACAGAACAAGGGTAAAAGTTGTGAAGAATAAGATTGCACCTCCCTTCAAACAGGCTGAATTTGACATAATGTATGGCAAGGGAATTTCCAGGGAGGGTAGCATTATCGATACTGGAGTTTCCTGTGGAATTGTAAACAAAGCTGGATCCTGGTTTAGCTATAATGATCAGAAACTTGGACAAGGTAGGGAGAATTCCAAGGAATTCCTTAGAGAAAATCCTGAGTTGGCCATGGAGCTTGAACATAAGATAAGGAAAGAATTTGGTCTTGAGTCAAATGATGAAAAAGAAGTACCACCTGAGAAATAGTGAAATCAAGCCTCCTGAATAGGAGGCTTGAAGTATATGGAGGTTTATATGCGAATACTTTATTTCACCGATACACATATCAAAGGCACTAATCCTAAAAACAGAAAAGATGACTTTGTGGAAAGTCTTGAAGAGAAATTTAGAGAAATTGTTTCAATTGTCAAGGAGAAAGATATTGATTTTGTAATCCATGGGGGGGACCTATTTGACAGGCCTGATATTTCCATATCAGTGGTCAGCAGGTTCACTACAATACTTAAGGATATTGAAAAGCCTATCTACATTGTAAGCGGGAATCATGACATATTTGGGCATAATCCTGTAACAATTGATAGGACAATGTTGGGTCTTCTAAAAAGTTTGGACTTTATTAAGGTTATTCCAAGAGAGAAGCCGATTATAATAGAAGAAATGGGTATTAGGGTCGGCCTTACAAGTCTGCCATATACCTATGATATAGATTCAACACCAGAAGGGTATATATTAAGAAATGTTCCTGAAAATGTTAATTATTCAATACATGTAGTCCATGGTATGCTTTTGGACAGACCCTTTGTCAAAGGCATTCCATATACTCTAGTTGACGATATATTAGACACGGCAGCTGACATAACATTGTCTGGACATTATCATGCTGGATTCAAGACAATTGAAAAAAATGGCAAATATTTTGTTAATCCAGGGAGTTTGGTCAGAGTAACAAACAGCTTGAAGGAAATTGAGAGAACTCCACAAGTTGCTATATTGAACCTTGGTTCAAAGATAAATATCGAAATGCAGCCATTAAAATCCGCAAAACCCGGAGAAGATGTATTGGATAGAACTGAAATGGAAAACTGTATGTTTAGGAGTGAAAGAATAGTGCAATTCAAACAATCCATTGATTCCGCAATGGATTTTGAAAAGATGGATCTAAATGACATACTTCTTGAGGTTACCCTCTCAGAGGGAGTTTCTGATGAGGTCAAGGAGGAAGCTTTAAGACGTATTGCAAATTCCCAGATGAAAGGATATTAGGTGTGACATGAGACATGTAAGAAAGATAATTCTAGAAAACTTTCAGAGTCATAAACACACCGAGCTGGAGTTTGGGCCGG
>JANKMX010000093.1 GCA_024649995.1 Gudongella sp. | reverse complement strand
TTGAAGTTTTTTGTTACCTATGTCCTGAACTCGTACCGGAAATAGAGAACAAATCCTATTGTCATCCTGAACGAATGTGAAGGATCTTAGACCCTAAAGCCTTCCCAATTGTCATCTCGACCTTGTGGAGAGATCTCGAATTTATCCTCGGAAAGTATAATGAACCGCTCTCGGATTCAATCTCAGAGATTCATCACACTCGTTTCGAAAATTGACTAGCAAACTCGCTTCGCTCAGACATGCAAGTCAAATCGATTTTCTCACTTCGAGTGAATAATCTTAGCTGAGATTTCCATATGTTCGCTATTCATTGATACTTTCCTTGCTAATCTTCTGGGCTAATGCTATCTGTCATCCTGAGGCTTGCCGAAGGATCTTTAGCCCAAAAGCTCGACCCAGTTGTCATCTCGACCTTGCGTAGAGATTTAACTTGCTAATCGTTTTCTATTATGAGGACTACAACCACCTAAAGCCTGAAAGGTGCTTTGCTAAACAGTTTATATGAAAGAACGACTTTAAAATCCAGCGAGGATTTCGAAGTGCTTTGATTCCTCCAAGCGAAGCGGCATAGGAATCAACGGAGAAAACGAGAGCGAGATTTTAATCGGACTTGAATCGAGAACTGTGTGCAAACACCTGAGGGCTATACAATCAGGAGTATTAATAGTGAAATATCTTCCTTCTTCTTGACAAACACTGGCCTTCAATTTATAATAATCTAAAAGAAACCCGACTTTGAAGGGGAGAGTAGGCACAGGAAGTAGTCCAAGGGAGCCGGCAACAGTGAGACGCCGGCACGAAGCCTCTGCTGAAGAACACCCACGAGTCTCCAACCGAAAGGATAGGATCCAAGTAGGCCTGGACGGCAGCACACCGTTAACAGTGTCAAAGAGGCTCACAGCAAACAGGGTGGTACCGCGGAAGATAACCTTTCGTCCTTATTATAAGGATGGAGGGTTTTTGTTTTATTTAAAACTAACAGGGAGGTAATGGGATGAAATTATCAGTAAAGGATATTTTCAGGAACACCGAAGATTACATGGGCAAGAAAGTAAGACTTGAAGGCTGGATCAGAACATCCAGATCTTCAAAGGCTTTTGGCTTTATCGAATTGAACGATGGATCATTCTTTAAGAATATCCAGATTGTTTATGACGATACCTTAACAAACTTCAAGGAAATTGAAAAGTTTGCAATCTATTCAGCTATTATCGTGGAAGGTACACTGGTTCAGACTCCAGGAGCCAAGCAGCCCTTTGAAATCAAGGCGGAGGGAATTGCTCTTGAAGGCGAATCAACCAGCGACTATCCAATCCAAAAGAAAAGACACACACTTGAGTACCTTAGAACCATAGCACATCTTAGACCAAGGACCAACATCTACAGTGCAGTATTCAGGGTAAGGTCAATCCTGGCATATGCAATCCACAGGTTTTTCCAGGAAAGAGGCTTTATCTACGCACATCCTCCAATCATAACAGGTTCTGATGCCGAGGGAGCCGGGGAAATGTTCAGGGTTACCACACTGGACTTTGACGATGTTCCAAGAGCTGAGGATGGAAGTGTTGATTTTTCAAAGGATTTCTTTGGAAAGGGAACACATCTGACTGTTAGTGGGCAGCTTGAAGCTGAGGTATTTGCCCTGGCATTCAAAAACACCTACACCTTTGGTCCGACCTTCAGGGCTGAGAACTCAAACACTCCTAGGCATGCTGCTGAATTCTGGATGATAGAGCCAGAAATAGCATTTGCGGAGCTTAAGGACAACATGGAGCTTGCCGAGGACATGTTTAAATATATGATCCAGTATGTTCTTGACAATGCACCAGAGGAAATGGAGTTCTTTGACAGCTTTGTAAGCAAAGGCATAATTGAAAGACTTACAAAGATTGTACAATCAGACTTTGGCGTTATCACATATACAGAGGCCATTGAAAAGCTGCTCCAGTCGGGAGAGGAGTTCCAGTACCCAGTTGAATGGGGAATGGACCTTCAGACAGAGCATGAGAGATATATAACCGAGAAGATATTCAACAAGCCTGTATTTGTTATTGACTATCCAAAGGAAATAAAGGCCTTCTACATGAGAGTGAATGAGGACAACAAGACAGTTGCTGCCATGGACCTTCTGGTTCCAGGAGTCGGGGAGATCATCGGAGGCAGTCAAAGGGAGGAACGTCTTGAGGTGCTTGAGCAGAAGATCAGGGACATTGGAATGGATCCTGAGGATTACTGGTGGTACCTGGAGCTTAGGAAATACGGCGGTACAAAGCATGCAGGCTATGGCTTGGGCTTTGAACGTGCAGTGATGTACATCACTGGAATGTCAAATATCAGAGACGTGATACCATTCCCTAGAACTGTAAATTCAGCCGAATTCTAAAAAAATCTTGCTAAGGAAACCCGTATTTGCTATAATCAAAGCTAAATCAGACAAACATTGAAGAGAACAAGTAGGGTGTGGATTCATTATAGAGAGCTGCTGGGTGGTGAAAAGCAGTATATGAAGCACTTGAACTCATCTCGGAGTTTCCAGGGTGTAAGTCCTGGACGGCAGTCACCGTTAAGGGTCATAAAGTGGATTAATCAATAAGAGTGGTACCGCGGAATAACCTTTCGTCTCTATGGGGATGAAAGGTTTTATTTTTTGAAATTTAAGGAGGTCATTCAATGAGAGAGTACAATCCAAAGGATATTGAGAAAAAGTGGCAGGATATCTGGGATCAGGAAGAGGTGTACAAGGCCACAAACGACAGTGAGAAACCGAAATTCTTTGCCCTGGTGGAGTTCCCGTATCCATCTGCAAACGGTCTTCACGTGGGACACCCAAGACCCTATACGGCCCTTGACATAGTGGCCAGGAAAAGAAGATACCAGGGATACAACGTTCTGTTCCCCATGGGCTGGGATGCATTTGGACTACCCACTGAAAACTTTGCAATAAAGAACAAGATCCATCCAAGAATCGTGACTGAGAAGAACATCGAAAGATTCAAGAGCCAGCTTAAGTCAATAGGCTTTTCCTTTGATTGGTCCAGGGAGGTAAACACCACTGACCCTGAGTACTACAAATGGACCCAGTGGATATTCCTGAAGCTATTTGAGGAGGGACTTGCATACAAGCAAGAATTCCCAATAAACTTCTGTACATCCTGTAAGGTTGGATTGGCCAACGAGGAGGTTGTTGGAGGTGTTTGTGAGCGTTGCGGCAGCGAGGTCGTAAGAAAGGTCAAGAATCAATGGATGCTGAAGATAACCGAGTATGCTGAAAGGCTGATAAACGACCTTGATCTTGTGGATTACATTGAGAGAGTCAAGATTCAGCAGACAAACTGGATTGGGAAATCAGTAGGAGCCGAGCTGGACTTCGTGATCTCCGGTGGAGATGACAAGCTGAGGGTCTTTACAACAAGACCAGACACCCTCTTTGGAGCCACCTATATGGTCATAGCTGCGGAACATCCACTTATTGAGAAATACGCAGATAGAATTGAAAACATAGACCAGGTCAGGTCCTACGCTGACGAGGTTTTGAATAAGAGTGATTTCGAAAGAACAGAGCTTTCAAAGGTCAAGACAGGTGTGGAGCTGAAGGGTCTGACGGCAATCAACCCAGCAACAGGCAAGGAGATTCCTCTTTGGGTATCGGATTATGTCCTTATGACCTATGGTACAGGAGCAATTATGGCCGTTCCAGGACACGACCAGAGAGACTGGGAGTTTGCCAGTAAGTTTGATCTTCCAATAATTGAGGTAATCAAAGGCGGAGATATAGAGAAAGAAGCCTACACTGACACTGATTCTGGAATTCTTGTAAATTCAGGATTCATAGATGGAATGGAGGTCAAGGAAGCAATCCAAAAGATGATAGACTGGCTTGTGGAAGAGGGCCTTGGAGAGAAGAAAATCAATTACAAGCTGCGGGACTGGGTTTTCTCAAGACAGAGATACTGGGGAGAGCCAATACCCTTGGTCCACTGTGATGATTGCGGATGGGTTCCAATCCCTGAGGAAGAACTTCCATTGCTGCTTCCAGAGGTGGACAACTACGAGCCTACTGAGACTGGTGAATCTCCACTTGCCAATATCCACGACTGGGTTCACACAAGCTGTCCTAAATGTGGAAAGGATGCACACAGGGAGACTGACACAATGCCTCAATGGGCTGGTTCATCCTGGTATTTCCTAAGATACACCGATCCACACAACAGTGAAAAGTTTGCATCCGATGAAGCTCTTGACTATTGGATGCCTGTTGACTGGTACAACGGAGGGATGGAGCATACAACCCTGCACCTTCTTTACTCAAGATTCTGGCACAAGTTCCTTTATGACATTGGAGTGGTGCCAGGACCGGAGCCATATTCAAAAAGGACATCCCATGGAATGATTCTTGGAGACAACAATGAAAAAATGTCTAAATCCAGGGGAAATGTTGTTAATCCTGATGATATAGTCAATGATTACGGAGCGGACACCCTGAGGACCTATGAGATGTTCATAGGAGATTTCGAAAAGAGTGTTCCCTGGTCTGAAAACGGAGTAAAGGGCTGTAGAAGATTCCTTGACAGGGTATGGAGACTTCAGGAAATCCTTCAGGATGGAGATAAGTATACGGAAGACCTTGAATCCTCGATCCACAAGACAATAAAGAAGGTGAGCGAAGACTTTGAGACCCTAAAGTTCAATACAGGGATAGCTGCGCTGATGTCACTTCTAAATGAGTTCAACGATCATGGCTCAATAAGCAGGAAGGATTTTGAAACCTATCTTGTGCTTCTAAACCCTGTTGCACCACACATAACTGAGGAGCTTTGGGAGACAGTGGGTATAGAAGGTAGACTCTTCCAGACAACCTGGCCTGAATATGATGAGGAAAAGACAATAGACAAGGTAATAGATCTTCCAGTACAGGTAAATGGAAAGGTTAGGGGAACCATAACAGTTGCCCTGGACGAAGCAAAGGAAAACCTGATGAACAAGGTTGACCAGGTTCCTGCAATAACAAAATTCCTGGATGGCAAGACCATAGTCAAGGAAATTTACGTTCCAGGAAAGATATACAATATTGTTGTAAAATAGAAGAAATTATGCAATAATGATTCTGTTGAATTTTTAACAGAATCATTATTTTTTTTGAAATTTCGGAGGTGCGTATATGAAAATAAAAATAATTACAGACAGTACAAGCTATTTGGACAAGGAGTACATAGATAAGATGGATATAACAATAGTCCCTTTGAATTATGTATTTGATGGGGAGGAGTACAAGGAGGGGCTGAAGGGTGAATTCCATGAATTCTACTCAAAGCTTCAATCCACTGAGTTCTTTCCAACAACAAGTCAGCCTGCGGTTGGGGACTTTGCAGCAGCATATGATGAGGCACTGAAAAGCTATGACCAGATTGTTGTGGTGACCCTTTCATCGAAAATAAGCGGGACCTATTCAAGCGCACAAATGGCGGCTGAAATGGTAGATCCGGAAAACATAAAGGTTGTTGATAGCCTTGGAGCCGCTGCGACACTGGGATTTCTGGCAGAGGATGCCGTAGAGATGGCAAAGGATGGCTTGGATGCCGACCAAATTAGGCAGGAGCTTGAAAATAGGAAGAACAACCTGGGCATAGTTCTTACAACAGATACATTGGAGTACCTGAGCAGGGGAGGAAGGCTATCATCTTTCCAGGCTGGGATTGGCAACATATTGAGCATAAAGCCTGTAATACGACTGATTCAGGGTGAGCTTCAGCTTGTTGAGAAGATAAGGGGCAGAAAAAAGGCCTTAAGCAGATTGATGACCTACATCCCTGAAGGGGTGGAACGTATATCTCTTTGTCATGTCACAAATGCGGAAGAGGCAGAAAAACTCTCCCAAACCCTACAGCAAGCCTACCCTGGAGCAAGGATTTCAATTGATGAGCTGGGTCCGGTCATAGGTGCCCATCTGGGTCCAAAGACCCTTGGAATATGCTACAGTCATAGTGGAATAGACCAAGTACTTTAAAGATTCTATACAATTTTAATATTCTGGATTCTTCAATAGGTGTATGAATTTTTTTCAAGTATGTTATAATGTAGACGAAGTAATTCAAAATCAACGGAGGTGCATTAAATATATGAGGAAAATCCTTATAACCGGTGGACTTGGACAAATAGGTTCAGAGCTCACCAAAAAGATGAGAGACATCTACGGCAATGATAATGTCGTAATGAGTGATATGCAGGCAAAGGATACACACAAGGACCTGATAGAGAGCGGACCCTTTGAAATGCTGGATGTTCTGGACAGGGAAAAGATGGGGGAGATTGTTGACAGGTACAAGATCGATACCATAGTTAACCTTGCTGCAATACTGTCGGCTGTTGGTGAGGCTAAGCCACAGCTGTGCTACGATGTAAACATGAACGGACTCTACAATGTTCTTGAGCTTGCAAGGGAGAAGGACCTGTCAGTTTTCACTCCAAGCTCCATTGCAGTCTTTGGGGAGAACACGCCAAAGGATAAGACGCCACAGGATACAATAATGAGACCTGGAACCATGTACGGTGTTACAAAGGTGGCAGGAGAGAACCTTTGTGACTACTACTTCAACAAGTTTGGAGTGGACACAAGGGGAGTTAGATTCCCTGGTCTGATTTCCAACGACACCCTTCCAGGTGGAGGAACCACAGACTATGCTGTTCACATTTACTATGAGGCTCTGAAGCAGAAGAAATACACCAGCTTCATAGACAAGGGAACAAAGATGGACATGATGTACATGCCGGATGCCTTGAACGCAATAGTTCAGCTTCTAGAGGCCGATCCATCGAGACTTAGGCATAGAAACGCCTTCAACATCACTGCAATGAGCTTTGATCCGGAGGATATGGCCCATTCCATCAGAAAGCATATTCCTGAATTTAAGCTGGACTATGATGTTGATCCCGTAAGACAGGCAATTGCAGATTCATGGCCAAATTCATTGGATGATTCTGAGGCTAGGGCACAATGGGATTGGAATCCGGAATTCCTGCTGGATGACATGACTGCGGACATGCTAAATAGCCTAAGAAAGAAACTTAATATACAGGACTAGTAATCCAAACATAAGGCTGGGAATTTTCCCGGCCTTATGTGCTTTTCAATGTTGACAAGATTACCCGGATATACTATACTATATTAGGAATACCAACTAAATAAGTTGGGATTAAAGAGGTGAT
>JANKMX010000092.1 GCA_024649995.1 Gudongella sp. | reverse complement strand
AATTCCGGATAAGATGAATGCTGCAAACACAAAAATGTACTTGGCTGTAACTATGTCCATTCTCCTGACAGGAAGGGAGAGAAGCAACTGATTGGTTCCCCTTCCAATCTCATATGAAAAGCTAAGTATTGTTATCATATATGCTCCCGTTATAAGGACCACCATGTACATGTACTCAGCCCTGAAGTCAAAGCCTGCAATGATAAGCAGGAAGGGAATGTACATCAGCAGAAATATCTGTGTAGCCCTGTTTGAGATTATGAGTCTTATATCCTTCATAATTAATGGACCCATCCCTATCCCTCCGCTCTCATATAGTACATGATGTCCTGCAATGATGCATTTTCAACCAGTGTGTTATCATCCAGCATGGCTTTAAGTCTTGTTGCCTCCCTTGTAAGTCCTTCAAACCCATAGCCGGTCTCCCTGAGCTTTATGAACCTTTCCCTCACATCAGGAGTAAGGTTTCTTGAGTCACCCTTTACAATCTTGAACTCCTCCATTATCTCGTCCTTGGGTTTTGAAAAAACCATTTTACCCTTGTTGATGAAGGTTATGTAATCAGCGATCTGCTCAAGGTCCGTTGTGATATGTGTTGAAAAGAATATTGATTTTCTTTCGTCCTGGATTATGTCATAGAGTATGTCCAATATCTCTTTTCTGAAAATGGGATCGAGTCCGGATGTGGGTTCGTCCATGATTATAAGATCCGCATTATGGCTTAAGGCCAGGGCCAGAGAGTACTTTGTCTTCATGCCTTTCGATAGTTTCTTGATTCTCATTCTTGGGTCCAGTTCAAACTTATCAATATAATCCCTATATAGACTCTCATTCCATTCCTTGTAGAAAGGAGCTATTATCTTTTTCATCTGCTCCAGGGTAAGGTCGTCATAGAAGTGGGCTTCATCATATACAAACCCTATCCTGTTCTTGATTTCCTTTTCGTTCGCTGTTATGTCCTCACCAAAGATCTTAACTGACCCCGAATCCCTCTTCATTAGATTCATGATCAGGTTGATTGTGGTGGTTTTCCCTGAACCGTTCGGACCAATGAATCCCATTATATATCCGGGTTCAAGCTTAAAGGATATGTCCTCAAGCTGAAAGCCTTCCTTAAATTTCTTTGATAGATTCTTCACTTCAAGCATTTCTACTCCTCCTCATAGAGAATTCTCAACATCTCTTCAATCTCTTTGTAATCCAGGCCCATAAGCTTGCCTTCCCTAACAACATCCACAAGGGAGCTTTCTATTATCCTGAGCCTCTGTTCCCTTATAAGCTCCCTGTTTTGGGGTGCAACATAGCTTCCCTTGCCGGGTATTGTTTCAACAAACCCTTCCCTCTCCAGCTCTTCATATGCCCTCTTGGTTGTGATGACCGAAATCTGAAGGTCCTTGGCCAGACCCCTGATTGAGGGCAGCTGTTCACTTGCATCCAGTTCTCCTCTTATGATCTGGTCCTTTATCTGATTGAATATCTGAGTATATATTGGTTCATCGGAGCTATTTGATATTAGAATTCTCATTTTCAACCTCCACCGTCTATACTGTTTATATCGTATATACACAGTATAGACAATTCATTTTTATTTGTCAATATATTTTTCTTGCTTTTTTTTTACTTTAATTGTAAACTTATATTTATAAATTTAGGTTGACAATAGGAGGCCATATGAAAATTTCAACACGTGAAATAACCTTAATATCTCTTTTTTCAGCACTGACAGCAATCGGTGCATTCATCTCCATTCCCCTGGGACCAGTTCCCATAACCCTGCAGACCCTATTCGTACTCCTGGCAGGCTTTCTCTTAAGCCCAAGGTCTGCTGCCCTTTCGCAAATTGTCTACATAGGAATAGGGTTGGCGGGGGTGCCGATTTTCTCTGGCTTTACGGGAGGGTTGCAAGCCATACTAAAGCCCAGCTTTGGATTCCTTGTAGGCTTCGTAATTGCCAGCATCATTGCTTCGGTGCTTTCTAAAAGACATCACACACCGGTGGGTTTTTTTGTCGCAGGAGCAGTAGCAACCTTTTCCATGTACATAGTAGGAATACCATATATGGCCTTTATCCTTAACTACGTAATGGACAGCGGCTTCTCATTTATGGCAATTTTGAACATGGGATTGTTGCTTTTCCTCCCAGGTGATCTGTTGAAGCTTTTTGTCGCCACCTACCTTGGTAGCAGACTGGGTAAGATTCTACAAAAAAAATAAGGCATGCTGGACTTCCAGCATGCTAAATATATTCATTCTCTCTTCTGATTGAAACCTCTCCTGAGAACACGGTCTCAAGACCTGTGTCAAAGCGCACCTGAAGCTCGCCATCGTGGTTTATGCCAACAACATGCCCTTTTCTTGAATTGCTGCCCTGAATCACAATAACATCCTTTCCAATAACCGCAGAGTTATCCCGGCATATTTCAAGGACCCTGTCCATGTTCTCCTCCTCCAAAAAATCAAGATAGAATTCATCAAGTCTGTTTAGTACAGCTGCAAACAATTGCTTTCTCTTGATTGCCTTGTTGCCCTCAATAAGGAGAGATGTTGCACTATCCCTTAATTCATATGGGATTTCTTCCTTGGACTGGTTTGCATTTATTCCAATCCCGATGATTATATGGTTGATTGTTCCCAGCTCACAGTTCATTTCCGTTAGAATCCCAGCTACCTTTTTCCCATTAATTACAATATCATTCGGCCATTTTATCTGGGATTCTATCCCCATATCCAAAAGTCCTCTATTCACCGCTGCTGCCCCCATAAGGGTCAGCTTGGCAACCTTGGTGGGATCCGTATCGGGTTTTAGGATCACTGAAAAGTACAGTCCCTTTCTGTTGGGTGATATCCATTCACGTCCAAGACGTCCCCTTCCCTTTGTCTGCTGCTCAGCAACAACAACCGTACCCTCGTCGTTGACTGCAGCAACCTCCTTGGCTGTCTTGTTTGTTGATTCCAGGGAGTTGAAATAGATCACCTTGCTTCCAACAATTTTAGTATGAAGGATTTCCTTAATCTCATCATAATTTACAATATCAGGGGATGCAACAAGCCTATATCCCTTTCTGGTGACCGACTCGATTTGATAACCGTCCTCCTTCAAAGCCTTGACATGCTTCCAAATTGCAGTTCTGCTTAAACCAAATTCTTCAGAAAGCTTCTCTCCGGACAAAAAGTCATCCTCTTCGTGAAGTCTGTCCAAAATCTTATGCTTCATTTGCACCCCTCCTTTATGTACGAAAAAAGGGTTCTCACCGGAACCCTCCAAAATCTAGATAATCTCCTTCAGTTTACCTGTAAGTTTATAATCAGTTTTCTTAAGCTCCTGGATGTTTCCCTTTCCTAGAAGCATCATCAATACCTTCAGCTTATATAGGTTGCTTTCAAGATAGTCCTTGGCATTTGCATAGCCTCCATGTACCAAGTATGCCAGCAGCTCACCGCTTACAGCAGCAATGTCTGCTCCTAGAACAATTGATTTGACAATATCCATTGAATTTCTTACTCCACCGGAGGCAATGAGACTTACATCATCAGGCAGCCTTCTACACTGTACAAGGGCTGCAGCAGTTGGGATTCCCCATGAATACAGCTCCGAAAAATCAACCTCATGGCTTCTCAGATTTTCTATTTCAATAAAGTTGGTGCCTCCGTATCCGGAGATGTCGATATATCTAACCCCTGCATCATATAGTCTTTTACCTACATCATAGGATATCCCAAAGCCTACTTCCTTTACTATCAGGGGTTTGTCCACATTCTTTGCAATCGCTTCAATGTTTTTCAGCACGCCTCTGAAATCCCTGTCTCCCTCTTCCATAACAAGCTCCTGGGCGAGGTTAAGATGAAGCTGAATGGCATCACCCTGGATGATTTCAATTGCTTTTTTCGCTTCATCAACTGAAGCTATACCGCTTAGGTTTGCTATCACAATCCCTTCAGGACCAACAATCTCTCTTACCACCTTGAAGGACTGAACACTTTCCTCATCCTCCAGGGCTATGGTCTCAGATCCCACGGCCATAGGAATTCCAAGCTCCTTTGCCAGTGTTGCAAGGTCCTTGTTGATTTCCTGTGAAAAATCCGAGCCGCCTGTCATTGCATTTATCATTATAGGATTGTTGATTTTCTTACCAAGAAACTGGGTGCTGGTATCAATGTCTTCAAAGTTTAGATCTGGCAATGCATTGTGGGCTATAAAAACATCTCCCAGCAATGTGTCTCCCCTGTAGGAAGTCTTCAGATAGTTTTCAATATGTTCTTTCTTTCTTACCCTTCGCATAATTACACCTCTTTTAATTATTCTTGTGGCAAAAAATCAATCCACTAAGTAATTTCCGAACATGTTTCTGACAACTTCCTCCGAAAGAGCTCCATCATGGATATAGTAGCTGATACCACCTATATAGCTTCCTGATCCAGGCAGTGTATCCGTCTCCATTGACTCCACGTCAATCTTGTTTGCTGCAAGAGCCCCCTTAAGCATTACGCCAACTGGAATATTTGTTTCCACATTGTCAAAGTATGTCTCCACAAGCTTGGGTAGCTTAAGAAGATTTCTCGGCTTTATGGTCTGCTTTACAAGCTCCTTCATAAAATACTGCTGTGTCCTTGTTCTTCCAACATCCCCGTCAGGATATCCTACGGTCATGGCATTGTTGTGTCTGAATCTTAGAAAGTCGTGGGCATTTTTCCCATCAAGGGTCTGTACTCCCTTGTCTATATTGATGTTCAAAGGAGGTTCTGCAGTTGGATCGCTGTATCTCATGTTGAATGGAACCTCAACGGTAACTCCTCCAATTGCATTTACCACGTCCTGAACAATCTGATAGTCAACCTTTACAAAATATTCAAGGTCAATATCAAGAAGATTCCCCACTACCTCTACCGAATACTCCGCTCCGCCATATGCATGTGCTGCATTTATCTTGTCCTGTCTACCTTGAACTGTTGTCCTTGTATCTCTTGGAATTGAAAGAATGCTTATCTTCCCGGTATCAAGATCTACGCTTGTTAGCATCATTGTATCGGTTCTAGTTCCCTTTGACTGTGTTACATCCTGTGCATCCACACCCATAAGCAGGAACAATATATCATTTTTCTCATCTTCAGCGGGCTCCTCTTCTCCACCTGGTGTTTCTACTGGATCTGGATCTGTGGCAACAACCGTATCATTCTTGAATATTGTGTTTGCCAGGATACCATAAAAAGCACCAAATAAAATGAAGGAGGCAATAAACACCGCAATAAACTGTTTTTTCATAATACACCTCATTTGTTTTTATGCTACATTATATAATACTATAAATAAGGTGTATTTACAATTATTTCTCCCGTCTCTTGTGTTACAATTTGGATACAAATCACATCTAAACTGGTTTCAGATACCCAAAGATTAAAGGGGCCTAGCCCCTTTTCTTTTCATTCACCAGATCCAGAAGGATGGCTTTTCTCAGTTCTCTTAATTTTTCCTCACCCTGAAGATATTTTATCATCTCCATTGCAAGGTAGACAGCTGTTGCAGGTCCTCTCGAGGTGATTATGTTTCCATCCCTCACCACCAGGTCCTCCTTGTAAACAGCTCCCACAAGATCCCTTGCAAACCCAGGATAGCTTGTAACCTTTTTACCGTCTATTACTCCCGCCTTGCAAAGCACGATTGGTCCGGCACATATGGAGGCTATCATTTTCCCTCCGTCTGCAAGAGTTCTAACCAGATCAATCACTCTGGCATCATCCCTTAAATTTGTTGCTCCGGGAAGTCCGCCGGGGATGAAAACCCCCCTATAATTCAAGGGTTCCTTTATATCCTCAACCGTGATATCACAAACTACCTTGATTCCATGTGCTCCCTCAACCTGCAGATCCTTCCCAGTTGATACCATATTGACTTCAATTCCGGTTCTCCTTAGGTAATCCGCAACCGTTAGGGCCTCAACCTCCTCAAAACCCTTGGCCAGCATTACTAAAACCTTGTTCACAATAATCACCTCCGCTTAAGGATTCTATCCATCCTTCCTATTCTAAGACATCAATCTCTTTTCCCCTTCAAGCTCCCTTAGGGGTGCAATATCCATTGTATGCTCTAGAGTTCCCATAAACTCTCCATTCTCATCCCTTACTGCAAAATACTGAATAAGAACGAACTTGTCTCCCATTTGGATCCAAAAGCTCTCGGAATCCTTACTTCCATTCTTGAAGTCGTTCACAAGCTCCTCCACTATGTGGGCACTCTTTGGTGGGTGACAATTCTCCACGGTTCTTCCTATTATCGCCTTTGTTCTGGCAAAGATTCGCTCCTTGCCATGTGAAAAGTACTTTACAATATTGTCCTTGTCAACAAAGGTGAAGTCTCCTGGTATATGGTTTAGCATCAACTCAAGCTCCTTTGATGAAAGTATCCCGGTCTCAAACTTCACAAAGCCGCTCTCGGTGATTCCCTTGTCCTCTTCTGTTTTTACAACATTGACCCTCTTAAGTTCCCATTCCTTTTGTGGAGGAATTATTGCGTAGCCAATTTCCTCAGAGCCCTCATATACCTTTATCCACTCGTCCTCTGTCAGGGTATCCAGGGTCATTGGGAAGAGGATGCTCTCCTCCTTGAATATCATGTCAATAGCCTGCTCGGTTGCTGCAAGTATCTTCTTCTTGACCAGGTCTTTGTTGCCTGAATACTCAACAAGCTCCTTCTTAGCGGCCTTTATCTTTTCCCTGATTTCATCGTCCACTCCCCACATTACCTGTGGAGGTGCGGTTATTCCGGCCTTCTCAAGATATGGAAATATCAGGTTTTCCTTTCTGCTGTAATGCTTGTCTATGTCCCAGAGAAGATTTATGTCCTCAACAAGCTTAAATCTGTTGTCATCGGAATCATCATCCATGAACCTCTCAAGGTCCTCTGGAATGACTTCCTCCATTATGTTGGTCAATGCCATGTTTTCCTGACGAAGTGTATAGACTGGGTGTCCGGGGACCTCCTCAGGATGATGGATCTCTTCTATGGAGCCCTTGAAAACCTCTGCGTGGACATCACACAGATTCTGGATTTCCTCAATGGGCAATCCATCCTTTACAAGCTCAACCTCCATCCTGGATATGTCCAGCGGTGAAGTGCCTTCAAGAACATCGGCAAACTTTGCCTTTACCTCCTGCACGGTCCTGCCCTCGTGCAGCTCCTTGATAACCTCCTTGAGTTTTTCCAGCTTTTCCTTGTCATATGGCTTTTTACTTCTATTGTCAATTAATTCACTCATCATATCACTCCTCGTATAATATGTTTAGAGCTACTTTTTTAGTAATCAAAACATATTG
>JANKMX010000091.1:5748-7636 GCA_024649995.1 Gudongella sp. | reverse complement strand
GGGGGAGGGGTTGTTGATATAGTATCACTTGCATTGAGAATTTCGTTCATGCAGACCCATAAGCCTTCAATTGAAGGCCCCTTGATACTCGATGAGCCGGCAAAGCATGTTAGTGAAGAGTACATTTACAATGTTGGAGACTTTGTACGACAATCATCATCCATGTTCAATAGACAAATAATAATGGTTACTCATAATTCTCATCTGGCAGCTTTGTCTGAGGATGCATATCGGGTAGAACTGAAAGGTACAGAAAGCTCAGTGAGCCGAGTTAGGAATATTTAACATAGATAGCCGTAATTACAAACAACTTGACAGAAATAGCCAAAAGTAATAAAATTAGGTTGTATGTACCCATACAAAATATACAACCTTATCTAATCCCTTATGGGAGTTGTATTCTACCAGTAATATCTGTCTTTACAGATGGGTGGAATGGGATGACCAGACCCGAAAATGGATGGTCTTAGTTGATTAAGTATAATTGAGATATGGAACTTGAAAATTTAATAAGATGGAGGTGTTTCCTATTGAATCTTTAATTTATGCGATTCTTGGCTTAGTTATTGGAATTATCGCTGGATATTTTATAAGAAGATATATAGGCGAAGGGAAAATAAAGAACGCTGAAGAGTTGGCAAAAAAAATTACCGAAGATGCAGTTAAAGATGGTGAAGCTCGTAAGAAGGAGCTTCTATTAGAAGCCAAAGAAGAAATTCACAAAACGAGAAGTGATCTTGACAAGGAAATCAAAGAGAGAAGAAATGAAATCCAGAAGATGGAGAGAAGACTTCAAAACAAAGAAGAAACAATTGATCGAAGAAATGAGTCAATTGAACGTAAGGAAGATTCACTTGCGAAAAAGCTAAGGAATCTTGAGGAAAAAGAGGAAGCTATCAACGAACTGTATGATAAGCAAACACATGAACTTGAGAAGTTATCAGGTTTAACCTCAGATGAAGCTAAAGAACTTTTGTTAAATGAGACTCGCAAGGAAATTATTCAGGAATCAGCAATGATGATCAAGGAAATGGAATCCAAAGCTAAGGAAGAAGCTGACAAAAAAGCTAGAGAGATTATCTCTACCACAATCCAAAGGGTTGCAGCGGACCATGTAGCTGAGACAACAGTAACAGTAGTTGCCCTACCTAACGATGAAATGAAGGGTAGGATTATCGGAAGAGAAGGTAGAAACATTAGAACACTAGAAACTCTAACCGGTATAGACTTGATAATTGATGATACTCCAGAAGCTGTAGTTTTATCAGGCTTTGACCCAATTCGAAGGGAAGTGGCAAGAATAGCACTGGAGAAGCTGATTGTCGATGGTAGAATCCATCCTGCAAGAATTGAAGAAATGGTTGAAAAAGCTCAAAAGGAAGTCGAGAATACCATTCGAGAGGCAGGAGAGCAAGCATCATTTGATGCTGGAGTTCACGGATTACATCCGGAAATCATAAGGCTGCTTGGAAGGCTTAAGTACAGAACAAGCTACGGTCAAAATGTACTAAAGCATGCTGTTGAAGTTTCTCATCTTGCAGGTGTAATGGCTACAGAGCTTGGTGCTGATGTTAAAATTGCAAGGAGAGCAGGATTGCTGCATGACCTTGGCAAGTCAATCGACCACGAGGTTGAAGGACCACATGTTGAAATTGGTGTAGACATTGCGAGAAAATACAAGGAAAGCAAGGAAGTATTGCACGCCATGGAAGCTCATCATGGAGATGTTGAACCTCAGACAGTTGAAGCTGTGTTGGTCCAAGCTGCTGACGCGATATCAGCCGCAAGACCGGGAGCAAGAAGAGAAACCCTGGAGTCTTACATCAAGAGACTTGAAAAGCTTGAAGAAATTGCCAACTCCTTTACTGGGGTTGAGAGATCATTTGCT
>JANKMX010000091.1:2845-5738 GCA_024649995.1 Gudongella sp. | reverse complement strand
GTAGAGAAATCCGTATAATGGTAAGACCTGAGGATATAAGTGAAGCACAAATGATTCACACAGCACGTGATATTGTTAAGAAGATAGAGTCTGAACTGGATTATCCAGGACAGATCAAGGTCAATATTATAAGGGAAACTAGAGCTGTAGAATATGCTAAATAGAGCTTCCTAACAAACTAGTATTGATGCAAATCAAAGCCTGCCGTTTTCGGCAGGCTTTAACTATAGGTAGGAGGAGGATTGCAATGAGAATTGACATGCACACTCATACAACTGCATCTGATGGATTGCTTACACCCACAGAATTGGTAAAGAAGGCATTTGAGAAACGATTGGACGGAATAGCAATTACAGACCATGATTCGGTGGATGCTTTAGATGAAGCCCTGAATAAGGCCAAGGATTATCAAAATTTCCTGGTTATACCAGGTGTTGAAATGGGATGTAATTATGATGATGAAGAAGTTCATATACTTGGTTATTTTATTGATTATAAAAATAAGAACCTTAATGAAGAGCTTACTGCCTTGAAAAGCTCAAGATGGGATAGAGGTATCTCAATACTGAACAAGCTTATGGAGCTGGGGATTAACCTTCCTAAAGATGAAATACTTGAAAGAGCAAGAGAGACTGGATTTATTGGTAGGGCAACCCTTGCAAGAGAGCTTGTGAATTATGGATTTGTTAAGGATATCAACGAAGCCTTTGACAAGTACCTGGATGTTGAAAAGCCAGCATATGTAGACAGATATAAGTTGTCAGTTGAAGATACAATCAATCTGATCCATGAATGTGGAGGAGTTTCAATACTGGCCCACCCAGGAATTCTCAAGAACAAAGATATCATGACATATTGCCTCGAAAGGGGTATAATGGGTGTAGAATGTTATCATTCCAAGCATTCTCGAAGCGATGAAAAGCTAATTAGATCCTTTGCAGAAAGGAATGGACTAATCATCACCGGCGGATCTGATTTTCATGGTGAAAAGGACATATTGGGAGATTATTCCACCGATACATTCGCTATACCTGAATTCAGGGGGAGATTATAATGTACAAAGGTGAAAGGCAAAGACAGTTTCCTACAACTATAAGCACCACATCTTTTGTTAAGCTCTATATACTTCATCTTTTAAATCAGAAAAACTACTACGGCAACAGGCTAAAGGATGAAATAAGTAGAAGACTTGGAGGCAAATGGAGCCCGAGTCCAGGTATGATATATCCAATGCTAAACAATTTAGAGCAGGAAGGATATATTGTTGGTCACTGGGAAGAGCCTACAAAGAGAACAAAAAGGATTTACAGCATAACTGATGAAGGGCGTAGGCATTATGAAACCATAAGAAGAATAAACATGTCCTCATTTGATGATTCATTATATATTATTAAAAAGGTACTAAAAGATATTTACGATATATCCATATGAAATGGTATTTAAGGAAGGATTAAAAAATTATTTTAAGGTACTCAACAGCTGAATTACAAAAGTAAAAGATGCAGCTTACAAAAAAAATGGGAGGTTTTTAAAATGGTCTTGGAGTTATCAAAAAAAGGGAAATCAATTGAACCATCAGTAACGTTGGCTATTACCGCAAAAGCAAATGCAATGAAAAAAGCAGGAGAGAATGTAATTAGTTTCAGTGCAGGTGAACCTGATTTCAATACACCTGAAAACATCCAAAATGCTGGAATAGAAGCCATCAGATCAGGCTTCACAAAGTATACTCCTGCATCAGGAACACCTGAGCTAAAGGAAGCAATCTGCAAAAAGCTAAAGGCTGATAACAATCTTGATTACAAGCCTTCAGAGATTATTGTATCAAACGGTGGTAAGCACTCCCTGTATAATGCTCTTATGGCTATCCTTAATCCAGGAGATGAAGTTATTTTTAGCATACCTTACTGGGTAAGCTATCCAGAATTGATTATGATTGCTGGTGGTGAACCTGTCATGCTGCAAACTAGTGAGGATAAGGAGTTTAAGTTTAGCTCAAAGGACTTGGACAAGGTAAAAACTGAAAAGACAAAGGCCATAATACTCAATAGTCCAAATAACCCTACCGGATCAGTCTACACAGATGAAGAGCTTCAGGATATCGCTGATTGGGCAGTAGAAAACAATATATTTGTGATATCAGATGAATTGTACGAAAAGCTTGTATATGACGGTCTTAAGCACACAAGTATTGCATCATTGAATGATGATATCAAAAATCTAACAATAACTGTTAATGGAATGGCAAAGGCCTATGCCATGACAGGATGGAGAATAGGCTACACTGCTGCTGATGAAAATATAATCAAGATAATGAGCAATATTCAAAGTCATACCACATCAAACCCAAATTCAATTGCTCAATATGCAAGCATCGAAGGTCTTACAGGAAGCCAGGATAGTATAATGGCAATGAAGGAAGAATTTGATAAGAGAAGAAAAATTATGGCTGATTTGATCAATAGCATAAAAGGTATCAGCTGCGTGGTGCCAAAGGGTGCCTTCTACATTATGTTAAATTCTTCACAATTATATGGAAGCGAGATAGAGGGGATGAGGATTGAATCATCAGTAGACTTTGCAAACCTTCTTCTTGAAAAATGTAAGGTAGCTGTTGTTCCTGGAGTTGCATTTGGAGATGACAAGTATGTTAGGTTGTCGTATGCAACATCAGCTGAGAATATAAATGAAGGCTTGAATCGTGTTAAGGAACTTTTGGGCTCAAGATAAACTGGATAAAACATTGATCTTAAAATAATAAGTCTTAGTGTAATTGGCGATGTCAAAATACAATGATTTTAAAACCGGAAGTCTATGAAAAACAAAATTTGCTTTTTAACCAGGTGTGGTATACATAATATAATTATGTATACCACATTTTTTTTAATTGATA
>JANKMX010000091.1:0-2835 GCA_024649995.1 Gudongella sp. | reverse complement strand
ATATATCCAGAATAACACTTAAGAATTATACTGCTATGAGTTCAACTGAAAAACTAGTTTTTACATCCGAAGTCTCTTAGAAGACAAAAAACATCATATTTCACTTACACAGTGACCATGTTATACTTGTGGAATTGGACATGTCATTACTAAAGGCTAAATTCAACGTTCAAACACGACAAATAGGATTGCAGCAAAATATCCAAGCCGTATAACGGGCTATAAGGCCGTTAATTATAAATGTTAATGGAATAGCTTGCCTTGAGCATTAAAACGCCTTAAAAGAGCTCTCAGGGCCTGCAGTTTGGTTTTTGGGTAATATAGTGTTATTTTAGCTTGGTTTAGATGTAATCTTTATACTTTAGGATGATTTCTTGCGTAAGTAGAATAAATTTGACTCCTTCAGAGCGGTTTTAAAGATTTGTAAGCGAGAGCGATTGTGTATGTAAATTGATTCCATAAATTAAGAATATGGATTTTGGAATTTATGATTAGAAATTAATATTGGGATCCAATTTTATTTGTAGATTAAGATTGTGAGTGTAGCCAAAATAAATATACAAATGATTTTACTAATTTAATTGCATAAAACAATACTCTATGATAGAATATTGTTAGTCACAAAATAGTTATTTTGTGACTAACATACCAAAAATATGGCAAAAAGAGGGGTTTTTATGAAAATACCACTACTACTCGAAGATTATCTGGATTATATGGAAACAATCAAAGGTACCTCCTCCAATACCGTTAAGGAATATTTCTTTGATCTGCGAACATTTTTGAGATTCCTGAAAATCAGATTCAAAATGGTGGATTCAAATGTAGAGTTTGATGAAATTGAAATTGATGACATTGATCTGGACACATTGAAAAAAGTTTCAATACAGGATCTTCATGCCTATATTTCATATACTGACAAAAAACGTTCCAACTCCAGCTCCACCAGAGCTCGCAAGGTTGCTTCAGTAAGGTCCTTCTTCAAATATTTGCATTCCCGGGTTAACCTTCTTGATGAGAATCCTTCATTATACCTGGAATTTCCAAAGACAGATGCCAGGCACCCTGTTTATCTTACCCTGGACCAGTCTGAAAAGCTCCTTAATACTGTTCTTTCAAACACAAATGAGCTGTATCGTGCAAGAGATTATGCCATAATAATGCTGTTTCTGAACTGTGGTCTCCGTCTCTCAGAGCTTTCAAGCATAGATCTGGATAAAATAAACGGCGAAGACACACTCACTGTCATTGGTAAAGGTAACAAGGAACGAACAATCTTTCTGAATGAAGCATGTGTTGAAGCAATAAATGATTATCTGTCCCTCAGACCAGTTGTACCTGGTGAAAAGGCCCTATTCCTCAGTAAAAGAAAGCAGCGAATGAGTAACCGTGCCATTCAGCACATGATAGACAAATATCTTGAAAAATCGGGACTGGATCCCCAGGTATACTCAACTCATAAGTTAAGGCACACAGCAGCTACCCTGATGTATAAATATGGCAATGTAGATATTAGGGCATTACAGGAAATTCTTGGTCATGAGTCTGTTTCAACAACTCAGATATACACACATCTGGATGATGATAGGCTACGTGATGCTGTAAAAAGCAACCCATTGGCCAATAGAAAAAAGGATACTTAAAAAACAAAAAGGGCCAATAAGCCCTTAATCTACTACTGCAACTATGGGAATCAGCAGCTTTTCACCTTGATAAATCATGCTGGTTTCCATTTCGTTGTGCTCCTTAATATCATAAATGAATTTCCTCGTATCATATCCTTCAGGTGCATATTTATCGGCGATTTCCCAAAGGGTATCTCCCTGCTTGATCCAGTATTCTTCAAAATCCTCTACTGAAGCAACTGAATAGGCTCCAGTCATGGACATTATGGAAAACATCACCAAAGCAATTATTGTAATCAAAAAGGTCATAAACAGGAAAAATCGCTTACTATCAACTATTACATATCGCTTGCTTTTCATAAAATACACCTCACCATTAGTATAGTACATCTGTTCGATTAATTATATCTTACACGAACATGTGTACTGTGTCAATAGCTTTTAGCAAAATAATCGAACTCTTGTTTGATTTCGTCTTTTAACTATGGTATAATCAATAAAAAGGTGCATTATAATATCAGTGAGGTGAATTCAATGTACGATGATCTGTCCAAGAAACAAACGGAAATTTTACTATACATCAAAAGGGAAACTTCAAATAAGGGATATCCACCAACAGTAAGGGAAATCTGTGACGGAGTTAATTTAAGGTCTCCCTCCTCTGTACATGCTCATCTGAACACACTTGAAGGCAAGGGCTATATCAGAAAGGACCCAACAAAGCCAAGGGCAATTGAAATAATAGACTTTTCAGATGGGATGATCATGACCAAGAAGAAGACTGTAGATGTCCCTATTCTAGGAAGAGTTACAGCTGGTGCCCCTATTCTCGCCGTAGAGAATATTGAGGATACCTACCCCATTCCCCAGGAGGAAGCTGAAGGCGATGAGGTCTTTATGCTTAAAATCCAGGGAGAAAGCATGATTGATGCGGGAATCATGGATGGAGACCTTGTACTTGTGAAGGAGCAATCACATGCCCGTGACGGAGATATAGTTGTTGCCTTGCTTGGAGACGAGGCTACTGTCAAACGTTTCTACAAGGAGAAGGATCGTATAAGACTTCAGCCTGAAAATCAGTTTATGGAGCCAATCTATGCCAGAGATGTAAAAATCTTGGGTAAAATAAAGGGATTATATAGAAAATACTAAAATAGCCTAAACGTCTACCAACAGGGCATGGTTAAAAATATATGGCACGTCTACAAAG
>JANKMX010000090.1 GCA_024649995.1 Gudongella sp. | reverse complement strand
TATATTGAAAAGCTTCTGTCATAGCCGATCTTCTCAATGTCACGCCTCAGCATCCTTACACATATGGAGTGGAAGGTTCCCATCCACATCCTGTCAACGTCAACTGCTATTAGTTTTGCAACCCTTTCCTTCATTTCATTGGCAGCCTTGTTTGTAAAGGTTATTGCCAGTATTTCATAGGGAGATACACCTTTTTGGTCCATAAGATATGCAATCTTGTGGGTGACAACCCTGGTCTTCCCAGATCCTGCACCGGCCATAATAAGTAAAGGTCCTTCCACGTGAAGAACCGCTTCCCTTTGCCTATCGTTAAGTCCTTTCAAATAATCCATTTGTCACCATCCTAACTATTCTCTCTACAATTATATAGTATTGACTTGAAGATTTCCACAAAAAGAACCGGTTCCAGGTCTTTAATGAAAACCCGGTTCCGGTTCATTCAAATTTCATTCTCCTTACCACCAACCAATGGAGTCAAATCTAGGGATTGCCACGGCATGAAAGGAATTATTCAACGGCAGCCACTCTTTTCCAGCTGTTTGTGGCAAAGCCCATTGTCACATATACAACTGATCCTGCCAAGCCTGCGATTATTGGAGCCTCTACCCAGCCCACATCAAAGCCCAGTACCAGGACCACATTGACCACAAAGCCGGTGAGCATTGAAGCGAAACAGGTCTTAAGGTCCGCCTCCACAATGGTCCGCATGATGATTGGTCCCACAAACATGGAAATCAGTCCCCCGGTTCCTATGTATGCTATCTGGTTCAGCATACCCTGAGGTGCAAGAAAGGTCAGGAAAAGCCCCCAGATGGCCGTTAATCCAACAACAAGACGATTGATGAAGTCGCTCTTTATCTCCTTCTTCTTGCCAAGGGACACATACATGTCATAGGAAAGTGATGAAGCCAGGGCCTGAAGGATGGAGCTTATTGTTGAAAGCATGGCAAATAGGATGAATAAAGTTATGATTCCCCCCAATGCAGGTGACAGAAACGTATTCAGAAATACGGGCATTGCACTGTCCGGATTTGCAAGGGATGGATCCTTGTAGAACATGTACATCCCGACAAATGGTATAAGGCTAAGTATGATTCCCATTGGTGCCATGTAAAGTGCCATCTTGTGTATCTTTATGTCCTCCTTCAGGGATAGGAATCTAACCGACATGTATGGCAGGGTTGTTGTAAATAGCAGGGCATAGACAAACACAAGGTAGACGCTGAAGCGGGTGTTTCCGTAGGGCGCCGAGGTGGTTGGATTCACAAGCTCAGAGTTCATCTGACCCACAGTACTTATCATTTCAGCAAGTGATACATCCTGAAGGATCACTCCAAAAACTATGACCGAGGCGATAAGCATTCCTATGCACATGATTGTATCCGTAAGGGCAACAGCAAGGAGTCCACCCATGATTGTGAATATTGCAACCACTGAAATCAGGAGTACGGATGCATAAACCTCCGGTATTTCCAGCCACTGGGATGCCACAAGTCCAACTGCCCGGATCTGTCCTATCATGTATACTGAAAGGAATATGAAGGTGGCCAGTCCCGCAAAGAAATGTACAAGCCTTTTCTGTCCGTCAGTCCCTCTGTGGGTTGATGCAAGATACTCGGGTACGGTCAAGCCACCGCTTTTTTCTGCATTTTTTCTCATGAAGTTGGCAAAGAAAAGAGTTCCAAAGACAATCGCAGGAGCAAAGAAGAAGTTGGCCAGTACCTCAATGGAACCAAAGGCATAGGCAGTTCCTGGAGAGCCGATGAATCCCCAGCCACTGTAGCCGGTTGCCATAAGGGTTCCAGCTCCAACAAAGGCACCTATCTGCTTGCCTCCAAGAAGAAATCCCTCTCCTCCCTGGGCCTCCTGTGATTTTATCTTCCTGTTTGACCATACCCCAACACCTATCATTCCTGCGGCTGCCAGGATAAATACAATCCAGTTAAACATCACTTGCATCACCTTCCTTGACGGCTGTCATCTCTCTGTAAAGGTACACCGCCAATGGTACCACCATGATTACTATGCATCCTATGAAAAATTCGTTTATTGCCCATGATCCTGTCATGATTTCTTCCTCCTTATCAACAATTTTTATATTGGGATGGGAATTTCACCCATCCCCTGGTCATCTATTTCTTTTCAAATGTTACAAGTGTCGGATCCTCCACCTGATTTGGGAAGTAGTCCTGGCATTCACCCTCTCTGTAGACATCGGCTGTTGCACAGTGCAGTCCCCCGCCAAAGGCATATGCATCCCTGAATGGCACAGGTATTACGTTCATTCCCAGCTTGTCCATCTGTTCCTGCTGGGCCTTCTCGCTTTCCTCCACAAGGACCGTTTTATGGTCGATTACCAGACAGTTCATTGACAGCCATACGCTTGAGTAGCAAAGCTCAGGTGGCTGCTCATGGGCAGGCATTGCCGCCTCAACAATCTCCCAGTCATTTGCCTCAAATATCTTTCTTTGCTCCTTTGGAAGCTTTCTGTGGGGATTGTTGAGTATAAGGCCCGGCTTCAGGGGAACAAAGGTGGCATCTATATGGATTGGATATGGGTCTCCCGGGAAGTTTACGGCATGTACCCTCATGTCGGGATACATTCTTCTGAGCCATTCCATTCCCTTTCTGTTTGTTGTAAGGCCATGCTGAACGAAAAGGTCCTTTCCGAGTCTCAGGACATCCGCCGCATCAAAGAGTATCTCATGCTCTGTGGTCACCATATGGAGCTTGGCGGTTCTTTCAAGGAGTATCTCCTCAGTTACCTTGTCATCAAAATAGTGCATGTCATAGCTGGCATCTCCAAGCTCAGGTCTTGGTGCCGCTATCCATTTGAACTCGGGATCCTTGTCGAAATACTCTCTCAGGTTCTTTGAATATGCATAATGCTCAAAGAATCTGGATCTGAAGGACATGGGAGCGGATATGATATCACTGCCAATTGTCAGAAGAACGTCTCTAGGGGGCATGCAGCCGAACATGCTTCCTGTCATAAAGTGTGGGGTCACTACAGCCTGATTCCACTGAAGGGCCTCCGGTCTGTCCACCTTGATATCTAGGCCCTCCAGGACCTTAACCAGGTTTTCCAGCTGGGCATTTGCCTTTTCCACTGTATCCAAGGGTCTAGGTCCCGTCATTCCCCTCATGGGTGAATCCAGGGGCACCTTTGCCTTTGATGCCGGCTCTGAGGGAGGTATGCAGCAGTTGTCCGCTCTACCTACAATCACGTGCTTAAGTGGGTCAAAATCGTTCCATGAATTTACAATCTTCATCTCTTCTCCTCCTAATTTTATGTATTATTATTTTTGGGTATTAAAAAACCCGCTCCAAAGAATATATATTCTAAGGAACGGGTTATATGCCGTGTTACCATCCTAATTCGCCTATGCCTCGCAGTATAAGCCTCATCAAGTACGCACATGAATACATGTGTTATACTCTATCACTATAACGGGTGAAGCCGTTGCAGCCTACATAAAAATCGGTGCAATGCTCTGAGGCCCTCTTCACTGCAATAGTATCCTATCCCCTTCCACCAACCGGGACTCGCTGTAAGACTTTCTTGAAGCTACTGTTCTCATCAAAGCTTTTAGTTAGATATTTAATTATTAGTTGAGATTATATACCATAAGTTTGAGATTGTAAAGGGTTGCTTCGAAAAAAAATTAACGCAACGGTTCCGGTTCTTTTTGCGTTATTTTAATTTGCCTCTCACAGTCATATCCCCTACATCCAACAACTTAGCAATGTTTCTGGTGCTAAGACCTGTCTTTTCATATATTTCATTCACTATATCTTCAAGTAGATCCTTCTTTTTCTTTAACTGGTCTAAGGCATCCAAGCCATGTTTCGTAAAATGTTCCTCAATGATCAACTGTGCATGTTCATACATAACTTCCTGCTGCTCTTCCTTTGTATCCAAGTATACATTGAAATCTCTCACTTTATGGAATCTTTCAAAGCTTGAAATTTTGTTTGAAAAGAACTCCATTACCACCTTCTTCTGGGCTTTGCTCAATATGAATGATGCCTTACCTATGTATTCATTATAGCTGCTCCATTGGTAGCTCCCAGGACTTGATACGAGTCCAGCCTTAACAGGGTTATTATGTATATACCTTACAACCTGCATAAAATATGTATCGTCCTCTACCGGCTCACTTCTAAACCTGTCTTGAAAAACATGTCCAATTCGATCATTGATAAGATTATAGTTGCTGGCATAACTGATATTGACTCTTCTGAAAAATCTAATTAGGCTTTCCATATCAGCCTTTAGGAGAAGATGGACATGATTGCTCATTATACAATAGGCTGCTAAGCAGACTTTCTCTTCAGAAGCAATTTCATTTATTGTTCTTATATACATCTTCTTGAGGTTGTCGTTCTGAAAAACATTCTCCTTGCTATTCCCTCTCGCCATTGCATGATAATAACCGGTGCTACTATGTTTTCTAGGTCTCCTTGGCATCATTTCACCCCCAAGTATATTTTAACTGCTATGAGAAAATAACGCAACGGTTCCGGTTCTTTTTGCGTTATTTTAAAACCCTGGAAACAATATCCAGGGTTTTAATGTTAGGGGAAACTACTCTATTGTAAGATCTATGTCCTTCCTGTTTTCGTAGGATGCCTTGATGGCAGCTATAATATCACCATGTGAGTCGTTTAGACTCATAGTTGCCGCTGATGTCACATCTGCAAGCATTGCCTTCTCATCATCAGTCAACGCATCGTATTTTGCCTTGTCCTCTGCATCCTCTGAACCATCCTTCAGGGGTCTTCCGTTTCTGTCTGAGGTGTACTTGCCAAACCACTCTTCGATTTCATCAATGGTCATTCCTACAAAGGTCTCCTCAAATTTATCCATATGCTCAACCCAGGTTTTTCCATTACCCATTACATAGGAGTCGCCTCTCTCCCTCTTTGTCATCCATCCATCGATCTCAGCAAAGAAGTTCTCCTCTGTGTCAGCAGTCTTTCCATCAACAACCTCGTCATGGTTCTCATCCCAGTTGTAGCCGCCTTGACCTGGGAATCCGCTGAAGTGTGGCATTCCTTCTCCATCGTAGTTTGGAGTTGCTATCTCCAGCTGGTCTACATGAAGTGCAACAAGCTTTCCTTCATCATCAAACAATGAATTTGCAACTATTTGGTTGATGCTCCATACCTGTACTCCTTCATTGTCTGCACCAGGACCCTTTCTACCCATATTTGCAATGCCAAGTCCGTACGCTGAAGCCTCTTCTATTTCAAGTGGCTTTCTGTTTTCATATGCCAACTCAATTGCAGCTATTATATCTCCATGTGAATCATTGAGGCTCATTGTTGCAGTTGATGTAACATCTGCAAGCATTGCTTTCTCATCATCAGTCAATGCATCGTATTTTGCCTTGTCCTCTGCATCCTCTGACCCATCCTTCAGGGGTCTTCCGTTTCTGTCTGAGGTGTAGTTCTCAAACCAGTCCTTAACCTCTTCAACTGTCATTCCAGCAAAGGCCTTTTGGAATCCGTTCATATGCTCAACCCATGTATTTCCGTTACCCATTACATAGGAATCGCCTCTTTCCCTCTTTGTCATCCATCCATCGATTTCTGCAAAGAAGTTCTCCTCTGTATCAGCAGTCTTTCCATCCACTACCTCGTCATGGTTCTCATCCCAGTTGTAGCCGCCTTGGCCTGGGAATCCACTGAAGTGTGGCATTCCTTCTCCATCGTAGTTTGGAGTTGCAATCTCCAGTTGGTCTACATACATCTCAAGGATTCTGCCCTCTCCGTCAAACAAAACGCTTGCAAGAACCTGGTTTATGCTCCAAACCTGTACCTCTTCGTTGTCAGCTCCCGGACCCTTTCTTCCCATATTCGAAATGCCGAATCCAAGGTATACATCTGAGGCTGTTACCTCTCCAGCCTCTTCTGGCTCCTCTTCAACCGGTGCAGGATATGTATCAGGATCAATCGCATTGTTCACAGCGTAGATGATTCCATCGCTGGTGTATGTAGCTCCAGATACAGCATCAACCTCAGTTGAGTTTGCCTCAACTATTGCAGCTGGTATCCCCTCAATTGCAGGATCGCTTATTCCATCCGTTTCACTGTGTGAAACCACTTCAACACCTGTTATGGTGTCACCTGCCATCATAACCTTGACTTCAATCGGTCCACCAAATCCCTCTCCTACACCTGTAAGAGTAACTGCTTCAGCAGGCTCCTCCTCCTGGGGAGTTGATGAACATGCTGCCATGCTGAATGCCATGGCAAATGCCAATAGTAATACCAACAGTTTTTTCAAATGACTCATCTCCTTTTATGTTATACATTTAACGTTATCTTGTTATCAAATATATCATATCATGGTAACGTATTCAATGCTTTTTTATTGTATAAATGTTGGCATTCCAATGTTATTGACATATGTTAATAAGGAATGTCCATATTTCAATCTTTCTATTTGTTATATTTTTCCATAATATTTTTAAAGTTTGTCAAGAAAAAAACCGCCACCGGGTATCCAGTGGCGGTAAAATCTATACATCTAGCAGATTCTTCTTGTACAGGCTATATAGCATTCTCAGATTGTCCATTTTTGTGTAGATATTCTTCTGCAGCTGTGAAGCAAGGTCATAGTTCTCTTTGTCAAGGGCTTCCTTTATCTGGGTGAACAAGGAGGTTCTGTTCAGGCTGTCCTTCATGAGCTCAACCCTAAGGTCCCTTATTGCAAGCCAATTTGATATGTCCAGATCCGATGCATTAGCTGGATCGTGAAGTGCCTTGCAGCCCCTGATCTCCCTCATCAGGTCCGGAATGATCCTGTGCTGGATTTCCGTGACCCATTTGTTCAGGACCGCAGACTGGTAGCTGTCGATTATGCTGTTTCTAAATACATCACCGTTCTTTAGAATTGACAGCTTCTCAGGGTATATGTGAAAGGCCTTTATGTTCTCATATACGGTTGCAGGAACCTTTCCAAATATCCTGTCCCTCTCAGCATCAGTGTAATCCTCAAATACATTTACCTCACTTCTGTAGGCCCTACCCTTCTGAAGATATATTCCTTCATCCTCCGGAGTCTTTGATAGCTCCTCAAGGAGGCTGTCCTCATCCCTGTTCTCCATCAACACATGATTTATTCCATCATCCATGGCCATAAGCATTGAGCTCATGCAAAGGAAGGAGTTTGTATGTGGGTTGGGGCTCCTAAGCTCAAACCTGGTTGCCAGGGGATTGTTCTCATCCCGGATAAGACCAATGAGAATGGTCCTGTTTCTGGAAGGTACTTCAACACTTCTTCCAAGGGATGTGACTATACAAACCGGCGCTTCAAATCCAGGCTTGAGTCTTTTGAAGGATTCATTAGATGATGTTATGAAGGGGTTCATAATCTCATAGTTCTTCAGAATACCCATTAAAGCACCATAGCCGATCGGGCTCATGAAATGCTTTTTGTAGGGATGGAATAGGTTGATCCGTTTCCCTGATTTGAGCTCCACTGCAACACCCATGTGGGTGTGCTCTCCACTTCCTGCAACTCCTGGTATGGGCTTTGCAAGGAAGGTTACATCCATTCCATTCGCCCTGAAGGTTTCCTTGATGATATGCTTTATGAATATTTCATTGTCCCCGGTCTGCATTGTGGTGGAAAATTTCCAGTCTATCTCAAGCTGTTCCATGATCCCCGAAAAGCTTCCGTCATGCTGGAGTCTCGCCTTTACTCCACCTACCTCCTTGTGCCCCATTTCAGGCTCCATACCGTACATCTCCATGTATTGCAGGGAATTCTCCAGGGCTGTCCTTACGGCTCCTCTGGTCTTTGCCCAATACTGCTCATTCAGCTCCTGGGAGGTGGTCAGCTCCTGGAGCTCCCTGTTTGAATCAGGTGTCCTTACCCAGAATTCAAGCTCAGTTGCAGCAGTTACATGAACCTTCTTTATGTCCTCTGGACTGAAGCCATAGGCTCTTGTCTGGTCTGGGTTTTCCTTAAGTAGCTGCTCAATGTGGCTTTCAAAGTATCCAGTGGCATCCTTAAGTATGTGTCTTGAATCAACAGGAATTCCGTCATGGTAGAGAAAACAGGGGATCTTAAGTGTTCCAACAGGCTTTCCCGACTCCTGGTGAATATTCTCGTAATTGTAGTCCACAAACCAGTTGGCATCTATGTCCGATTTCATGTCTATCTTTGCATTGTCAAGGGTTGCAATCTCAGGAAGATAAACAGAGGAACCGTCAGTCTGTACAGCTATTCCATGGAGGAAAAGCTCGATATCATCCTTGAAAAGCTTCACTGGGATCTTCTCTTCCGTCTCATGACCTATCAGGTCCACGCCACCAAGGGAGACGAACCTGATCTGGGGATTTTCTTCAAGAATCTTGAACAAATCCTCCTTGTTGTGATTTTCCTTTCTTATTACATAGCACAAATCTTCTCTCATATTATCATCTCCGGTAGACATATTTTAAATACTTTATTATTTTATTACTACACAGTGTGGTTGTCAAGAATTTTACTTTATCATGCGAAAGGACCTCCGTTGGAGGTCCCTCTACTATTATCCCAGATCTATTACGCTTGTACTGTTTGTAAGGGTATCGATGTATAAAATTTTTTTTCTCAGATTTTCTCCCTTTCCCAAAAGCAGCTTAAGGGCCCTCACTGACCAAGGAAGAGGAGGAGGACAAACCTAAGCTGGTAAGAAGAAAGAGAT
>JANKMX010000008.1:13957-55604 GCA_024649995.1 Gudongella sp. | reverse complement strand
GTAAAGCTCGATAAATTTTTGAATCGCTTCCCTTCGTTTTGGATCCCTTTTGATTTTCGCCATAATTAAATACCTCCAGATTGATTTTATTTTATCTCAATCCAGAGGTATCGTATACACAAAATTATTTACAGTCTCTCTACTTTAGACCCTTGTACATGGTGATTTCCTTGTGGATGATAAGGTCCTTGGTCTTTTCGCCGTAGTTGGCAAAATGCTCGGTTGTAGTGTGGTACTTGAAGTCATCCTCGGACTTGTACTTCTCATAGAGGAAAACCTTGTTTCCTGCCATTGAAGCCTCGTAGTTGAGACATCCTGGCTCAGAAAGGCTCTTCTCCGAATTCTCCTTGATAAGCTGGATGAACTCGTCCATCTTCTCAGGTCTGATTTCATACCTTACGGTTATAACATGTGTACTCATGGCAAAACCCCTTTCTTTATTTACTATTCTCCAAAATCCATCGCAATAAATCCTCATCATTAATTGATCCATCTGCTAGACCAAGTCCAAGTCTTATTAAATCTTCATTAGTACAAATTAATTTAACTCCATTTATTTCTAGAAAAACAAGCATTGATAGAACTCCAATTCTCTTATTACCATCTGTAAAGGGATGATTACTAATGATAAAGTAGCATAATTTTGAAGCTTTTTCCTGAATGGTCTCATATAAATCAATCCCATCAAATGTTTGATATGGAGCATTTACTGCTGATGTTAATAATCCTTCATCTCTTATACCGAATGATCCACCGGTTTGCACAATTAAATGTGAATGCATATTTATGACCTGATTCTTTGTGAGTCTAATCATTTAGCTAATTCCTTAAACGCATCCATATATTTCGTGACTAGCCTTTCAGCAACTATATCAATATCTTGATCTTCAGCCGTCTCGTACTCTGAAATTTGACTATATTCAATCAATATATAACGAGGTTTGTTGTTTTTCATAATTACAGCTGATCCTTTTTTATCAACCATTCTTGCAACTTTTGAAAAATTTTGATTAGCTTCAGTTATTGAAACGAGGTTATCAAGATTTACCTTCATTTTACTCAACTCCTTCCTAATGTTATTATACCCAAAATATAGGATAAAAACAACCTAAAACAATAACTCCTATATATTGCGTTAGCTAGAACAGTTTACTCGTAATCCGACAATCTTTGTCATCCTGAGCCTGCGAAGGATCCTGGACACCTCCGAATAGAACAAGATTCTTCGATTACCCTCAGAATGACAACGACCATTCCGCCTTCTGCTTTCTCGCTTTCTGCCTTATCTCAATTGTCATTCCCACAAAATACTGGTAAAATGAATACATTAACTATAAAGGAGCTGAAATAATGGAAATCAAAAGATACGAGGGAACTGGAAGAATGAGCAGGGCGGTTGTACATAATGGAACAATCTACCTTTGCGGACAGACAGCAGGAGGAGATTCACTGGATGTAAAGAAGCAGACAGCAGGAGTACTTCTTAAGATAGAGGAGCTTCTGGACAAGTATGGTTCAGACAAGAACCACATCCTTTCAGCAACAATCTACCTGAAGGAAATTGGTCTGTTTAAGGACATGAATGAGGTTTGGGATGCATGGGTTGAAGACGGACACGAACCTGCAAGGGCATGCGTTGAGGCAAAGATGGCAGCAGACAACATCCTTGTTGAAATATCAATAGTGGCGGCTGAGAAATAAGAATAAATCTACCCATGGGGACCGTCCCCCTGGCTACATTAGGAGAATGATCATGAAGAAGATATTATTGATTACAATGGGAGAAAACACGGGAAAGGCTCTAAATGAACAGCTTGATTCCCTTTATGGCCATATGCTTCAGGTAACATGCAGGCTCCTCGATGACCTTCCCATAGATGAAAGAGGCTTTGACCTTGTTGTGTTCAGCAGCAACTATGTAAGGGACAGGGCAATCAGGTCCTTTAGCCTGGGCAGCAGGCACATAGTTGCCCATAGGGTGGTCAACCACAAAAATATCCGGGACCTTATAGGCCTTGAAAGGGGAATGGAGGTACTCTTTGTAAACGACGGCTTTGAATCGGCCACAGAAGCCATTGAGCAGCTGCAGGATCTGGGTCTTGACCACATCAAGTACTACCCCTATTATCCGGGGATTCAAAAATATCCAAGGGTTTCAACCATCGTGACTCCCGGAGAGAGCCAGCTGTGTCCATACGGCCCGTCCGATACCATAGACATAGGATCGAGGATTCTTGGCCTGTCGACAATTTTTGAAATCAACAATATTCTCTTTGGCAATCAGATATCAAATCACGCCATAGCCGAAAGCTACCTAAAGGACATTGTGGTTATCTCAAAATCCATTGACAAGGCCGGCAAGGAAACCAGTGAGATAAAGGATATCCTTGAAAAGATAACAAACAGCCTGGATTTTGGAGTGGCCTTCATTGACAGCCAGGGAATCATCCGAAGCATCAACAGCAGGTTCGAAAAGATGCTCCAGATAAAGAGGATGGATGTCCTTAACAAGAAGACAACGGATATAGAGGGTGTCAATAAAATCCTAAAATCAGGGAAAGACACATACCAGACAAGGGTGGGAAGCAGGAACATCAACCTGGAGATGAAGGAGGTCACCTACCAGAACAGGGTTGGCCACCTGATAAAGTCATATTACGACACCATGGACTCCTCAAGAGCCGCCCTATATGACAGCAACAGAAACCTTCACGACTTTGACGATTACTATTCCGTGGAGCCTGAGGTCCTTGGGATGCTTAAAAAGGCGAGAAAGTATGCCACAACCGAGGGCACAATCCTGATCCACGGGGAAAACGGAACTGGGAAGGAGATCCTGGCCCAGGCCATCCACAAGAACTCAAACAGGAAAAACAAGGCTTTTGTGCCAATAAACATAGCTGCCATTTCCTCCAACCTGGTTGAAAGCGAACTCTTCGGGTACGAGGAGGGCACCTTCACAGGGGCCCTCAAGGGTGGACGGGAGGGTCTTTTCAAGATTGCGGATGGCGGAACGCTCTTCATAGATGAGATAGGGGACACCCCCCTCGACATACAGGCAAAGCTCCTGAGGGTTTTGGAGGAGAAAAGGATAAGAAGGGTGGGAGGAGGCGGTGAAGAGCTGGTCGATGTCAGGATAATCGCAGCCACCAACCGGAACCTCATCCAGATGGTCAAGGAAGGCACCTTCAGACAGGATCTTTTCTTCAGGTTGAATATCCTTCCTCTTGAAACCATACCTCTTAGAAGAAGGCCAGCCGATATTGATATGCTCCTTAAGATGTTCCTAAACTCATACATGAAGACCAGGAGGGTGGACAGCCTTAATGAAATCTTCACAACCGAGACCTTGGCCATACTCAGGCGCTACAGGTGGATAGGCAATGTAAGGGAGCTGAAGAATCTTACTGAATACCTGAGCCATATATACACTGGGGAGAAAATCAGAAGGGAGGACCTCCACACCTATATCCTTGATGATGCCAGGGAAGAAATACCCTTGGAGCCGGTTGAGGACTGGATACTCAGGATCCTTGACTCCTACGGCCAGGTGCCGGTGGGGAGGAAGAGGCTGCTGACGCTGGCAATTGATGCAGGATATGACCTTGGAGAGGGTCAGCTAAGGTCCATCCTGGACAGGCTTAAGGATAAAGGACATGTGGAGACGGTAAGGAACAAGGGCATGATACTCTCCGACAAGGGGAAGCAGACCAAATAATGCAGGATAAAACCCGCCAACAGTTGGATGGCATCCAACAAGTGGCGGGTTTATGTTGAGGGACTATTTCAAAAAGTCAGTAAATATGCCGGCTCTCCTTTGAGACAAAATTGGCATGGATATTGCAATAAAGATTTATATAAAATAAAAGGAGAGTGATTGTATGGAAAAGAAGGAGCAAGTCAGAAGAAAGCCTACCCTGATACAAGGTCTTATACCTATTCTATTCATGGTTGTAGCATTGACGGTAGGGGTTGGAGTACTTAAGCTTAGAACGGAACCAATCATTATACTTTCAGCGTTTGTTGCAGGGATCATAGCTTGGAGACTTGGCTACACCTGGAAGGAAATGCAGGATGGGGTCATCGAAAAAATCGCACGGGCACTTCCAGCGACCCTTATTCTCTGGAGCGTGGGACTACTTATCGGATCATGGATGTTCTCGGGAACAGTTCCAATGATCATCTATTACGGTGTTGAGATCGTAAATCCACAGTACTTACTTGTAACAGCTTTCATAATTTCTGCAGTACTGTCAACAGTAACTGGGACCTCATGGGGTTCAGCGGGAACCATAGGGGTTGCAATCATGGGAATCGCAGGTGGACTTGGAGTATCACTGCCGGCAACAGCGGGAGCTGTGGTTGCGGGAGCGTACTTCGGTGACAAGATATCACCACTTTCAGATACCACTAACCTGGCACCCATAGCAGCTGGCTCAGAGCTATATGAACACATCAAGCACATGTTCTGGACCACAATACCTGCAGCAATAGTTTCACTTATAGTATACTTCATAGTTGGAATGAACTCGGCAGGTGGAGCAAGCACTCCTGAAACCGTTTTGGTTCTTCAGGACCAGCTGAGCCAGATGTTCAATTGGAACCTCATTCTCTTCCTGCCGGTTCTGTTGATCATAGCAGGTTCGCTTCTCAAGTGGCCGACAATACCTACAATGCTTGGAACAAGCCTTTTCTCAGTCCTCTTGGGAATATTTGTCCAGGGCTACACCCTGAAGAACGGATTCGTTTCCCTGATCCAGGGCTTTAACGTAAGCATGACCGGGTTTGCAGGAGAGGTTGCACCTGCAGTCAACACCCTGATCAACAGGGGTGGGGTTGTATCCGTAACCACAACAACAGTCCTGATATTCTGTGCCATGGGCTTTGCCGGCATAATAAGTGTATCCGGTATGCTTGATGTTGTACTTGAGGCACTTCTTAGCAAGGTCAAGACAACAGCTGGAATCATACTTTCAACAATCGCATCATGTGCCACAGTTGCATTTGTAACAGGAAGCTCATACCTTTCAATCCTTATTCCGGGAGAACTGTTCAAGGATGCATACGTAATGAGAAACCTTCATCCAAAGAACCTGTCCCGAACACTTGAGGATTCAGGTACTGTTCTTGTACCCTTGATACCATGGTCAGCTGCAGGAGCCTACATGACTGCCACACTAGGGGTATCGACAATAGAGTATCTTCCATGGGCGGTCCTTAACTACATGGGTATAGTATTTGCAATACTCCTTGCTGTTACAGGTATAGGGATAACAAAGCTTGACGGAGCTAAGAAGGAAGACAAGGGGGCATTTGGTAATGCTGTTAATCAAGAAGGTTAATCTGTTCTCGCCTGAAGCACTGGGAACAAAGGATGTAATGATAATAAATGACAAGGTGTTTGACATAGGGGATAATCTGGAGCCCATATCGGACCTTATGACCGTGATAGACGGAAGTGGAAAGACCCTGATTCCTGGACTCATAGATGGTCATGTTCACCTTACAGGGGGCGGAGGAGAAGGAAGCTTCAGGACAAGGGTTCCTGAGATTACCCTTTCAAAGCTAATCGAGGGTGGCATCACCACTGTATTGGGACTCCTTGGTACAGACTCAACGACAAGAAACGTGGAGAACCTTGTGGCAAAGGCAAAGGCCCTAAATGAGGAGGGGATCACCAGCTATGCGCTTACGGGCTCCTATGGATATCCCTCGGTAACACTAACCGATTCAGTGAAGAAGGATATAACATATATAAATGAGATAATTGGGGTCAAGATAGCAATCTCAGACCACAGGGCCCCCAGCACCACCAAGGAGGAGCTGGCAAGACTTGCCTCCGATGCAAGGGTTGCAGGCATGCTTTCGGGCAAGGCCGGTGTTGTGGTTACCCATATGGGTGAAGGCAAGGGAAGGCTGAAGCCAATCAGGGATGTCCTTGAAAACTGGGACCTGCCAATGAAGACCTTTATCCCAACCCATGTAAACAGGAATGATGAGCTCTTGAAGGAGGCTCTGGACTACGCAAGGGATGGTGGAACAATCGACCTTACCTGCGGAATCTATGACGAAAGGACTCCAGGAAGGGTAGTTGCCGAGGCCCTTAAGGCAGGAGTTCCGGCAGGGAACATCACCATAAGCTCAGACGGCTACGGCAGCTGGAGTAGGTATGACCAGAAAGGAAATCTTCTGAAGATAGGGGTTTCCTCTGTTTCAAGCCTTTACAATGAGCTGAGGGAGACAGTGAAGGCTGAACTCTTAAGCCTTGAGCAGGCACTGCCATTCTTCACAACAAATGTTGCCAGGGCACTTGGACTGGACAGGTCAAAGGGGAGGATTGCCAAGGATATGGATGCGGATATGCTTATCCTTGACGGTGACCTAAACCTTGACTATGTCATAGCCAGAGGCCGGGTAATGATGAAGGAAGGCCAGCTAGTGGTTAGGGGAACATACGAATAAGAAGCAATCTACCCAGGGGGACTGTCCCCCTGGGTAGATTTATTCCTATGCCCTTTTAAGCTTAAAGCCCTTTTCCTTAACCGTCTCCACAATCAGACTGTAAAGGGGGAGTATGTAGAGGTAGACTGAATACAATATGCTGCTTGTGGGGGCATCAACCGAATCTAGGACAAATGCCCCGGCTATGCTCCATGGTATGAGGGGAGCGATAACAATGGAGGTGTTTTCAAGATAGATGGCCAGCTTGTACCTGTCCTCGACAAGGTCCTGGTTAAGCTCGTAGGTAAGCATGGTGGCCAGGGTCTGGTTGCAGCTTATTATGCTCATGACAATCCCAGTCACCAGGGTTGTGAAGAATGAGCTGCTATGGCTTGACAGAAGGTGGACCCAATCCCTGATTCTGGATATGAGCCTGGTGTTTCTGAATATCCCAAAATATGAGGATGAGATCGTAACTATGGACACTGACTTAACCATGGATATGATCCCACCTCCATCCATCAGAGCAGCCAGCTCGGGATCTGTGGAGGAGTAGCCCGCAAGGGCAGTCCTTAAGATCTCAAAGGGGGACATATCCTGGTAGACAAGGCATATGACACTGCTGACCACTATGCTTGCAAGCATGGTCTTTTTCAGGTTCAGCTTGAAGAAGGGCAGCACGATTATTATTACCGAAGGTATGACCGCTGCAAATACCAGGTTGAAGTTGTCACTGAACATGGAAAGTGCTTCAGTTGAAACCGGGGATGAACTGTCCCCGTGTCCTGTTAGGGCATATATGGCAATTGTGAGCATAAAGGGTACAATTGATGTCTTTATCATGTTCCTGATGTTTATGAAGAGATCGGTCCCTGTAAGCTCGCTCACAAGGGATGCGCTTGATGACATGGCTGAACACCTGTCTCCGAAATAGACGCCGGAGAGGATGGCTCCGCCCGTGTAGAAGGGGTCTATCCCAAGGGACAGCCCGATGGTCATGCAGATCACGCCCATGGTGCTGGCTGAACCGAATGAGGTTCCAATAAGCACAGACATCAGGCAGCAAAGGAGAAAGGCAAAGACCACAAAATACCTTGGATCTATGTACTGAACGGAATGGTAGATTATGTAGGGGATGGTGCCGCCGGCCCTCCAAAGGGCGGTGAGGATTCCAATGAGGGTAAGGACCATGATTACCGTCCTGGCGCTCTTGATCCCATTCCAGATCATGGTCAGGATATTCCCAGGGGAAAACCCTCTATGGACTGCATAGAAGACAAATGCAACCAGACCCAGAAAAAGGGCAAGGACAAGGGATAGGCCAGTGATGATGCTATATAGTAGAATTGTTGTAAAGACCATAAGGGTTATGAATTCAGCCATGGCAGCCTCCGGATTTACCAGCATATTCCAGCTGGTAGGATAAGCCTATATTATCACAAGAAAAAATGGAAATCCACAACGAAGGGGACGCTTAAGCGTCCCCGTTGTCTATTCAGCCTCTGTACAATCCTTCAGTATCTCCTTGACCCTGACCTCGTCCTTCAGGCTGGTCAGGACAACCAGGGTATCCTCAGCGTGAATCACCGTTTCCCCGTTTGGAGTGATGTCCCCTCCGTGCCTTCTTATGGCGACCACAAGACTGCCGTAGGGCAGTGCCATATCCTTGATGGTCTTGCCCTCAAACCTGCATCCGTGATGGACAATGGATTCAAAGGTGATCTTCTTGTACTGGTCTGTATCATGTCTTTCTGAAACTCCCTCTCCAACCTGTATTGCAAGGAGGGACTCATATATTGGAGTGCTTCTTAGCATATCAGCGGTTATATATGCGATGATTGAGACAATGGTAAGCGGCAGCAGACTGCTGAAGGATCCTGTCATCTCTATTATAAGTATGATTCCAGTAATTGGTGCCCTTACTATTGCTGTAAAGAAGCCGGCCATGGCAAGTACGACGAAGTTGTAGAAGAGGTCCGGATCGACTCCCATGCTGTTTATTGTAACGCTTCCATATACAGCTCCCACAAGGGATCCAATTACCAGCAGTGGAAAGAATATTCCTCCTGGAGCACCTGATCCAAAGCTTATCATGGAAAAGAGGAACTTCACACCCAGCACCAGAACAAGCCATCTCAGACCGTTGCTTAGGCTCAGGACCTCGATTATGTGCTCACCGCCTCCAAGGACAATGGGAAAATAAAGTCCAAGGACTCCTGCCACAAGGAAGGGAATGACGAACTTGATGTACTTGTTGTAGTCCAGTGTCTTTCTGTACAGCTTGATGGAGCTTACCAGTATGTAGTTGTAGAAGGCACCGGAAACCCCAATGATGATTCCAAGGACAAGGATAAGCCAGTAGTTCTCAAGGGGTATCTTGTCGCTTACAACGAAGTTGAATATGGGGTTTAGCCCGAATATGTAGGATGCCACAAGGTCCGCTGCCACGGCACTTATGATGGTGGCAAGCAGTATGATGGGAGAGAAGTACCTGTAGATCTCCTCCAGGGCAAACATAACCCCGGCCAGTGGGGCATTGAAGGCAGCCGACAGACCGGCACTTGCTCCACTTGCTATAAGTATCTTCCTTTCCGTCCTGGTCTTTGACAGGGTGTTGCTTATGCCCTGGGCAGTTGATGCCCCCAGCTGGATGCAGGGGCCCTCACGTCCAACAGACAGTCCCGCAAGCAGGGTAACAGCCCCACCAAAGAACTTGGCAAGCAAGGTGGACAGCCATGGATTCTTGAAGTATCCAAGAATCTGACCCTCCACCTGGGGAATACCACTACCACTGATCAGGGGATACCTGGTTACCAGCATTCCAATAAGCCAGCCCACCACAGCTAGGCCTCCAAACATGGGCAGGACAAGATTCATATTTGCCGAGAAATAGCCATAGATGCTCTTGCTCCAATGCTCGGCCTGGGTAAGGGTTAGCCTGTACAGAACAGTTATTATGCCAACAGAAAGTCCCACCACAAGGCTCTTCCATATTATGGCGAACTTCCTTTCATGTGTTCTCAATGCACGATTATAATCATTTCTAGCTTTCATATTATCCCTCTTTCTTTTCAACTCCTCCATTGTATCACAAGGCAAATCTAATCCTAAATGGCTTAAGGGCAAGAATTGAGCATATATCGATAATTATTGGTCAAAATCCTGCTTCTGGTCCCCCTAGCTCCAAATCACTCCCAATAGCTTATGGGGAATGCAATCAAAAAAGACGATTAAAACATCCCCGGGTCCTGTCCTTCCATTTTTTACAAAAACGAATAATCAAGCAATAGAAGGGTATACATACCACGTAAGCAAATTTACAAGTCAAAGGAGAGGTGTTAATGAGTAGATTGTTTAGTTTGGAAGGAAAGGTAGCACTGGTTACAGGAGCATCATCAGGACTTGGCGTTCAATTTGCGACAGCACTTGCAAGACAGGGTGCGAATGTTGCATTGCTTGCAAGAAGGGTTGAAAAGCTTGAGAAGGTAAAGGCAGACATAGAGGAGCTTGGAGTTAAGGCACTGGCAGTACAGTGTGACGTAACCGAGGTCCAGCAGATCAAGGATGCGGTAAAGGAAGTTAAGGATCACTTCGGCAAGATTGACATATTGGTAAACAATGCTGGAATCGGCTTTATGATGCCGGCTGAGGAGCAGTCAGATGAGGATTGGCTAAGAACAGTTGACATCAACCTTAATGCCGTATACTTTATGGCCAGAGAGGTTGGTAAGCTAATGGTCGAGCAGAAGTACGGCAAGATCATCAACATCGGATCCATCCACAGTACGGTTGCAATGCAGGGATCAGCAATATCAGCCTATGGTGCAACCAAGGGTGGCGTGAAGATGCTGACAAAGGCCCTTGCTACAGAGTGGGCCAAGTACAATATCACGGTCAACACAATCGGACCTGCATACTTTGAAAGTGAAATGACCCAGGAGGTTGTAAACGACGAGTCCTTCAAGGCCGTTGCACAAACCTACTGTCCAATGGGAAGAATCGGTAAGGAAGGCGAGCTTGACGGAGCGGTTGTATACTTTGCATCTGATGCATCAAGCTACACCACAGGTCAGTATCTGGCAGTAGACGGAGGCTGGACCGCAATCTAGTACAAGGATAAAAGGGAGCTATGGCTAAAGGCTGTAGCTTCTTTCTTTTTGATGTGATTTAATCTACCCAGGGGGACAGTCCCACTGGGTAGATTTAAATTATTTTACGGTAGATTTCACTTTGATTTAATATATCAAGGGTATCTATAAGATAGCGATAGAAGTTCAGTTGGTCTTGTGTTTTAAATGGAGTTGGTTGTTATGATGTTCAAGGACAGGGTAGAGGCTGGCAGGAGACTGGCCAAGCTGCTGAAGAGATATGCAGTGGATGATGCGGTTGTCTATGCATTGCCAAGGGGAGGGGTGGTTCTTGGTGCCCAGATTGCCAAGGAGTTATCCTTGCCACTTGATATTGTGCTTACCAAGAAGATAGGACATCCCAGCAATCCGGAATATGCAATTGGTGCATGTGCTGAGGAAGGGGAGCCCTGGTGCAACCCCAAGGCCATAAGGGACATCGATCCAAAGTGGCTTGAGACCGAGGCTGAAAGGATCAAGGAGGAGCTTAGGAGAAGACGGGAGGAGTATCCGGCACCATACATCTCACCAAAGGATAAGATAGCCATTATTGTGGATGACGGAGTTGCAACAGGCTACACCATAAAGGCTGCGGTGAAGGAGATAAGGAGCAAGAAGCCCAGGAGACTGGTTGTTGCGGTTCCGGTCATCCCATCGGACACAGCCAGGGATCTTGACAGGATGGTAGACGACCTCCAGTGCATAGCCAGGGAGTACTTCTTCCTGGGAGCAGTTGGAGCCTACTATGATAGCTTCCCACAGATCCAGGATGAAGAGGTAATTGAGCTGCTGGAAGCTGCCAATAAACAGAGGGTATAGGCAAGGGTAAGAGCCCTTGCTTTTCTTTTGTCTACCCAGCAACCACCAATGTGTCATACTGAACACCAGAGAAGTATCTTATATTTGTCACCCCGACCGAAGTGGAGGGGTCTCTCTTCTATCTTTTATCTTTTAAATTGTTCAATGTTCACTATCAATTGTTCATTTTCTACATACCCCCAACCAGTATTTGACATAAATCCACACAAGGATTATTATAGATATATTAACCAAGCTCAAGGAGAGAAAACATGGACATAATTAAGCTAGTAGCAGTATTTGCAATAATAGTAGTTGTTATGAGAATGAACAAGCCCCTGTATATATCTGTAACGGTGGGATCAATAGCCACGGCCCTTCTATATGGAATTGGACTTACGGACCTGGTTCCAGTCCTTGGGAGGGGAATATTTGGCAGGGACACTATTACCCTGGTCCTGGCCTTCTACTCAATAACCTTCCTCCAGAGGATGCTTGAGAAGAGGGGGCACCTTATCCAGGCGGAGAAGGCCCTAACAAACATCTTCAACTCCAGGCGGATAAATGCAATGATCGCTCCCTTCATAATCGGACTGCTGCCCTCGGCAGGGGCCGTCCTCATAGCATCCCCAATTGTTGATACTGCAGCTGGGGATGACCTGACCCAGGAGGAGAAGACCTTTGTCACCTCCTTCTACAGACATATATCGGAGGCCTTCCTGCCAACCTACGCATCCATAATACTTGCTGTAAACCTGAGCGGCCTTGAGATGACAAGCTTTATTCTTGGCATGCTGCCCATGATAGGAGTCCTTTTCCTCTTGGGTTATGTCTTCTATGTAAGGAAGATACCCAAGGTGGAGGAAAGCCTTGAAGGCATCGACAAGGCCAATGAGGTCAAAAGGCTCTTCCAGGCCCTGTGGACCATAATGCTTTCAATAGCCATTATCCTCATCCTGGGAACACCGGTCCACCTGAGCGTAATTCCTGTGATAATCCTGTCCTACATCATCAACAGGTTCAAATACAGGGAGATCAGGTCAATGTTCTACACGGCATTTGAGACAAAGCTGATCCTTACGACAGTTGTGATAATGGTCTTCAAGGAGCTGTTGACAGTGACGGGAGTCATAGAGAGGCTGCCTGAATATTTCTCTGAAATGGCTGTTCCACCTGTTGTTATATTTGGACTCATATTCTTCTTCGGAACCCTTGTGGCAGGCTCAAAGGCAATGATAGCCCTGGCCCTGCCCATAGCCTTTGCAACAATCCCAGGAGGGGGAATAAGCCTGTTGGTCTTCCTTATGTCCATGAATTATATCGCAATGCAGATTTCACCCACACATATCTGTTTGGCGATAATAACGGAGGAGCACGGAACATCATTTCTCTCCCTTGTTAGAAAAACAATGCCGGTACTCATTTCCTTTGTGCTGATAGCCTCAGCCTACAGCTACATCCTATATAGTCTAATTTAAAGAGCAGTGGAAATCTCCACTGCTTTTTTGTATCCAAGGATTTATAAGTTCTTACAATCATTCTTCCTCTTTACGTCAGTATTATTGTAAACTTCAATGACACCTTTCTTTTACAAATTATATAAAAATTAAGGGCATAAGATTTCAACACAATAATGCTTTAAACCACGAATAAATTTGTTCAAGGGGGGTAAAGAGTACCTAACACATAAATGCAGCAAAACACAGAATATTCAGATAATAAATCCAATGAACACAAATAATAGGATAAAAGATTGGGAGTGGACTTTCTAACTTACTAAAAATGAGGGAGGAAAGTCAAATGAATCTCAGAAGTTTTAAGGCAATCAACTTTATTCTCATATTAGCCATGATATTGACTGCAGGTACGACATTTGCAGAGGGGCATCCTGGAACCATAAAGCTATATGACAGTGAAATGGTTGAAGAGGGAAACCGCACAATGTTTGAGCACAAGGAGGATGTAAACGTCAAGATGGAGAAGTTTCCTCAGGGAGATTATCTCGTAACGGTAAAAGCTCCAGGTGGTGATGGAACCATTCTGGGAGAGGGTGAAATAAGTGTACCGGAAGAAGGAGACCTTATCTTCAACCTGTATGAGGAGACTGAGTTCATGGCCACTGACAACAAGGCAGGGGTATATACAGTGGTTGTGGGAGAAAACAAGGTCAAGAACTTCAAGCTTGTGAACTACGAAGCAGACCCGGATGATCCTGATGATCCTGATGATCCCATAGACTTCAATGACCAGGAGGAGAATGCTGACAAGCTTATCAGGGACGAAGGCTTCATACCAATTGCAAATGGAAATGAGCTGGACAAGCTAAGGAACGAGTACCCTGATGGAGAGCTCTTTGGAGAGGGTACCTTCTGGGAGGGAGAGTATATCACAACAGGTCTAACCGACAGTTATGTTCAGGTAGCAGATATAGACCTTTCAGACTTTGAGGACTGGGAGTCAATCGGTGGTCTCGGTGAAGTCTATTTTGAAGCCTTCGAGGGCACTTTCGATGGAAACGGCTATGCCATATCCAACCTAAAGGATATCGGAGACACAGAGTATATAGGACTGTTTGGATATGTTTCTGGGGCGACTATTAATAACATCATCATCCAGGACCCTATCATCATGGGAGATTACTTCGGAGGAGCGTTGGCTGGATATATTGAGAACTCATATATTGCCAATATATCCGTCGAAAAGATCAATAATCAAGACTCTATCATATCAGGCAATAGCGTTTTGGGTGGATTGGTTGGAAGTTCAATGAACTCAACTTTTGAAGACCTGTTCAATGAGGTCGATGTAGAGGGAGAAGGAAACGTAGGAGGAATCCTGGGAGAGTACTATGACTTTGACTCAGGTAGGGATGATTTCCTAGTAAATGCAGAAAACAGAGGAAACGTCACTGGATCCAGCTCCCTTGGAGGAATTGTTGGAACCAGCACAGGAATCATGGAGAATCTGGTGAATCAAGGACAGGTGAGGCTTCTTGATAGATTCTATGCATCCAAGTACCTTCTAAGCTATGGTGGAATAGCCGGGTTAAATAACGGATCAATTACCGATGCAAGAAATTATGGTGACGTATGGGCATTTGAGCCGGACAGTGACGATATAAACAATATGCTCACCGGTATAGGTGGAATTGCTGGAAGTAATTCAGGGAATGGAATAATTATTGATTCCCAGAACCACGGCTCCATCCTTGGAGAGAAATCCGTTGGTGGAATTGCAGGTGCCAACGGTGGGGAAATATATGATTCCATCAACTTTGGACACTCTGTCCAGGGCCTGAGTAATGTGGGTGGAATAGCAGGGCAAAACTATAACGGCATCATTGAAAGGACACTAAACTTTGCTAATATTGAAGGTGAAAGCTTCACAGGAGGAGTTACAGGAGTTTCTGAAATTAGGCCAGGGCCAATTAAGACCTCAATAAGTGAATCCGTTAACATCGGTGCCGTATCAGGAGGCAGGTACACCGGAGGTATATCGGGATATCTTCATTATGACAGGGCTTTGGATTCCTACAATGTCGGTCCTGTAAGTGGAGAATATTGGACCGGTGGAGGCTTTGGACTTATCATAGGCAGCGAGGTGTCAAGAACCTACTCATCCGCTGAGGTTATGGGATCCGTACAAACAGGTGGGCTCTTGGGAACCAACAACACCAGCCAGGTAACTGACAGCTTCTTCAACGAGGCCCTGGCACCTCTGGCTGGATCCACGGGCATAACCCCTCTTTCAAATGATGAAATGGCTAAACTTGAATCCTTCACAGGCTTTGATTTTGGAGGAACCTGGAGTATCATTCCTGACGAAAGCTACCCATTCCTGCAATGGCAGGAGGGGATTTTCATACCAGAGAAGCTGATACTTGAATAGTTTTTAAATACCAAAAGGGAGTTTGGCATACAACCAGACTCCCTAAACAATTATTATCTTTTATCAACTGGCTTTTCTTCTTCCGACTAAACACCAAATCCGTACACTTATGACTACAAGCCTTTCAAGTGAGAATTTTGAACTGAGAATTGTGAACTGTCATCACACACTGTGTTCGCCCCACAGGTCTTGCTGTAGGGACAGCCTGAGCACTTGACCCCATTCTTCTTGTCCCTGGAAATCTTCCAGACTGAAAGTCCAACAATCCCTCCGATTATGATCAATACTATAATATTTCCTATCATCCTAAGCAGCTCCTCCCATACTCATGGAAACTTCGCTTTCATTTCGTCTCATGAGGTATATCAGTATCCCAAAGTAGACTCCAACTGCAATCAGGCCAGGGAAGGCTGCTGCCCCAAAGCCACCTGTGGTTATAAGGGTACCGATCTGGTAGACAAAGTAGGATACGGTATAGCCCATTCCAAGCTGGAAGCCTACTCCAGCCCAAAGCCATTTTCTGCTTTCCATCTCAGCATTCATGGCACCGATCGCTGCAAAGCAGGGAGGGGTGAAGAGGTTGAATACCAGGTATGAAAGGGCAGCCACCGAGGTCAGTCCCATTACAGCAGCAACATCATTTGCTCCTGCAATCAGCTCAAACTCCTCAGGATCTATGAAATTGCTGATGCTGTAGACAACAGCAAGTGTACCGACAACATTCTCCTTGGCTATAAAGCCTGTAATTGCCGCTGCCGCCAGCTGCCATGCACCAAAGCCCAGAGGCACCAGCAGAAGGGCAAATGGACTTGCTATGCCTGCCAGTATGCTTGACCCCTGCATGCCCTCCTCAACCAGTGTGAAGGACCAGGTGTAGGACTGCATGATCTGGACAACCACATTGCTCAATAGGATTATTGTTGAGGCCTTGACGATATATGCCTTGGCCCTTGACATCATCATTACAAGTGCCCTCTTAAGGCTTGGCCATCTGTATTCGGGAAGCTCCATGATGAAGTAGCTCCTTGAATAGCCCTCCTTGGTGATCCTTTGGACTATGAGAGCTCCGAATATTATGATTGCAATTGCAACAAAATACATTGAAGTCCCAACCCAGGCAGCATCCTCGAAGAAGACCCCTGCGAAAAGGGCTATTACAGGAAGCTTGGCCCCGCATGGCATAAAGGGTGTAAGCATGGCCGTGGTCCTTCTCTGTCGGTCATCCCGAATTGTCCTTGTTGCCATGACTCCAGGTATTGCGCATCCGGTTCCTATAACCATTGGTATGATTGACTTTCCTGACAGGCCAACCTTCTTAAGGTGCCTGTCCATGACTATTGCAACCCTAGCCATGTATCCGCTGTCCTCAAGCAGGGCCAGGAGGAAGAAGAGGACCATGATCAGTGGCAGGAAGCCAACAACCGCCCCAACTCCGCCTATAATCCCATCAAGAAGGAGGGTTCTTAGGATGGGAGCCACAGACTCACCCATAAGTCCATCAGCATACCCGTAGAAGGAATCTATCCAGCCACCCAGGGTGTCCGCAAGGACAGGTCCCACATAGGTCTGGGATATGGAAAATACCGCAAATATTATGGCCGCAAAGATTGGGATTCCCCAGAACTTGTGGGCCACAACCCTGTCTATGGAATCGTGCTTGGTCTGCTTCCTGCTTTCAGTGATTCTTGACTCAACCTCATTTACGATCCTATCTACATAGGTGAATCTTTCCTTTTCCGCCACTTCAAACTCAGCCTTGTCAGCTGGGTCCACATTTCTAAGCGTAATGGGTGCCTTCTGCTCTGTTCCCTTAACTGAAAGGGCAACCTCCATTAGCTCCCTCAGTCCCTGCTTCTTGATGGAGGATGTCTTAACAACCCTGCAGCCTAGCTTTTCGGATAGCTTCTTTTCATCGATCTCGATTCCCCTCTTATGTAGCAGGTCCACCTTGTTAAGGGCTACCACCACTGGCAGACCCTGCTCAAGAAGCTGTGTTGTGAACATCAGGCTCCTGTTCAGATTTGTTGCATCAACTATGTTTATGATTACGTCTGCATCTGCATTTGTTACAAAGGCGCTTGTGATGCTCTCCTCCGAGGTGAATGGTGAGATGGAGTAGGCTCCGGGAAGGTCTATCACCCTAGTCCTTTCTCCGGAAGGTCTCAGGTCCCTCTTCACATCACCCTCCTTCTTGGCAACCGTAACCCCGGGCCAGTTGCCCACATGCTCGATCTTGCCTGTTATTGCATTGAATAAAGTGGTCTTGCCACTGTTTGGATTTCCTGCTAATGCTATTCTCATTTCTTCCTCCTTGTATGATTAATTGTTAGTTAAGGCTAACTCATTGCTTAAAAAAATACAGCCCAAAGACCAGGCCTATATTATTATAGCCCTGGCCAAATCAGCATCAATACTGTATCTTGAGTCCTTGATGCTGATAATGTAGTTGTCCGCCAACACAGAGATGACCGTTACATCCTCACCCTTGAAACAACCAAGGGAAAACAGGAAATTCTCCATTTCCTTGTCATCCGTCTCAATTGATTCAATTGTATATGTATGGTCGATCCTTGCCTTGGTCAGATTGGGCTTTGCATTTTCCGATCTATTTCTTATGTGCGTTCCAAAAATTCTATTCATTAGGGACACTTCCATAAATACCTCCATTGCATTCACTTTTTATCAGCGGCTTCTTTTCCTTCAGGTATTCCTCAATTGCATCCAGCATGGCATCTGTGACCACATGCTCCATCCTGCAGGCATTGTCATCAGCCTCTGCAGGGGATAGGCCAAGGGATTCCTCAAGGAATTGTGTGAGCATCGAATGCTTCCTGAAAACCCTTCTGGATGCCACCAGGCCCTTATGGGTCAGATTGATATGACCGTAGGCCTGCTTGTCTATATAGCCCTCATCCTTAAGGTTGTTCATGGCCTTTGTCACACTTGGCTTGGTTATTCCAAGCTCCTTGGCGACCTGGGCCACGTGGGCATGACCATGGTCCCTTTCAAGCAGATATATGGTTTCAAGATACATCTCCATGGATTCAGTTAGCTTCATGGACACCCCTCCCAAAAGATAAGTTAACTTCGGCTAACAATTATTATTCTATTTTAACTATAGATGCTTGTCAATACCTAAACGAAAAAAATGAGCCTCGGGGACCAAAAACCCCAAAGCTCGAACACTATGTCATACCGACCTTGCGGAGGTATCTCTCTTTTCTCTTTCCACCAATCTGTAATCCTGAGCCTGCGAAGGACCTTTAACCCCAGGGCTCGACCAAAATAATTGTGAGTTGTGAATTGAGAACTGAGAATTGGTTTACAGCTCCTTTATTAACTCCGCATAAACCTGGCAAGCCTCAATAATCTTATCGACAGAACATTTCTCATCCCTCATATGGGCCAGCTTGTATTCACCAGGTCCAAAGCCGATTGTAGGTACACCCATTGCAACGGGGGTGATGGCGTTTGTGCCGAAATCCCAGAAGTCAAACCTTGATGGCTCTTCCTTGTAGACATTTGAGTAGGCTCTCATCAGGGACTTGGTCAACTCATGGTCCTTCTCGATCTTCCAGGGATTGTGCATGGGCTCGTACACAAGGTTCTTGCCCTTCCAGGTGGTGTGGTGGAGGGTTCCAACCTCCCAGGAGGCATCCTTGCCCTGGATCAACCCGTCCATTTCCTCCTTAACCTGGTCAAGACTTTCCCCAAGTACCAGTCTTCTATCCAGGTAGATGGCACATTCACTGGGAACTGCATTTAGGGATGCACTGACACTGGAGATGTCGGAAAGGACCACTGTTCCGTGGGGCTCGTTCTCCTTGTAGAGGGACTTGTTAAGCTCATCAACCCTGGTGATTATCTCAGCCATCTCATAAACTGCGTTTACGCCCTTTTCAGGTGCCGAGCCGTGGGCTGAGACCCCATGGGTCCTGATCCTGATCTGGGCCTTTCCCTTGTGGCCAAGGGTGATTACATTGTCGCTTGGCTCACAGATCACACAGAAATCAGGCTTTAGTGAAAGCTCCCTATAGAGGTGCTTGAGGTTCTCACCGTCACAGAACTCCTCACAGACAGTTCCTGTCACATAGACGGTCTTGCCCTCAAGATAGCCCAGGTCCCTTGCCCTTGCTGCAGCATAGACACTGGCTCCAAGGGAGGACTTCATATCCACGCTGCCTCGCCCCCAAAGATAGCCATCCTGGATATCTCCTGAGAAGGGAGGATACCTCCATTCCTCAGGATCGTTAACCTGGACCGTATCCATATGGCTGTCAAAGTGGATAATCTTGGGTCCATCCCCAATCCTTCCAACCACATTTCCCGTGGAGTCTATAAAGACCTCATCATATCCAAGCCTCTCCATCTCCTCCTTAACAAGCTTGGCGTACTCACCCTCCTCATCAGTGTAGCTTCTGGTCTGAACAGACCTCTGCACAAATTCAATCAGCTCCTTGTTTCTATCCATTACCTGAACTCCCCCTTACCTTTGATCCTTAAGTCATAAAAATTTTCATCGGATGATTATTCGAATTGTAACATTCTATTTTCAAATAACCTGATAGATATATAATACCATTTCACGATAGCAGATTAAAATAATTTGTAGAATACAAGGGGACGTCTAACTAGTCTTTTTTGTATATGGTAGAGTTCTGCTTTCAAAGGATGAAAAAAGATCATTCGCCCGATAGGGTATCCTAGTATATATTTATTATTTTTCTATTCGGGTATAAACAACACGAAGTGAACAAAGGGTGGGTTATATAAGAAAGCTTTATACCTCAGAGCTTGAGATAAACAATTTTCATTTAAATCTTTAAAACCATTAAAAGTGCCGAGGAGGATTGCTATGAAATATGATGAACCTATGTATATCAATGTGGAAAAAGGTGCCCAGGAGGCGGGCGAATCAATCGAGTCTGATATACGGAATCTTTGTGAGGATGAGTCCTTTGCTGTTCTGGCTACCCAAGGTGCAGGACAGCCTTATACCTCCCTGATAGGATTTGCCACCAGTCGGGATTTGAAGTATCTGGTTTTTGCCACTCCAAGGCAAACCAGAAAGTTCACACTCCTGGAAGAGAATCCCAACGTGTCCCTGCTGATTGATAATAGAGCCCATCAACTGAAAAGTCTCAATCAGATCAGTGCCTTAACCGTCACAGGGCAGGTTACTCTACAATCTGATACGGAAGATATTAAAAAATGGCGAGAACTCCTGATTCAGAAGCATCCTTATTTGGACACCTTTATCCGGTCAGAAACAACCGCCCTGGTAGTGGTTGAAGTGTTTCGTTATTTCTATGTGCGAAGATTTCAGGAGGTATTCGAATGGACTCCTGAGTAAGACAGGGGTAAAACAGGGGGACGTTTCAGATGTCTTTTTTGCCCGTGATGTCACGACTCGTGCCTAACAAAAAATACCTTATTGACATAGACCCAAATTGCTTGATAGCATTAAAGTGTAGAATCGATATGGGGGTATCGATCTAGCATTCTATTGTCGATGGAACGCCGTATGCGGTGAAAGTCGCACGTGCGGTGTGGACCTGAACGAAATCCCAAGAGGGATAGTCAGGGATGAGACAGGAAGACTAGCTTTAGCACAGGTGACAGGTGGTTTTGCTAATGAAACGGATTTAAATGCAGCCATAGAGACAATGTGGGAAGATGCTTTTTACCAAGGTTATTTTGATGCACGTCTAGTTTCCCAAAGTTATGTTGATCATATGGAAGCAGCATTGTCCAATGATTATTCACTGGAAGAAGTTCCCATACCAGCCGAAGTTGTTTTTCCCCCTGGTAAGACTTTCAGTTCAGCTGAGGTCAAGCATGATGTAAATGACATTTATGGACCCACTGGTGCAGTGGGCTATGATGCTAACTGGGGAGGCAGGCTAATAGTTTGGATGAATACCAACATGGCATATGGATGGGAGGATTTATCCGATTACCAAGTGGTCTACACATATCTGATTCATTGGACAGATGGGACATCAACCGAATATCCTGTTACCTTTGAAGACGCAGACTTAATAATGTAATAATTATGGGCTATATCCTGAGAACGGGTGTAGCCCAATTTTTTTGATTGAAGAGTTAATTTAATAAATGGCACTATTCATGACAGATTACTTTTATATCATTGACACATCCAATCAACGCTTGATAGTATTAAAGTGTAAACTGGTATGGGGGTATTGGTTTACAATCCTATTATCGATGGAACGCCGTATGCGATGAAAGTCGCACGTGCGGTGTGGACCTGGACGAAATCCCAAGGAGGATAGTCAGGGATGATGAAAAGGAAATTTTGGAGGGAGAATGGAAATACCATTACCTGGGAGACCATAGAAGAGATCCAGATCATGGGGTAGGAAATCATATAGCTTTCAACACAGCCATAGTTTATAGTGCACAAGCAAGTGACAGAATTATTTCTGGGATAGCATATCAAATAAATGAATTCTCAGTGTATCCCTTAAGTGTGACACCAGTTATATATGAATCTCTGGATACTGATACCGAAGGGAATAAGATTTGGGAGGGAGTAGAGGTAACCCATAATTCTGATGGATGGTATGAGGTATCAATAACAGATGAAGAATCAATTGCTATTGAGGAAGGTTATTACTACTGGATTGTACTTAATATTGAGCCCTCAGGTTCTTCGTACATTGGTGTAGACTCTGGCCCAATGGCGTCATATGGTGGCTTTTACCAATTATCAACTGATACCGAATGGCAAAATAACGGATTTAATTGGAATTGGCTGATGGAAGTATACGTAGAGTCAGAACCTAATGTATAAATTTAAGAGGCAAGGGAAAACCCCTTGCCTCCATCTCATCCCACCTAAAACTCCCTCTCAAGCATCATCTTCATCTTGACCATATTCTCCTCATTTGCTTCAAGAAGGTACATGTTCTGAATGACCCTCTTGATCCTGCTGGGCTTGTCGCAGCCTGAAGGACCAAGAATGCAGGTAGTTCCACCCTCAACAAAGTCTATGGATATATCCTCAAGAACCTTGATTTCCTCAAAGTCTTTACTTATATTTTCAACCCTGTACATGCAATCACATCCTATTTATTATGAGATTCTTCTGTTACAGTCGGATACCCTCTCAATGAAATAATCAAAATCTAAGATTTTTAATTATTTCTATTGCCAGGCACTTATGACCAATAAGTTGTTATCTCGAGATTGTTGAGAGATCCCTCTTTTCCAAACCAACTGTCCAACTGACCAACTTACTCCAAGACTCTTCGATCACTCTCGGAACGACCCTTAATTTGTCACCCTGAGTTTGCGAAGGGCCTTGGACCCTAGAACTCAATTTAACAAAGACAACCGAAACGTCCCCATCAGAGCCTTTACCTATTGGGAAGGTGATGGAGCAGAGGCTGATTTGATGCCAGTTGATGAAGGAACGTCTGTTGTGTTTGTGGTGATTAATCCTGAAAGTATGGTTATACCAATAGAATAAGGACATTGATAGTATCAGGGGGAAAAGGTGAAAATCCTTTTCCCCTAATCTTGTCATCATGTATGTCAGGTGAAAATTAATTTCATTGACATAAATTCACAATCGGGCTTATTATTTAGATGTATAGCTGATATGGGGGTATCAGAATTACTATCCTATTATCGATGGAACGCCGTATGCGGTGAAAGTCGCACGTGCGGTGTGGACCTGGACGAAATCCCAATGGGGATAGTCAGGGATGATGAAGAAGTAGTGGAACTTGCAGTTGATGAAAAATATTCTGCAGAGTTTACATCAGAAACCCAGGTTGATGAGTACAGTTTTTATGCAGAATCAGGAAAGACCTATATTATCGACACGGACGTAGATGATTATGTTAATGGAACCTATGTAGATACTGTAATTGAGTTGTTTGATTCAGAAGAATCTCTGATCGCTGAAGATGATGACGATGATCAAGACCTTGATCCTTATTACGAGTACAATGAATCATACCTGGTTTTTCAGTGCAATGAATCTGGAGAGTACTATTTAAGGGTTTATGAATACGGCAATTGGGATGATGGTGTAGGAGATTTAGGTAGATATGATATTATTGTTCGTGAGGTTCCAGGAGCAGATGGATTGGGTAGCTCCTTAATTGGTGTCACAGAGAGTGCAGATGGAACAGAACTCTATTTGGAATTCTCAAAGCCTTTATTTCCACAAGACCCACTAAACCTAAATCACTATTACACATATGGACCTTCCATAGACTACGTTGAAATGAGCGAAGACCATATGAGTGTTACATTCTACCTGGAAATCGTAATTGAAGATGATGATACAATAGCAGGTCAGATCACACTGGTAACTGTTGACAACATAGGGATAAACGGGGATGAAAATGAGGCTAAAAGAGTTGGGGGAGAATGGATACTAGAGAAGGATTAGTAATATTGTAGCAATTAAGAGACAGGAATTAATAACCCTGTCTCTTATGATTTATTGAAAGGTTTTATTGTTTTTATCTAGATATTTCTTTGGGAGTAATTTGAAAATGCTTATTTAATGGTATGTATGATAGTTGTCACGACTCTTGCCTAGACAATTCACTACTTATTGACATATAACATCAATGCTTGATAGTATTAAAGTGTAAAATCGATATGGGGGTATCGATCTATCATTCTATTATCGATGGAACGCCGTATGCGATGAAAGTCGCACGTATGGTGTGGACCTGGACGAAATCCCAAGAGGGATAGTCAGGGATGATGATTTGCTGGAGATTTTCTTGACAGAATTTGATATTGAAATGTCCGAAGGAGATGTAGAGTCTGTTGTGGATGGGTATGGTCTAAGCAGATACTTACCGGGAGAGAATGGGGTTGAGGATGAGATTGTCATAATAACATTCTCTGAGCAAAATCCTTTTGTTTATGAGGATAATCTTGGAGATTTGAATCTACCTTATTCTATGATTATTCTATTCCCGGAAACGGAAGGCGAAGCTTATTTAATGGATATGGCTTATGAAGAGCTGCACCATTACGAATATGTTGGGTCTTTTGAAGATATATTTGATGAAGTGTATATCCAGGATGCCTTTCAGGAGCTGAGGGATGGGATACTGGATTACAACACAGAGGGACTGAGAGTCCTTGAGGATGCCAGTGAGACAGAAGGTGTAATAGCCTTCACCTATGAGGAAGGAGTAGAGGCAGAGGCTGATCTTCTGCTTGTACTGATGCCAGCAGAGGAAGGAGAGTTTGTTGTCTTTGTGGTGATTCATCCTCAAAGTATGGGTATACCAACATAATATGGACATTGATGATATCAAGGGGCAAGGGTGAAAATCTCTTGCCCCTAATCTTGTCACCATATGTGTCAGATTAGAATTAATTTTATTGACATAATTCTACAAACAGACTTATTATCAAGATGTAAGACTGATATGGGGGTATCAGATTACAATCCTATTATCGATGGAACGCCGTATGCGGTGAAAGTCGCACGTGCGGTGTGGACCTGGACGAAATCCCAATGGGGATAGTCAGGGATGATGAAGTAATCGTAACACTAGGACAACCAACTGATTTACATTATGTGAATGATAGTGGATTTAATGCATTGACCACAGAGATTACAATTGATGGAGCATTGTTTAATGCAAATGGAGGAGATTCATCATATTGGGATTTGGATTTGGGAACAACCGATCTGGGCCTATTGGATATGCTTGTATCACCTGATGCTGCATCAATACGAATCAGATTCCTAAATGAACCAAGTGATGGAACAATCGAATTTAAGCTTCTTGGAGGTGGTAATACAGAAGGTGTTGACACTAACACTGTAACCTTGGATGTTTTTGCTGAGAATGATGGTGGTTATATCTCATCCGGCACAAATGACTGGGTCTATACAACTCATTCAACAACTGATGATTACCCAGGCTATAATGAAGAGGTTGGAACAATGAGTTGGAGAACGAACAGATATGAAAATAGTATGACTATAAGTTTAACTACACAACCTATTGACAAGCCAGATTCGGATATGATTTCAATTGAATGGATGCAAGCTAATCTTACTGAAAGTGGATTTGATTATGTTAGAGCATATTATAGCTTCGATGAAGAAAGTTGGTTTGAACTTTCAAGTTACTATGGATTTAGTAACTGGGATAAAAAAAGCTTTGTTGTAGCAAATAACCCTTTTGAAGAATCAATAGTGATTAAGTGGGAGTTTAAAACCGATGGATCAGTAATTCCTCTTGGAGGTTCAGTATATATTGATAATCTATCAATACATTCGGTTGAATAATGAGAAAATTAAATATCGACTAAAGTAATCTTATAAAAAGCAAAAAGAATTTTTCCCAAAGACATGTAATAGGCAAGCTACCCCTAGCCTATTACATGTCTTATTTCAGTATTAAAGATGTACAGCACCCTTATATAGGTGCGCAAAAAAAAACAATTAGTATAAGACAAGAAGGAGAGGTTTCACTGGTGTTTTCTTCCTTTTAGTCACAATTTGTGCCAAACCAAGATACGCCTTATTGACATACATCACTAACGCTTGATAGTATTAAAGTGTAAACTGGTATGGGGGTATTGGTTTACAATCCTATTATCGATGGAACGCCGTATGCGATGAAAGTCGCACGTGCGGTGTGGACCTGGACGAAATCCCAAAGGGGATAGTCAGGGATGATATGGAACCACCAACAATTGAGATGGGAGATGAGATATTCAACATCACCGGAGATGACGATGAGTGGTATTCACAAGTGACAAGTGCAACCTACTATGTTGTATTGCCAAGAGATATTACTGTAGGAGATGATACAGTAACCGCAGGTTCATATGTGATGGGAGACTTCGATATAGGTGACTTGGATCTTACTGCTACAACAATCCAGTTCACTGGAGGTAGGTCACCAGAGGACTTTACAGACTTCCAACCTGTAGATCCAGATGTGATACCAGCAGAAATTCCAAATGATCTTAATGAGAGAGGAGTAATGGTATTTGAGGCAACCGGATACCTGGACAATGTGTTTGTGTTTGTCATGGAAGGTGAAGGACCAGAGTATATTTTCATCGAGGACTTCGAGGGTGATTTCGTTACTGTGCCTGTCAATTGGGAAAATCGAGTAATAACTGGCACAGGTTGGTTAAAAGGGTCAACTTCGGATGGATCAGATGGAGTATATGTGTATCATGATGATGATATAGGTTATAATGATGCATGGTTAATTACGCCTCAGATAGTATTACCTGATAATGAGACTATTGAACTTTCATTTTCACAGATGGGTGGGTTTAACACATGGTATGAATATCATGGTATTTGGATTTCTACAACTGATTCTTCTAGTGATTCATTCATCAGGTTACAGGAATTGGGTCCTGCTGATCCAATTGGTTGGAGTGATATTATTATCGATATATCAGAATATAGAGGAGAATCAATTTATCTAGCATTTGTATATCGTGGAGATTGGGCTGATAGATGGTATATTGACAATGTGGTTGTTGAGTAAGAGAATTAAATATGGTTGATTATACTAAAAGTTAGAACACTTACTTGGTTAGTCACAGCTAGAGGCAAGGGATTTTCCCTTGCCTCTTCCTTTTCCACCTAAAACTCTCTTTCAAGCATCATCTTCATCTTGACCATATTCTCCTCATTGGGTTCAAGAAGGTACATGTTCTGTATTACCCTCTTGACCCTGCTTGGCTTGTCACTCAGGACGACAATCCTGTCCCCAAGTCTTATGGCCTCCTCAAGGTCATGGGTTACAAGGACGCAGGACCGGTTCTCCATATCCATCAGCTCTCTGAAAAAGTCCATTATGACCTTCTTGTTGGAGATGTCGATGGAGGAGAAGGGCTCGTCCATAAGAAGGAGGGAGGAGGGGTAGATAAAGGCCCTGAGGATTCCAATCCTCTTTTTCATGCCCCCACTCAGTTCACTGGGATAGTAGTCCCTGTATTCAAGAAGACCCACCTTCTGGAGATATTCCTTCACCAGACTGTCCTTGTCCTGAATTTCAGGCTTGCCGCTAAGAACAAAGCGAAGGTTCTCCACAACAGTACGCCAGGGGATAAGCCGATCCTCCTGGAAGACAAAGGAAAGCTCGGAATCGGAGAAATCAAGAACATTACCGGAATCGGCCTTCTCTATGCCTGATATGATATTGAGAAGGGTGGTCTTTCCGCAGCCTGAAGGACCAAGGATGCAGGTTGTTCCACCTTCAACAAAGTCTATGGAGATATCCTCAAGAACCTTAAGGTCCTCAAAGCTTTTATTTATGTTTTCAACCCTGTACATACAATCACATCCTTGTCCCGTCACCCCGACCGAAGCGGAGGGGTCTCTCTTTCTAACCAAATCTTTTCCCTTCTGCTTTCTACTTTCTACTTTCCACAATTAATTATCCAACTAACCCCAAGATTCTTCGATCACTCTCAGAATGACCCTTTATTTGTCACCCTGAGTCTGCGAAGGGTCTAAGACCCAATAGCTTGACCCGAGATGTCTCGACAAGCTCGACATGACCAATAAGCTGTCATCCCGACCGAAGCGGAGGGATCTCTCTTTTCCTAACCAACTGTCCAACTGACCAACTAACTCTAAGATTCTTCGATTACTCTCAGAATGACCCTTTCTTTGTCACCCTGAGCCTGCGAAGGGTCTTAAACCCTAGATTTTAACTCAATCAATCTTTTTAATTGTGATCTGAGAATTGTGAATTGCCACGTGCCCGGCTATAGAATTACTCAAAATCTTTGATTTTGGTGTAATTCATAGAGAGGGTATGAATTGACCCAACCCCATGCAGTATAAGACTTAATCCTTTCGACACAACCAGTATAACCACAATCCAGGCAAAAACCCCTGACGTATTAAGATACATCCTCTGAAGCTGAAGGTTGCCCCCAATGGAAAAGCTTGACTGTGAAAGGACCTCTCCTGCAACAACCATCTTTAGTGTTGTTGACAGGGTGGTCTCTGAAATATTCGAAAGCCCGTGAAGTATCACCGGTATGTATATGTCCCTTATTAGGGTCAGTCTCTTCACTCCGTATACCCTAGCCATCTGGAGGAGCTTTCTGTCCACATCATCAAGGGAGGAGAGGACCGTCTGGTACATGATTGGAAAGACCACCAGGAATCCAACAAAGAGGGGAACCAGGCTGCTGTGTAACCAGATTAGTGCAAGGAGGATCACAGCGATTACAGGCACCGCACTTAAAAGCTCAACAAAGGGCTTGAGAAGGAGCCTGACAATCCTTGACCACTTTGAAAGCCCGCCAAAAAAAACAGCAAGAAGCAGAGAGGATAAAAATCCTCCGAGGCTTCTTGCCATTGTATAAAATATCGTCTTCAGAAATCCTCCATTCCCCACAATCTCAACAAGGCTGTTCAAGGTAGCCAGGGGAGAGGGGATAAGGACCTCCTTGCCCACAAAAAGGGACAGGAGTGACCAGGCCCCGATCAGGACAAGAGCGGAGATAAGCTTAAGCTGGTTATCTTTTGTAGTAGATCTCTTCATCAGGCAGCGCTCCTCCGATAAAGTCAGGGGCAAAGTCCATGATTGCCTGGTAGTAGTCCCCGTATTCCTCAAGGGAATCCCCGATTGGGAAGTCTCCGATGTTCATCCTCTCAATTCCCTGAACGACCGCAGCCTTAGGGGGTCCAAGAAGAAGGTCTTCTGAAAGGTCCCCAAGGGCCTCGGGATTACCATTTGCCCATTCTATGCTACTATTATACTCCATTAGGAAGCTTTCCACAAACTCCGGATCCTCTTCTATGAGGGATTTCTTTATGACTATGCAGGACTGGGGATAGCCCTTTTCCACACCCCTTGCCTGGGCCCATAGGGAGTTAAGGTCAAGGAGGACCTCCATGTTCTCACCTTTCAGGACAACACCTGTAAGGGCAGGTTCCGGAAGGACCCCAAGGCTGGCCTGTCCCGAAAGGAGGAAGGGACCAACCTCAGCCGCAGAATTCATATAGTTAAGGTCTACATCAGAAGCAGGATCCAGTCCGTTCTCCTGAAGGATCATAAGTAGCACAAGCTCTGGAGTAAGTCCCTTGCCGAAGGTATGTACCGTCTTACCCTCCAGGTCAGCCACGGTCTCAACAGATTCGCTTCCCACAAGGTACAGGTTGCCCCAGGTTGAGGTTCCCGCAATGACGTAGGGAAGGTCCTTGTTATGGGCTTGGGCTGCAAGGTTTGTTGGAACCATTGCAATGTCGGCCTCCTCCTTAAGGACGCTTGCAGCAAGTAGGTCAGGGGCATTGATCATGTTGTAGTCGATCTCCCGTCCGAGGTCAGGCTGGTTCTTGATCATGCTTGCAGCCGTTAGGGCTGTGACCCCCTCCATGAAAACAAAGTTGACCGGGGCCTTTGGCTCCTCTGCCTGGCCTCCACAACCGGAGAGGAGTGCTGCAATAATTGTAATAACCAATAGTATTGAAATATGTCTTTTCATAATCCACCTCTTTATGTTAATAAAATAACGAACTCATGGAACAATAATATAACTTTTAATCCATCCTGTCAACAGGATCACGACTCCTGGACCAATAAAAGGGAGCAGGGGATAGAACCTCCGCCTGCTCCGAGCCTTCCTATGATCTACACGCTCTATTACTTATCATATTCCCAAAGCGTCGGGTTTAGCTCCCACTTGCTGTGGTCTGTGTGAAGCAGCTCATGTGATCTGTGTGACAGGGGCTTTCCGAAGTATTCCTGGTAGCACTTGGTGATTGAGGGGTTCTCGTGGGAGAACCTGATGTCGCTGATCTTGTCCAGACCATAAAGGACATCGGCCCTGTCTCCAGCAAGCTCCTGGCCATCCCAGATTGGCTGGCCGCCTCCACCTGCACATCCTCCAGGGCAAGCCATGATCTCAACAAAGTGATAATTTGCCTCTCCACGTCTTATGGCCTCAACAAGCCTTCGGGTGTTTCCTAGTCCGCTGGCAACTGCAACACGTAGGTCAGTTCCAGCCAGGTTGAAGGTTGCTTCCTTCCAGCCCTCTCTACCACGGACATCCTTGAAGGCATCCGGCTCCGGATTCTCACCGGTTACCAGGTAGTATGCACTCCTTAGTGCAGCCTCCATAACTCCGCCCGTTGCACCGAAGATTACCGCGGCTCCAGATCCCGACCCAAGGGGAGTGTCAAGCTCTTCCTCCGGCAGGTATCTCACATCTATGCTTTCAGCCCTTATGAGCCTTTCAACCTCACGGGTTGTAAGGACAACATCAACGTCCTGTCCTGCTCCTGCCGAGTTCATGACCGGAACTCCCGCCTCATACTTCTTGGCGGTACAGGGCATGATTGACACTGAGAATATCTTGCTTGGGTCAACATCCAGCACCTGGGCGTAGTAGGACTTTGCCACAGCCCCGAACATCTGCTGGGGTGACTTTGCAGTTGACAGCTGGTTCAGCATGTCTGGATACTGGCTTTTTATGAACCTTATCCATCCCGGACAGCAGGAGGTGAACATTGGGAAGGTGTGGTCCTCTGCATTCCCAAGCCTCTCTATGAACTCGCTGCCCTCCTCCATGATTGTAAGGTCGGCGGTGAAGTTTGTATCGAATATATAGTCAAAGCCAACCCTCCTAAGGGCTGCCGCAAGTCTCTTGACACTGGCGAAGTCCCTGGACAGTCCAAGGGATTCACCCCAGGCCGCCCTTACTGCAGGGGCGATCTGGACAACAAGGATCTTTTCAGGGTCTGCCAGGGCATCAAAGACTATGTCCGTGTCGTCCCTCTCCCGAAGGGCTCCCGTTGGACAGTGGGTTATGCACTGGCCGCAAAGGGCGCAGTCGGATTCCTCGATCCTCATGTTACCCGATACGTCAACGTTTGTCCTTGATCCTGTATTTGCAATGTCCCAGATCTGAAGGTCCTGGACCTTGTCACAGACCTGGATGCATCTCATGCACTTTATGCACTTCTCGTAGTTTCTGACCAGTGGGAAGCCCTCGGTCCAACGTGCGTGGGGAAGGGTCTTCTTGTAGGGCACCTCTATTATCCCCAGGTCGTTTGCAATGTCCTGGAGGGAGCAGTTTCCGCTCCTTACACAGACGGCACAGTTGGAGTCATGCTGGGAAAGTATAAGCTCAACATTTGTCCTTCTTGCCTCACGTACCTTGGGGCTGTTGGTCCTTATGACCATGCCCTCCTCAACAACATTGTTGCAGGCCGTAACAAGTCTTTCCCTGCCCTCGATCTCAACGGCACAGACCCTGCAGGCCCCGATCTCATTCAGCTCCTCCATGTAGCACAGGTTTGGTATTGAAACATGGCAGCTCTTGGCCGCATCAAGTATAGTCATTCCTTCAGGAACGAGAAGATTGTTCTTATCAATCGTAATGTTTACCATCTTTCAGTCCTCCCTCCCTTTAGCACTCCAAAGCCGAAGTGGTCGCATCTCAGGCACCGGCTTGATTCCTGCATGGCCTCCTGGTAGGTCATGGACTTCTCCACAAGGTCAAAGTCCTCAATCCTTTCGGATACAAGTCTTTCTGTCATATTGACCCTTCCGCATGGGACCCTGTCAGACAGGCTGGGCTCTGGAATATGGACTCCCGATTCGATCTCGTGATGGAATCCAAGGTAATTGTCTATGTTGGCAGCTGCAACCTTGCCGGCTGCAATGGCCTGGATTACTGTGGCAGGTCCGGAGATGCAGTCTCCGCCTGCAAAGACACCTGGGATATCCTTGACATCAGCTGTGCTCCATGCATCTATAAGGCCACGTCTGACGGGTATTCCGTCCTTCTCGAAGTCCCTGGTCTCGATGCCCTGGCCGATTGCAATGACAATCATGTCAGCTGGAATCCTCACAGGATTCTCCCTGGCATCGGAGGTCTTTGGCCTTCCGTCTGAGATCCTTCCGACAATCTGTGGCTGGACCCAAAGGGCTGTTACATTTCCGTCCTCATCAGTCTCAATGCTGTTTGGGCTTGCCAGCTCATATATTGAGCAGCCCTCGGCAACCGCATCCTCAACCTCTTCCTTCATGGCGGGCATGTCTGCCTTTCTTCTCCTGTATATAATGTTTGACTCCGTGGCACCAAGCCTTACTGCAGACCTTGCCACATCTATTGCAACGTTTCCTCCTCCAAGGACAAGAACCCTCTTACCCTCAAAGTCAGGATAGATCCCATCCCCGATATCCTTAAGGATATCAACTGCGGAATAGACCCCATTGGCATCCTCGCCCGTTAGGCCGATCTTCTTGTCGATCTGGGCTCCGATTGCGATGTATACGCTGTCAAACCTTTCCCTAAGCTCCACAACTGAAATGTCCTTTCCTATTGTTATGCCCATATGGACATTGACGCCAAGGGAGAGCATCTGGTCGATCTCCTCCTGGAGAAGGTCCCTTGGCAGACGATAGTTAGGAATTCCGTAGCGGAGCATTCCTCCAAGGTGGTTCTTGCTTTCGTAAAGGTCAACCTGGTGACCCATGAGGGTCAAAAAGTATGCTGCGGAAAGTCCGCTTGGACCTCCACCTACGATTGCAACCCTCTTGCCGGTCCTGGCAGCAGGCTCCGGAAGGGGAACATTCCCTGCATTGTCAACTGCAAATCTCTTGAGACCCCTTATGTTGATGGAGTCATCCATCATGTTCCTTCTGCATCTGGTCTCACATGGATGCTCACATACATAGGCGCAGGTAAGGGGCATTGGATTGTCCTTCCTTATAAGCCTTATGGCATCGTCGTATCTTTCCTGGTTTATCAGGGCTATGTAGCCTGGTACGTCCACTCCTGCAGGGCAAAGGGATACACATGGCACGGACTGGTAGAGGCTGAAGTTGCAGCGGTCCCTCTCTATGTGCTCAAGGTAGTCGTCCCTGAATCCCTCAAGACCCCTTAGGACCATATGTGCAGCCTCGTAGCCGATGGCGCAGTCAGCGGAATTATATATGCTCCTTGCAGTCTTCTCGATCAGGTCAATTGTCTTTAAGCTTCCTTTTCCGTCCAGTACATCCTCCATAAGGTTGATTAGCTGTCCAAGTCCCACACGGCAGGGTACACACTTGCCGCAGGTCTGGGCATGGGCCATCTTCAGAAAGGATGCAGACAGGTCGATCGGACATAGTCCCGGGGGAGAGGCGGTGATCCTTCGTTCAAGATCCTTGTACATATCCTCCACAGTTGCCTGGGCCATATCCTGGGTGATAATGCTAAGTCTGCTCATCTAAGTTTCAGCTCCTTTTAATGAATTTAGGTATCCGGACCTATGGCCGTTAGACTTTATGTAAAGTTATATCAGTTCAAAGTAATGGTAATAAAATGTTAAATATATAACAATCAATATATGTATATATTACACCCATTATGGAATTATGTCAACACCGTATAGGGGCTCTTTTGCAGATAAAATGAGATGGATTGACAGTGAATTTCCATTTACAACTTCAGTGTGTTGCAGTATAATATTCTAGTGGGATTAATTATGTCAACCAAAAACAAGTAAAAAATGACAATCATTTGTCATGATGAGGGTAGTTGAAATATCTTTATTTATTGACTCCGAAACCCTCAGGAACGATTTTTTCACGGACCGCTCATACCCTTTCGATGAATTCCAATGAAATCAAAGATTTCAAGGAATTCTATCGCTGGGCACAAGCGGAGTGTGCTTGGCCAAGTAATGTCCTCAAAAAATGTTCCCATCGGCTTTCTCACACAGTGAATTGACATTATTGTCATCCTGAGGCTTGCCGAAGGATCTTTGACCCATAAGCTAGACCCGAATCGTCATAAGCGCATGGCACTTGTCATACTGAGTGTCAGCGAAGTATCTTAGACCCGTAAGCTCGACCTAAATAATTGTGAACTGCCACGTGCCCGGCAATATAAATATCCAAAATCTTTGATTTTGATATATTTAATTGACAGGGTATGAATTGAGAATTGTGAATTGAACTGGAGGGTGATTTTCTTGAAAAAACTTGAAATGCTGTACGAAGGAAAAGCAAAAAAGGTATACAAAACAGACAGCGATGATAGCTACATAGTCTACTACAAGGACGACGCAACCGCAGGTAACGGAGCAAAGAAGGGAACAATCCTGGACAAGGGGATAGTCAACAACAAGATGAGCGGCATGCTCTTTGAGATGCTGGAAAAGGAAGGGGTTCCCAACCACTTCATGGAGCTTCTTTCAGACAGGGAACAGCTTGTAAAGGCGGTTGAGATTGTTCCTCTTGAGGTTATTGTAAGGAACCTTTCAGCAGGCTCCTTCTCAAAGCGCTATGGAGTCGAGGAAGGCATCCTTTTTGACCAACCCATAATTGAGTTCAGCTACAAGGTCGATGAGCTTGGAGACCCCTTGATAAATGATTCACACATCCTGGCACTCAAGCTTGCAACAGAAGAGGAGATTGAGAAGATAAAGGGAATGGCCCTAAAGGTAAACCAGGTCCTTTCAGACTTCTTCCTTACAAAGAACCTAAAGCTTGTTGACTTCAAGCTGGAGTTTGGAAAGCACAAGGGAGAGATAATCCTTGCAGATGAGATTTCACCTGATACCTGCAGGCTTTGGGACACTGAGACCGGTGAGAAGATGGATAAGGACCGGTTCAGAAGGGACCTTGGAGGGATTGAAGAGGCCTACCAGGAAGTAATGAAGAGACTGGAACAGTAGGAGAGGATGAAGGTGACCAACCTAATGAAGGATAAAATGAAGGACGAATGTGGAGTTGTTGGAGTATATAACAGAGAGAAGAACCAGGATTGTGCAGAGGAGCTCTATTACGGCCTCTTTGCCCTCCAGCACAGGGGACAGGAAAGCGCCGGAATAGCAACAAACATGGATGGGAAGATATTCACCTACAAGAACCAGGGACTGGTTTCAGATGTATTCGAGAACCCGGATGACTTCGGAGACCTCCTTGGAAACATCGGAATCGGCCATGTCCGCTATGCAACCTCAGGTGGTGGAGGGGTCACAAACGCCCAGCCCCTTATTGTAAACTACAGGAACACCCATATAGCCCTGGCCCACAACGGAAACCTTGTAAACGCATCAGCCCTCAGGGACATGCTTGAGGATGGTGGGGTTGTATTCCAGACCAATGTGGATACGGAGGTAATAGTTAACCTTATTGCAAGGAGCCTTAAGAATGGCATAGTTGAATCAATAAAGAGGGTGGCGGAGATTATCCGTGGAGCCTATGCCCTTGTCATAACAACTGAGGACAAGCTTATCGGCCTTAGGGACCCCTATGGCCTTAGACCCCTGTGTCTTGGTGAGACCGAAAATGGATATGTCCTGGCCTCAGAGACCTGTGCCCTTGATGCCATCGGAGCTAAGTATGTCCGGGATATCGAGCATGGTGAGATAGTGGTGATAAACGGAAATGGAGTTCAGTCCTACAGACAGAACACCTGGGTCAAGAAGAGACTCTGCATCTTTGAACTCATATACTTTGCAAGACCGGACTCAAGGATAGATGGGATAAGTGTGTACCATTCAAGACACAATGCAGGGGCTACCCTTGCAAGGGAATACCCTGTTGAGGCGGATGTTGTTATAGGAGTGCCGGACTCTGGAGTGCCAGCTGCAATTGGCTATGCCAAGGAATCGGGAATTCCCTATGAAATCGGACTGATCAAGAACAAGTATATAGGAAGGACCTTTATCCAGCCCAACCAGAGGCAAAGGGAGCAGGGAGTAAGGATAAAACTTAATGTCCTTAAGGAGAATATTGAGGGTAAAAGAGTAGTGATAGTGGATGACTCCATAGTAAGGGGAACAACCTCCAAAAGATTAGTGGAGATACTAAGGGAGGCAGGAGCCAAGGAGGTCCACTTCAGGGTAAGCAGCCCACCGGTGACCCACACCTGCCACTTTGGAATAGACACACCCTACAGGGAGCACCTGATTGCAACCAAGCATACTGTGGAAGAGATACAGGAGATAATCGGAGCAGACACCCTGGGCTTCCTTTCAACGGAGGGAATGATCCAGTCAGTTGGAGGAGGGGACCTTTACTGCAAGGCCTGCTTCGATGGGGACTATCCAATGGAAGTGCCAGTGGAGGACTAGACCTTATCTGTCATAATTGCCGAAAGGGTGTCATTCTGAGCGGTAGCGAAGAATCTTAGACCCTAAAGCTCGACCCCAATCGTCATGTCGAGCGAAGTCGAGACATCTCGTATTTACAGTCCCGAAACCCTCGGGAACGATTTTTTCACGGACCGCTCATACCCTTTCGATGAATTCCAATGAAATCAAAGATTTCAATGAATTCTATCGCTGGGCACAAGCGGAGAGTGCTTGGCCAGGTAATGTCCTCAAAAAATGTTCCCCTCGGCTTTCTTACAGGAGGGTTTACTAAGACTGTAATATCAATATTATTGTCATCCTGAGGCTTGCCGAAGGATCTTATGCCCCAAAGCTCGACCCAAACAATTGTGAACTGCCACGTGCCCGGCAATATAAATATCCAAAATCTTTGATTTTGATATATTTAATTGACAGGGTATGAACTGTGATTTGTGAATTGGTTTTTCCTTTCCACTAACTACTTTCTACTGAAAAGAACGGAGTGATTTTCATGAACGACAAATACATCAGCCCCCTAAGCAAGCGCTATGCCGGGGAGGAAATGCAGAGGCTCTTTTCCGAGGATAAGAAGTTTCGGACCTGGAGAAGGCTCTGGATCGCCCTTGCAGAATCCCAGATGGAGCTTGGTCTTAATATAAGCAAGGACCAGATCCAGCAGATGAAGGATCATATGGACCACATCAACTACGACGTGGCGGAGGCCAAGGAGAAGGAGATCCGCCATGATGTGATGTCACATATTCATGCCTTCGGCAAGCAGTGCCCGGATGCAAAGGGGATAATCCACCTTGGTGCAACCTCCTGCTTTGTTGGGGACAACACAGACCTTATACTTATGAAGGAAGGACTTATTCTTATCAGGAAGAAGCTGGTCAACACAATTAAGCTTCTCTCTGACTTTGCAATGGAGCATAGGAAACTTCCAACCCTTGGCTTCACCCACTTTCAACCGGCACAGCCAACAACCGTCGGAAAGCGGGCAACCCTTTGGATCCAGGATCTTCTCCTTGATCTTGAGAACCTTGAATTTGTCCTTTCAACCCTGAGGCTGAGGGGAGCCAAGGGAACAACGGGAACCCAGGCAAGCTTTATGGAGCTTTTCGACGGAGACGGAGAAAAGGTCAAGGAAATGGACCAGAAGATTGCCGAAAAGCTGGGCTTTTCAGGGACCTACCACGTCACCGGACAGACCTACTCCAGGAAGGTGGACTTCCAGGTACTTCAGGTTCTTTCAGGAATAGCCCAGAGCGCCTACAAGTTCTCAAACGACATCAGGCTCCTGGCCCATATGAAGGAGATAGAGGAGCCCTTTGAAAAGTCACAGGTGGGCTCATCTGCAATGGCCTACAAGAGAAACCCAATGAGGAGCGAAAGGATGGCATCAATCGCACGCTTTATAATCTCAGACTCAATCAACCCAGCCCTAAACACAACAGGCCAGTGGCTGGAAAGGACCCTTGACGACTCTGCAAACAGAAGGCTTTCAATACCAGAGGGCTTCCTTGCAACAGACGGACTCCTATCATTATATATTAACGTTGCAGACGGACTTGTGGTCTATCCAAAGGTCATTGAGAAGCACCTCCAGGAGGAGTTGCCCTTTATGGCAACGGAAACCATCCTTATGGAGGGGGTTAAAAAGGGAGGGGACAGACAGGTCCTTCACGAGGCAATCAGAAGACACTCCCTGGCAACAGCAGAGGGCATAAAGGTCTACGGACAGGAGAACGACCTGGTTAAGAGACTTGGAAGCGACCCGGAATTCAACATGTCAGAGGCTGAGATCTGGGAAATGATCCGTCCTGAAAGGTTTATAGGAAGAAGCGTAGACCAGGTTGTGGAGTTTGTAAAGGGACCTGTCAGGGAGGTCCTTGACAGGCACAGTGAGGAGCTTGGGATAGAGGTAAACATTTCCGTCTAAGGGGAGGAATGAGCGATGAAAACCGCAATAGTAGGGATTAACTGGGGAGATGAAGGCAAGGGAAGAATGGTTGACCTTCTTTCACAGGACCAGGATATTGTAGTCAGGTACCAGGGTGGCAACAACGCAGGACACACGGTGGTAAACGAAAAGGGCAAGTTTATCTTCAACCTCCTTCCCTCGGGAATTCTTAGGGATGACATTGTAAATATCATGGGAAACGGAATGGTAATAGACATAGAGCACCTTTGCAGTGAACTGGATAGCCTTAAGGAGAAGGGGATTGAGATAACGGAGAAGAACCTCCTTATCAGTGATAAGGCAGTCATCTGCATGCCCTACCATGTACTCCTTGACCAGTATGAGGAGGAAAGGTTAAAGGACAGGAAGTACGGCTCAACAAAAAGAGGGATAGCCCCTGTTTATGCTGACAAGTACAGGAAAAAGGGAATCAGGATGGGAGAGCTGCTCTTCCCGGATACCCTAAAGGAAAGGGTAAAGGATGTTGTTGAGTACGAGAACCTCATCATATCAGGCTACGGCAAGGAAAAGGTTGACCCGGAGGAGATGTACAATTGGCTCCTAAAGTTCAGCGACAGGCTTAAGCCCTACATCACCGAGGTTGGAGTCTTCCTTGAGAGTGCAATTAAGAAGGACAAGAACATAATGTTTGAGGCCCAGCTTGGAGCATTGAGGGACATCGACTATGGAATCTACCCCTACACCACATCCTCATCTACCCTTGCAGCCTATGCCCCAATCGGTTCAGGGATACCAGGGGAGAAGCTAGACAGGACAGTGGGAGTTGTAAAGGCATACTCATCCTGTGTTGGAGAGGGACCCTTCACAGCAGAGATGATAGGTGAGGAGGCAGACAAGCTTCGGGAGGCAGGAGAGGAATACGGAGCTGCAACAGGTAGACCCAGAAGGGTTGGAGCCTTTGACGTAGTTGCAACAAGGTATGGGTGCCAGGTCCAGGGAGCTGATGAGATAGCCCTGACGAAGCTTGATGTCCTTTCCTATATGGAACAGATCCCGGTGTGCACAGCCTATGAGATTGACGGAGAGAAGATCAACAACTTCCCAGTGGGTCCAAGACTTGATAGAGCAGTACCGGTGATAGAGTTCATGTATGGCTGGAAAGAGGACATCACAAAATGCAGGACAATGGAAGAACTCCCAGCCTCAGCAAGAGCGTACATCTACTATATCCAACGGGCCCTTGGAACCAAGATAACCTACGTCTCCGTCGGACCAGGCAGGGATGAGTATATAAAGATAGACTAGTAATTTAAGGCACTTTCTAGCAATTAATAGGGAAGTGTCTTTTCTTTTGTCATTTTTGTTTTCCTCTCCACTTTAAATTTTCTGTCATCCTGAAGCGCAGCTGAAGGATCTTATCTTTCCACTTTCAACTTTCCACTTTCCGCTTTTTTATCTCTCTACCATCAGAAATAAAATTCTCGTAATATGTCATAATTCCATTGATTACCATCACCAATGATGTTACAATATAATCGTTCAGTTATCGAATGATTAAGAGGTGAGAAAAATAGACACAATAAAGGAAAACGGCTTTTTCCTGCCAACATTGAAGTATAAGGAACTTATGATCCTTGAATACATGGACAACAATCCTGATACAACACAAAAAGAGCTGGGAAAGGCAATTGGAGCAGCAACATCAATGATAAACGCATATATAGAAGAGTACGAGATGAATGGTTATGTAAGAAGAGAGTACATAACCTCAAAAAAGGTAAAGTATCACGTAACCCCAAAGGGACAGAAAAGAAAGAATTATCTTAATGTTACCTACATCCAGGAGCTGATGGATCTTCACAAGCTTGCAAAGGCAGGGGTCGAGGATTTCCTAAGAAAGGTATCAAAGAAAGGCTTCAATTCAATCCTGCTTTACGGAGCTGGAGAAGTTGCAGAGATAATCCTAAATGTGGTTAGATCTTCTGGTGACATCGATCTTGAGGTTAAGGCAATAGTGGATGATGACCTTGAAAAGAGAGGAACAGAGCTCTTAGGTTATCCGGTTATATCAAAAGTTGATATCAAAAAATATGAACATGATGGAGTACTTGTATCAAGCTACACCTTTGAAAGTATAATCAGAAACCACCTTCTACAGCTGGGATATGAGGATAATAAGATAATCCAGTTTTTTGGGGAGTGGGAGTAGGAGTATAAGTCTTATGTATTAGAGGAACCATAGGTGAAAGACAATAAGAAAGTTGAGAAACAACTCAAGAAAGGTTTCACATTAATAGAGCTGATAGTGGTAATATCAATTCTCGGTATTTTATTGTCTTTGGCCATGGTAAGCTATGGTGGAATAAAGGAAAAAGCGGTTGCAACTGTGTGTAAATATAATTTACGAGTTTTGAATCAAGAGTATGAATCTTATCTTGAAGAAAATGAGCTAGATAATAACATGTTTTCTCAAGAGACATATTACAGAAATGAGTACGAACTGTCCAACAGAATTGTTTGTCCAGTCGATGGAGATATAAGTTATATTAATGGGAAATTTAGATGTGAGATTCACATAGACACAAAGGAGGAAGACTCAGAAGATAACACAGGAGGTGAAGTACCTTATCTGTGATGTGATTGGATGCATAGAACGACGTGAGTATGATAAAAGAATAAAAACCACAACATATAGTGTATTTGAAGTATAAAATACATTTTGACCACAATATATAGCATCGCAATGAAAGCCTCGGTTATTTTTGAGGTGAGTATGATGTAAGGACTACTAAAAAGTGGCCAACACAATATGTAGTAGTACAAAAATCGTAACATACAATATGTTGCATAAATGGAATAAAATGGATTTTGGGTTTTCGACGTGAGTATGGTGAAAGGATAAAGAGGCTGTAAGTTAGTGATATCAATGGTTTCAGCACAACTTGAAAATGCACTAATGTTACAGAAACATTACACGTCTAAGCATCCAATCATAAGACGGAATTATGCAAGATGTAGTACTGGAAATCAATATAAAAACTACATATAGATCAAGAAAACAAGGTGTTCAATACACCACAAATATACATAACCGAAGCAGGAGGAACTAACATGGTTTACTTAAAAATCAAAAGATTAATAGATATCATACTTTCAACACTCGGACTAATCATTTTAGCTCCTGTTTTTTTAGTACTCATTATAGCAATCAAGCTTGACTCCCCTGGACCTGTTCTCTTTAAACAGAAGAGAGTAGGAATCCATAAGAGTCATTTTCATATATTGAAGTTTCGAACCATGAGAATCGATACACCGAAGGATACGCCAACACATCTTCTAGATAACCCAGATCAATGGATAACTAAGGTAGGGAAATTCTTAAGAAAGACAAGC
>JANKMX010000008.1:0-13947 GCA_024649995.1 Gudongella sp. | reverse complement strand
ACCGCAGATCATCAATATCTTCAAGGGGGAGATGAGTATCATCGGTCCTCGTCCAGCTCTTTGGAATCAATATGATTTGATTGAAGAAAGAGACAAGTACGGTGCGAATGATGTGACAGTTGGTCTTACTGGCTGGGCGCAGATTAATGGTAGGGATGAACTTGAGATCGATGTAAAGGCGAGACTTGATGGAGAGTACGCCGAGAAGATTGGACTTCTAATGGATGTCAGATGCTTCTTTGGGACGATATTTAGTGTGCTGAGAAGTGATGGTGTTGTTGAAGGTGGGCCTGGTACGAAAACTAAAGCTGATAAAGAGTCAGTGAAACAATAAAGATTAGATGAGGTGCTTTTTAATGGACAATAAGTTAATGCTTTTCTTAAATACAATAAAGTATCTCAAACCTTCTCAAGGTCGATATAGAGTAACAAATAGAGTAAAAAGAGAACTTTATAAACGTAAAATTTTGAAGATTAGCACACCCAACGGAATTAGAGCAACAGAGAAAGCAAATTTTTTAATTCCAAGTTTGGACTTTAATAGTGATTATTTAAGTAGATTTGACACAGAAAAAATCTTGAATAATGAGTATGACTTTATAAATATTAACCACAAAGTTTCACTAGACACCGCATGGAATGATAAGTCTCTTCAGCATCTTTGGAGATACAATCTTCATTATTTTGAGTACTTGTACAAACTAGGATTTCAATATTTTAATAACGATAAGAACCCTAAGTATTATGAGAAATATAAAGAACTAGTAATTGATTGGATTGACAATAATCCATGTCCTTATGGGGATGGTTGGCATCCATATACGATTTCATTAAGAATCACTAACTGGATTTCAACATATGGAATCTTTATAGATGAAATAAAAAATGATATTAACTTTAGAAATCAGATGGTTGAATCTATTTATATTCAATATAGTTATTTGCTGAAGAATCTTGAGAAAGATGTTCTAGGGAATCATTATTTTGAAAATATTAAAGCACTAATAATAGGAAGCATTTTTTTTGGAGAAGAACAAGTCAAGTCCAAATTTGTTAAAGAGCTACTCAAACAACTGAAAGAACAGATATTAGAAGATGGAATGCATTTTGAACTAACTCCTATGTATCACAAGATTATTCTCGAGGATTTGATAAAAATAACGGTATGGTTAAAGAATGAATCTGTACATGCAAAATTAAGTGAGTATATTAAAAAAATGATAGATGTGATGTATAGCTTTGAAGAAGGATTCGGAAAAACACCTGCATTTAATGATAGTACAGATGGGATTAGTAAAAATTATGACTGCTTATTAGAAACATGTAAACAAGAGTTTGACCTAACCCCTAAATATATTGATTCATTTAAGGATAGTGGATATTACATTCTTAGAAATGATCAATATAAATTGATATTTGATTGTGGAGAGATATGCCCTTCATACTTACCTGCTCATGGACATTGTGACGCTTTAAGTTATGAATTATCAATAGAAGGAATCCCAATCCTAGTTAATTCAGGGACCTACCAGTATGAAGGTGGAGAGTGGAGAAACCATTTTAGAAAAACTAAAGCTCATAACACAGTGATGATTGGGGATAGGGAGCAGTCACAATTTTGGGGAAGTTTTAGAGTTGCTAGCAGAATTAGAGATGTAAAAAGAAGTCGCTTTAATTATAAAGGGTTAAATTTTATCAGTGGTGCATATAAGACATACTTTGGAGCAAAACACACTAGATTTATTGGTGAGATAGATGAGAATGTTCTATTGGTACTAGACAAAATAGAATCCAATTCTAGTGAAGAAGTCAAGAGTTATCTTCATCTAGACCCTGATGTCAAAGTATTACTTAATGAAACAATAAAAATTTATAAAGATAATCTGTCTTTAAATATCATCCCTGTCTCTGTGAAAGATGCAGCTATATCAAAAGGCTGGTATTCGAGCGCTTTTAATTTGAAAGAAGAGAACGAGCACATTGTTTTCACTAAGAGTGATGAATTTGATTACTTTGGATACCTAATTTGTCTTAATGATTCTAAATGTAATGCAGAAATATCTAATAATGAACTCAAGATTAGAACTAATACAGAATTTATTATAAATTTAAACAAGTTGGGAGAAAAAATATGAAGATAGTAGTGATATGTCATTATTTCCCTCCGGAGATAGGAGCACCATCTGCTAGATTATATGAGATGTCAAAACGATGGGTTGAATTAGGGAATGAAGTCCATGTTGTAACATGCTTTCCTAATCATCCGACTGGGATTATTCCAGATGAATATAAAGGCTTGAAATATAAGTTAGAGAATATGGATGGAATTCATGTGCATAGAAACTATGTATATGCGACTCCAAATAAAGGGTTTATTAAAAAGACATTAGGGCACATCTCATTTATGTTTTCTTCTGTGTTTTATTCTATGAAAAAGATTGATAAACCAGATGTAATCATAACAAGTTCGCCAACTTTCTTCTCGATTTTTTCAGGCTATTGGTACAGCCTAAGAAAGAGAGCCGATTTTATCCTTGAGATCAGAGACTTATGGCCCGCAGCGATGATAGAGTTGGGTGTTATGAAAGAAGGCTTTATAACGAGAGTGCTCGAGAAAATGGAATTATTCTTTTATAGAAAAAGTAAGAAATTGATTATGGTTACTCAATCATTTAAAGATAATGTGGTTAACCGTGGTATTAGTGGAGACAAAGTACATGTTATTACGAATGGCGTTAACCAAGACCTTTTTTATCGGAAAGAAAAGAACCAAGAGTTAATTAATAAACATAATCTACAAGATAAGTTTGTGATTTCATATGTGGGAGCACATGGGATATCTCAAAACTTAAGTACGATAATAGAAGTCGCAAAAAAACTTAGAACATATAAAAATATTGAGTTTGTGTTTGTTGGTGAGGGTGCTGAAAAGGATAAACTTAAACAAATTGTTAAAGAAGAAGAATTAAACAACGTACAGTTTATAGATGCACAACAGAAAGAGGTAATACCTGAATATTACAATTCATCAGATTTGTGTCTTATACCATTAAAGAATATTGAATTATTCAAAACATTTATTCCTTCAAAAATGTTTGAAATAATGGCTTGTGGAGTGCCTATTGTAGCAAGCTTAGAAGGGGAAGCTGCACAAATACTCCAGGATTCTAAAGCGGCAATGGTTGTACAGCCAGATAACCCTGGTGAAATAGCTTCAGCAATTGAAGAGCTATTAAATGATAAAGAAAAGTATAATCTAATGAAAGCTAACGGCCCTGAATTTGTAGAGAAAAACTACTCAAGGAATAAGCTAGCTGAAAAATACTTAGAAGTTATAAATGAATTGTAGAGGGTGAGAAGATGATTTTATTAACTGGAGCGACAGGTTTTCTAGGGGGATATGTACTAGAAGAGTTGATTAGACGCGGACACGGAGTTACATGTTTTGTTAGAGAAACCAGTAATCTAGAGAAAATTAAACAACTGAATGTTCCTTATATATTTGGTGAATTAGATGATTATGAGTCAATATGTAATGCATTAAAAGATAAAAAGGCTTTGATTAACATTGCTTCACTTGGATTTGGTCATACTCCTAATATCGTGAATGTATGTCGGGAAATGAACATAAACAGAGCAGTTTTTATCAGTACTACAGGAATTTTTACTAAACTGAATCCTGATAGCAAGGGTATTCGACTTGAAGCAGAACGATTAGTTAAAGAAAGCAATCTGGATTATACAATAATTAGACCTACTATGATTTATGGAACACCGAAAGATAGAAATATGTGGAGGTTAGTCAAATATCTTAAGAAACTTCCTATATTACCAATATTAGGGGATGGTACGTATTTGCAGCAACCCGTTTATGTAAAGGATCTTGCTTGGGCTGTTGTAAGTGCATATGAAACTGATAAGAGCATAAAGAAGGCTTATAATATTTCAGGCTTAAAACCACTTACTTACAACGAAGTAGTGGATGTTACAGGGAAATCACTTGGTAAGAAGGTATTTAAAATTCATGTTCCAATGAATCTAAGTTATAGTCTGCTGAAGATATATGAAAAGATATCTAGTAAGCCCAAGCTTAAAGCTGAGCAAGTACTAAGATTAAATGAAAATAAAGATTTTTCACATGATGAGGCAACTAAAGACTTTGGATATAAACCCATTAGCTTTGAAGATGGGATTAGATTAGAGATCGAGACTGGAATTAAGAACTAATGAAAGGAAGGTATTGTATATGATTAACGTAATAGGACTTGGCTACATAGGGCTACCAACAGCTTTAATGTTTGCAAAGAGTGGCATTGAAGTGATTGGGACTGATTTAAATGATAAACTAATAGACTCACTTTCAAAAGGAAAGTTGACTTTTGAGGAAGAAGGGCTAGAAGAACTCTTTAAGGATGCTATAGAAAAAGGTATTAAGTTTACAACAGAATATCAGAAAACTGATACTTATATTATTGCAGTTCCTACACCTTATATAAATTCAAGTAAGAAATTAGACCCTAAATATGTTATTTCTGCAGTTAATACAGTTCTTGATTTATGTGAAAAAGGGGCAGTTTTAATTATTGAGTCTACAATATCACCAGGATCTATAGACAAATATGTTAGACCTGAGATAGCTAGAAGAGGTTTTGAACTAGGAAAGGATGTTCACTTAGTACATGCTCCAGAAAGAATTATACCTGGGAACATGATTTATGAGCTTGAATACAATTCCAGAACTGTAGGGGCGGATGATCCTATTATTGGAGAGCGAGTTAAGGAATTATATTTGAACTTTTGTAAATCTGAGATTGTAGTGACAGACATTAGGTCAGCAGAAATGTCTAAAGTAGTAGAAAATACTTATAGAGACGTTAACATTGCCTTTGCTAATGAGCTTGCTAAGATTTGTAGAAATGACGATATGGATGTTTATGAGATTATACGCATAGCTAATAAGCACCCAAGAGTAAACATTCTTCAGCCAGGACCAGGAGTAGGGGGGCACTGTATATCAGTAGATCCATGGTTTTTAGTAGGAGATTATCCAGACTTAACAAATTTGATACTTACAGCGAGAAAGATTAATGATTCTATGCCTACACATGTATTAGGAAGAATAAGAGATATTATGAGAGAACATAAAATAACGGATATATCGAAGATAGGTATTTATGGACTTGCATATAAGGAAAATGTTGATGATACGAGAGAAAGCCCAACTCTTCAACTTCTTGAAAGAATGGATGAACATTTAGCTTTTGGAGTTAAAGTGTATGATCCATTTATTAAGGAAAGAATTGTTGATCATCAGTTTATGAATTTTGAAGACTTTTTAAATGAGATAGAAATTTTGGTTATTATAACAGCTCATGATCATATTAAAAATAATTTAGATTTAGTGAAGGATAAATTGATTCTTGATACTAAGAATATTTGTAATTTTGATGGGGTTTATAAATTATAAGTTAGGATGAGTAGATATGAAAAAAGTAATGGCGGTCTTTGGTACAAGACCTGAAGCAATAAAGATGTGCCCTTTAGTTAAAGAACTGAAGACAAGAGAAAAACTAAGTACGATTGTTTGTGTCACCGGTCAGCATAGGGAAATGCTAGATCAAGTACTAACAGCTTTTGATGTAGTACCAGATTATGATCTTTCTATTATGAAGGCAAAACAGACACTATTTGATGTTACAATTAATATTTTGGAGAAAATGAGAGAAGTCCTTGAACAAGTTAAGCCTGATGTGGTTTTAGTACATGGTGACACTTCTACGACTTTTGTTACAGCTTTAGCCTGTTTTTATTTACAAATCCCTGTAGGACATGTAGAAGCGGGATTAAGAACTTATAATATTTATTCACCATATCCGGAAGAGTTTAATAGACAAGCTGTAGGTATTGTTTCAAATTACAACTTTGCTCCGACTGAGATGTCTAAAGAGAACCTCCTTAAAGAAGGAAAGAATCCAGAAACAATTCACGTGACAGGTAATACTGCAATCGATGCTCTTAAGACAACAGTTCGAGATGACTATAATCATGAGCATTTAGAGTGGGCATCAGATAGTAGACTTATTATGATTACTGCTCATAGAAGAGAGAATCTGGGTGAGCCTATGAGAAATATGTTTAAGGCTATCAAGCGTATTATTGATGAAACTTCGGATATAAAAGCAATTTATCCGATTCATATGAATCCAGTTGTAAGAGAAGCAGCTCAGGAGATTCTTGGTGACACTGATAGAATCAGAATCATTGAACCGCTTGAAGTACTAGATTTTCATAACTTCTTATCCAGATCTCATCTAATATTAACTGACAGCGGTGGTATTCAAGAAGAGGCTCCGAGTTTAGGAAAACCTGTTTTAGTGATGCGAGATACAACAGAAAGACCAGAAGGTATTGCTGCTGGAACACTTAAACTTGTTGGAACGGATGAGGAAGTTATTTATAAGACATTTAAGCAATTAATTAATGACACAGATGAGTATGAGAAGATGAGTAAAGCGAGTAATCCTTACGGAGACGGATTTGCTAGTAAAAGGATTGCGGATATTTTGGAGTTGTAAGAAATATCAAGAATGACAACGGAGGAATAATATGAAGTACCTATACATTGGTATGTTCCCCCCACCATATGGAGGGGTCACAATAAAGAATAAACTCTTATATGGAGAAATATCAAAGCACTTGGATGTAAAACAGAGTAAATATTACAATATAAATAAATCTATTATTACTAGGATATTTTCGTTGATTATTGAATTATTCACTTTCAAAGGTAGTTTAATAATTGGATTGAGTAGACTATCACTTATTAAAGTAACTAAACTGCTATATTACGTCAATAGAAAAACCATGAGAAACTCTATTGTCTTTGTAATGGGAGGAACACTTGATCAAATCCTAGAAAAAAATATAGATGTCGCAAAGCATTTTAGTGTGTATAAGAAGATCTATGTTGAAATGGAAGCAATGAAAGTAAGATTAAATAGTTTAGGGTGTGAGAATGTTGAAGTATTTCCAAATTGCCGGCAAAGTACTTTTCAAAACGATTCTAGTCATGAAAGAAATTTAGATGAAATAAAATGCTTGTTTTTTTCAACGGTATGTAGGGAGAAAGGAGTTAATGATATTTTTGCTGCTGCTTCACTCCTAAGTGATAGCCAAAATAATTTTGCAGTAGATATATATGGACATATTGAAAATAGTTATAAAGAGGAATTTTATACTAGATTAGATGGACAAAAAGAAATAAAATATTGCGGAATATTTGATACGGAAGTGGATAATGTTTACAAGAAAATGCATTCGTATGATGTGCTCCTTTTCCCGACAAAATATAGCACTGAAGGTATCCCTGGAGTGTTGGTTGAATCAAAGATAGCAGGGCTACCTGCTATTGTAAGCGATAATAGTTATAACTCTGAAATCATACAAAATGGTTATTCTGGAATTGTTTTAAAGCAAAACTCTGCAGAAGAATTAGCGTTAGAAATTAGCCGATTGTTAAATGAACCTAAATTATTATGCTCTTTAGCAGAAGGAGCAAAAAAATCAAGCTCAATGTATTATATAGAGAATTATATAGATTCCATAATTAATACATTAAGAGAATAGGGGTTAAACGTTGAAAATTTATTTATATAACAGTGATTATAATGAGCAATCTATTAGACAAATGGAGACAGTAATAACATATTTGAATGCCGAACAAATTGTAACGGATGTCATGTGGGAAAAACATATAAAGAACTTTACTGATACTAATTGCATTTTTGAAGAAGGTATAGAAGATTTTTTGATGAAGAATAAAGCAAGTAAAACTTGTCTAGTATTCTTTAATATTATTGATGGTATTCGAATTATTAGAAAAACGTATAAATTTAATGTAAAACTAGTATTTAGACCTAGGGGAATATTACCAGAGGAGTCGTATTATAAAAATAAGAATAGAGCAAAAACGATAGCATTGAATCTTATTGAAAGGTTTGTTATCTCAAAAATTGATAGCATTATATATTTATCTGAAGTGCAGAAGAACTTTTACGAGAAAAAATATAAAAGACTTCAAAACAAGAAAATAGTAAAAGCCATTTTACCTAACATAAAAAAGACAGCTAAAATTCACGAAGATAATATTCTTGCATATAAAAACAGTATTGTTTATTCTGGGGGATTTTCTAAATGGCAAAATATTGACTTGATTTTTAAATTAGTTAGTGAAATAATTCTAGATTTAAATGTCAACTGTGTTTTTACGGTTTTAACATTCGAAAAGAATTTTCAAAATGCAAGAGAACTAGCGGAGAAATATTCGATTAAAGAGTATGTTAATTTGAAATATGTATCACCTAATGAATTAGACAAAGAGCTATTAAAACATAACATTGGGGTTATTATTAGAGATAACGATGTAGTAAATACTACATCTTCACCATTTAAGGTTATTGATTACATTTCAAACGGATTAGCAGTAATTTTAACAGATAATATATCTTGGCAGGCAAAGCAAATACTTAATAAAGATTCTTATTATGAATTGAAGTATTCGGTTGAGGAGATTAATTATAATAGTACAGAACTTAAGGATTTCATTATTAGAAATTTTGAAAATGGGTTAAAAAAAGAGAAGATTGATAGATATGAGCATTATATTAATAGCATAGGAAAAATTGTTCCTTAATTTTTTGATGAAGTGTGGGTGGTCTAATGATAGAAGTTGCAATGCTTATACATTTTGCTGTGATTATAACCGGTATAGTAACGTTATTTTATGATTATAAACAGAAAAGTAGTGCTTCATTAAGTTTATTTATGGGCGCAAATACCGTATTTGTTTTTGTGTTTGGGTTAATACCTTTAATATTAATACTTAACAATTTTTATATTGGAAGAACTGATAGTTATTTAATACAAACAATTGACTATGAAAATGAGTCGTATCTTTCTGCGAGTCTTTACATATTAGTAGGGTATACTTGTATGCTTTGCGGCTACTTTTTAAGTAAACCTTATAATATAAGGAAATATGAATATAAGTTGTCTCAAAAGACAGCGAACTATTATGGTTATATAATATTAGCAATTTCCACAGTTGTAACACTTTTATTTATGATAAGTCTAGGAGGATTGTTAAATTCAATACAATATATACAATTAATTAGATCAAATAATTTAAGTATAAGTGGCCCACTATTTCTTTTGTTGCCATTATCGATAGTTACTTTTGTCATTTTTTTATCTAAACAGTTAATGCTTAAAAAGATGTATTCAATTAATCTTTTATGGTTAGCTCTCTCTTTATTTAATTCACTTTATTACGTTATAATATTTGGAGGACGTTTACCTTTAGTGCTGTTTGTACTAATAATACCAATGTATATTATTGATAAGAGACAAAAAATTTCAATAAAAAACATCTCAATTATCTTTATTGTAGGACTCATTGTCTTAAACTATGGAGAAAATTTATTCGATCATTTATCAGGAAATATATATCAGACAAGAAGTATACTAAGTAACATACCTAGAAATGTTACTCAATTTAGCTTCCCATATATAAACACTCTCAAGGTACATAAGTTTACATATGATACTGGTGAATTCCGATATTTTATTGATTTTATTAGTTGGATTATTAATTATATTCCGGCGAGTATTTCAGATGCAATTGGATTAGGTCAAATCACCCCATCTTACGCTGTAAATACTTATAATCATCACATGTTTGATCCAACTAATCCTACAGCTGGTGGAGTACCGACGGATATTATCACCTTTGGGTATTACCAGTTCGCACTACCAGGTGTTATTATTATTTCTTTAGCTTTTGGTAAAATTCTTGCTATATTTGATAAAATTTTCTTTCATTCAAAGCGAGATGTTCTTTTATCAATAATAAAAATAAGGGTATTCCAAATTTTATCTTTTTATCCAATGTATGCTGATATAGAAGCTTTTATGCGGAGAAGAATTGATGTTGTAGTATTATTAATGTTAGTAATTTTTGGCGTATACAAAGTCAATAAAAAAGAAATTGAAACGAGTCACATACAGAGTTCATCTAAAGGAAGTGTAACGGAGTGAATTTAAAAGAACGATTTTTGCGGAGTAAATTTACAAAAGGAGTTGCGTTAATTTCAGGTGGAACTGCTTTCGCACAAATAATTAATATTATCATCTCTCCTATTATTACAAGACTGTATACACCTGAAGAATACGGAATATTGACAATGTATACAGCTTTTTTAAGTATTTTAGCTATTGCAGGAGCATTAAAGTATGAATGGGGAATTCCAATATCAAAAAGTGATATTGAGGCTATTAATGTTTTAACACTGAGCATCTTAACTATTTCAATTATTAGCTCTATAATATATTTAATTTTTAAGATTTGGAGTGAAAGCATACTCATTTTCTTTGATGCTGCTATTTTAGCAAACTATTGGAAACTCATCCCTATAGGTGTGTTTCTTTCTGGGATTTATACTGTTTTCAGTCAGTGGGCTTTAAGAAAAAAGAATTTCAGGGATATATCTAGTACAAAGATTGCACAAAGCATTTTTCAAAATTTAAGTAAAGTAGGTTTAGGCTTAATTGGGTTAGGTCCAATTGGATTGATAGTTGGTCGAATTTTAGGCCAAAGTGCGGGGATTTTGACTTATATAAAGTCTTTTATGCGAGATGATTATTACTTAATAAAAGAAATTAAATACATCAAAATAAAAAAGGCAGCAACAAGATATAAAAACTTTCCACTATACGGAGCACCTGGTCAAGTACTCAATTCAATAGGAATTCAATTACCGGTTTTATTAATTACCTCATTATATGGCTCTGATGTTGTAGGATATTATGGATTAGCAATGACTATAGTTAGTTTGCCCATGAATTTAATTGGTTTATCTGTAGCGGATGTTTTTTATTCAGAGATAGCAAGTATAGGACGACAAGATTCCATTAGAATAAAATCTTTAGTATATTCGTTGACAAAAAAACTAGTCTTAATCGGATTATTACCTTTATCAATACTTCTCTTAATGGGGCCGAATTTATTCACACTAGTTTTTGGTTCGGGTTGGAGAGAAGCTGGTGTATATGCACAAATTATTGCTATATTAGTATTTGCCAGATTCGTGTTTACACCTTTTACAAGGATTTTGAATGTTTATGAAAAACAGTTTCAAGCGCTAATATTAGATATTTTAAGAGTGATCATTGTTTTTGCCACTTTTTATGGGGTGAATTATTTATCTTTTTCATCATATCAAGCGATCCTTGCTTATACAATATCTATGACAATAGTTTACATATTGACTTATTTGGTAGTGATAAAAGTGTTGGATAAAGAAATTATTGATAGTAGAGGATAACTAATTAAAGAACGGCCCAAATATAATAGTGGAAAGATTCTGTTGGTAATGATAGCTAACTGTTACTCGCACAAAACCTATCAATATTATAATTATCTAAGCCGGGATTTAATTAAAATTACATCTAAATCCTATCAAATTACCTCATATACGTAATATTAATTTCAATTAATGATTTATGTACTATTAAGAAAATTATTTTGTAGATATGACAGTCAAAATGAACGTAACAGTTTGGATTGGCACAATTATTAATCTGTTGTTTTCATAAGAAAGTAGAGGTGTTTATGAACATATTAGTAACCGGAGGCCTAGGCTTTATCGGAAGCCATACGATAATAGAACTAATTAAAAATAACCATACTGTAATTATCGCTGATAACCTAATTAACTCAAAAATTGAAGTTTTAGATAAGTTGTCGACCATAACAGGCGTCAAACCAACTTTCTATCAAATTGATGTGACGGATGAAGTAAAGGTAGAGGAAATCTTCAATAATCATAAAATTGATGGTGTCATTCATTTTGCAGGACTAAAGGCCGTAGGTGAGTCGGTGTCAAAGCCACTTGAGTATTACTATAACAACCTCGTTTCTACAATGGTGCTTAGTGATATGTGTGTGAAGTATGGAGTTGGAAAGTTTGTCTTCAGCTCATCTGCAACGGTATATGGGGATCAACCTTCACCACTCAAAGAAGACATGGATCTCAAGAAAACAACAAATCCATATGGCGAAACTAAGGCCATGAGTGAAAGAATTTTAACGGATACATCAAATACAAATCCTAATTTTGCAGTTAGTCTATTGAGATATTTTAATCCAGTAGGTGCTCATGAGAGTGGATTAATAGGAGAAGATCCTAATGGAATACCAAATAATCTGATGCCTTTTGTGACTAAAGTAGCTAAGGGTCAGTTAGAGAAGTTAAGTGTATTTGGAAATGATTATGATACCATTGATGGCACTGGAGTTCGTGACTATATCCATGTAGTAGATCTTGCAAAAGGTCATGTAAAAGCTATTGAGAATTTGAATAGTGGAGTGAATATCTATAACTTGGGGACAGGCAGAGGCACTTCTGTTTTAGAACTTGTGAATGCCTTTACGGAGGTTAATGATATAAAAGTTCCATATGAAATCGTAGGAAGAAGACCGGGAGATTTAGCAGTTTGTTTTGCTGATGCAAGTAAAGCTGAGAGGGAATTGAAGTGGAAGGCAGAGTTGACTATAGAAGATATGGTTAGAGATGCCTGGAAGTTTGAGATAAATAATGAGCGCCAAGTCGCCTCTTCGCTTGAGTAGCAGCTAACCGGGGTAGGGTAGACTTGTATGATTGGTAAAGACAAGCATAAGAGTTTAGGAATGAAACTTTACTCGTTTTTCAAATGACACGGGGCATACTTGTGGACCTCATAAATTATTTCCAAGGCAAATATGCGACATGTTCACCGGAATTTTGTTACTAATAATATGAAATCACTTTAGCATATGGGAAATAATGGGATTTAATGATCCGTTCGAAGTATAAATTTAGTAGATTAATTGGTGAATAATAAAAATGGGTATGACAATAAACCCTATTGTATAGGGTTGGAATAGATTCTGTTAAGTCTAAGCTACTTTCTTGTAGGTATGGTAAAGTCCACCAAGTATTTCCTTTGGAACCATCTTACCTTCAGTAAATTTAGATTCAGGGTATTCTGGGGATGGGATTGGTGTTGTGCAGCCAATTCCCTGGTGCGTACGGTTTGTATTGTAGTATTCATTTACATATTCCTTCATGAGTCTGCGTAGATGGAGCTCATTTACTGGGATGATATGGTCAGTTAGTTCTCTGCGGATACTTCCAATGGATCTTTCTGCAATTCCATTCTGCCAAGGAGATCTGTAGGATATTCTTTTGGATTTGATACCAGAGGAACTTAAGAATTCCTGGAAGTCTTCTGAAACGAATACTGGATCATTGTCATGGATTAGATATTTCGGTTTTTTATCATAGGGGGTTGCTTCCCTAAATTGTTGCTTTAACCATATGGTGTTGGGGTTGTATGTAACGCCAAAGTGTTCAACCTTTCTCGTGTCGTGATTGATAATTATGAGTACATAGAGAATCTTGAAAGTTAGAGTTGGGACTGTAAAGAAATCCATTGCCCAAATATCCTTGTGATTCTTCAGGAATGTTTTCCATGATTGAACTTGTTTTTCCGTAGGTGGTTTCTTGGGATTCTGGCCAAGTATCTCCCGGATCTTATTTGCACAGGGAACATCGGTATAGTTCATGTTTACTAGCATTTCGTGGATTTTCTCCGCACTGAGTAGCGGGTTCTTTGAGTGTAGGGACTTTATAAGTTCCTTGGTTTTGTTGGATATTTTCGGTCGGCCAACCGGGTTGGACTTTTTCCACCAGTATCTTTTGAATGCTGTCTTGTGCCAGCTTTTAACGGTCCTGGGTGTTACATCCAGAGGTAGCTTTTTCCAAGGCTTATAGCGCTTGGAAAGTAGAACCCAGAACTGTTGATGGGCAATGCTTGTTCGCGGTTTGGGAAGTTTTTTCTTCTCAACCT
>JANKMX010000089.1 GCA_024649995.1 Gudongella sp. | reverse complement strand
GCCTTTGAAAGAGGGCTAACACTCTAGTAAAAAAAAGTGCCACTTGATGTGGCACTTTTTTAGCATAATGGAAATTTACTGGGACTTTAGTCACGGCAAAATGTTAAGAATTTGTAACAAGTGAGGAAAAAGGAGATATTTGGAGAAAAAAGGAGTAATATAAAGATAAGTCGAAATGACTGACAATTAACAAACATATCCAGGTGGAATCGATGGATTTCAGGAGTATTTGAGTTGTGCATTAATTGTTTTTAAAATTTAAAGGAGTATAATTATATAGGTTAAGGAGTGATAAAGATGAATGAAATCACAAAAAAAATCATCGACCTGGACCGGGATACCATCAATCTTCGAAAAAAATATGAGGATATATTGAGGAAGAAAAAAATGGAAGGTCTCGATAGGGTACAGGAACTGGAGCAGGAGCTTTTAAAAACCTATGCGGAGGAGGGAGAAAAAGCTTATCAGGAAACACTCAAGGAGACCGATGGTCATACTGAAAAGATTGGAAAGATTGAAGTTGAGTGCATCTCAAATATGACCGACATTGACAAGGTTTATTATGACTCAAAGAAGGAGCTTGTTGACAGCCTGTGGGAAGAAATACTACAAGTTGAGGAATAGAGGGATAGAATGGGGAATGAAAGACGATTTTCAGCAATAAATACAAAAATTAGGGTAATGCGCTCCAGATTCCTCAAAGATGATGACTACATGATCCTTATGGAAAAGGAAAAGGTTGATGACCAGATCAAGTATTTGAAGGAGAGCACCGTTTATGGGGAGCATCTGCAGGATATGGAAACCTTGGATGATATTCAGTATGTTGAACTTCAGCTTGACAGATTCCTGGTGATGCAGTTCAAGAAGATAGTTAAGTATTTTTCAGATGACTATGAGAAGCTGTTCAAGGCGCTTATGTTCAGATACGAAACAGAGGACCTGAAGCTTTACCTAAGAGCCCTGGCAAGAGGTGAGGACTTAGAGAAATCTGTTAAGATAAGCGTTGTAAGAAGCGCATACTACAGCTTTTCTTATGACAAGATCAAGACAGCCAAGTCCTTGGATGACTTTATTGAAAAGCTTAAGGGTACAAAGTTCTACGATGTCCTCTACCCATACAGACATGAGGCATATTCAAGACTGCTCTTCTATATGGAGATGAATCTGGACAGGCTGTACTTTAGTCATTTAAGCGAAGCAGCACAAAAGCTGTCAAAGGGAGACAGGGAAATTTTCAATGAGCTTCTTGGAGAGAACATCGACCTATTGAATATTGAGTGGATTTACAGGGGACTTAAATTCTACAGCCTGCTGCCTGAGGAGCTAATCAACTACACCTTGCCAAATGGGAGATATTTTGAGTATAAGGACCTGAAGGACCTTTGCTATGGAGATATCGAACATCTTAAGGAAGTTGTATCTGGAACCAAGTACAAGGAACTGGTAAATGAGGACCAGGATATTGACCTCTATATGGAAATAAGAATCCAAAGACATCTATATGACAAGTTCAAGAATTCTTTTACAAGAGGGAAAATGGATATTTCAATATCAATAGCCTACATACATCTTCTAGAATTTGAAATAAGAGATATCATATCCATACTGGAGGCAAAAAAATATGGATTGTCCTACTTTGAAACAAAGGATTATTTAGTAAGGACTATAAAAGGAAGTGGTGAATAATGTCCGTTGAGAAAATGACGATGATGAATATCATCGGTAAAGTCGACGAGGTTGACGGAGTTCTTAAGGATCTTCTGAAGACAAAGAAAGTTGATTTGGTGTCAGCGCTAAAGCAAATTGAGGAAAACAATTTTTTGTTTGATGTAAGCGATGAGAACGTTGACAGGCTGATTGACTTAAACTACATAACCTCATATGAAAAAGACGAACAGTTTGAAGAAATAGTCAAAAAAGGAGAAGAGTTGGAATCAATCCTAAATCTGGAGTTTGATAAGGCTGCAATTGACACTGAGGCTCCAATGATGAAGAAAGAAGAAATCATCAGTGAGATTGACCAGATTTATCAAGAGGTGCAGGAACCCAAGGCAATGATTCATGCCTTGGAAAAGGAAGTGAATTACCTGGAAAACTTCCATGCCAACAGCTTCAAGGAAGTTCAGGACTTTCCCGTTACAATTGGGGAATTGAGAAACATGGAATATTTTAGCTTTAAAATGGGAATCCTCTCAAAGGAGGACCGATACAAGCTGAAGAAGAACTATGAGAACATTCTAGCTATCCTGTTACACACAGGAACAAGCGTGGATGGGGAGGTATATTTTGTCTTGTACCCAACCAAGCTTGAGGAAGAGATGAAAAGAATCCTTAGATCCCTTAATTTCAGGGAGATTATCATCCCCAAGGAGTTTTCGGGAACTCCGCAGGAAATAAGAGAAAAGCTTGAAAGAAACAAGGAGAGGTTACACTCTGAGATAAAGGGACAACAAAATATACTTGAGGAAATTAAGCTCCGATACAAGGATAGGATAAAGCATCTGATGGATCAGCTTTGGCTTACTTCAAGGCTGGATGAAATAAAGAGAAAAGTTGCAATATCAAAGAAGTATTTCTATCTTTCCGGATGGATTGCGGAATCAGATGTTAGTGAACTGAAGATGGTACTTGACGGGCATGAGGACATGCTTTCAATGTTCAAGGATGACACAAGTGAGAAGCCACCAACCAAGCTTAAGAACAACTGGTTCTTTGAACCCTTCCAATGGCTGGTAAACCTATACGGAACACCTGCCTACAACGAGCTTGACCCGACACCATTCGTTGGATTATCGTATATGCTGTTCTGGGGAATAATGTTTGGGGACCTTGGTCAGGGTGCAGTTTTGGTTTTGGGAGGTATTTGGCTTGGAAAGAAGATGAAACTTTTCGGAGGACTACTTACAAGACTTGGTATATCATCAATGATCTTCGGAACCTTATACGGTGCAGTATTTGGAATAGAAACATTGATACCGGCACTTTGGATGAAACCCTTTGAAAACATAAACGATATCCTGATGGTTGCAATATTCACAGGAATTGGAATACTTCTTGTCTCATATGTTTACGGGATTATTAATGCATACAAGAGACATGACATTGAAGAGGGACTATTTGGCAAGGAAGGTGTAGCGGGAGTTATACTCTATCTTATGCTGCTGGCAATAGTAGGAGGATCCCTGCTTGGCATTCAGATTATCCCAATGCCAATAGGAATTGCAATAGCCGTCCTGGCACTTCTTGGAATAGTGTTTAGGTTACCACTTACACACATTATTGAGAAGAAGAGACCGCTACATGGTGATGATGTAGGTGGATATTATGTAGAGTCCATATTTTCTCTTATTGAGACCTTTCTTGCTATGCTAAGTGGAACCATATCCTTTATAAGGGTTGGAGCCTTTGCCCTAACTCACGTGGGTTTGTTCCTTGCCTTTGAGACCATAGGACATATGTCTGGGACCACAATGGGAACAATAGTCGCAATGGTAGTGGGGAATATATTTGTATTGGGTCTTGAGGGTCTGATTGTATTCATTCAGGGAATGAGACTACAATATTATGAACTATTCAGTAGATATTACAAGGGAGACGGTCAGGAATTCACTCCTGTAAGTCTTGAAAATAATTAATTATATTTTAGGAGGAGATTATATGTCATTTGTTTTGATATCAACAACATTATTAGTTTTACTTACAATAGGAACGGGAATTTTTATGATGTACAACCAGATGGAGGGTGGAAAGAGCAGACTTAAGAAGATTTTAAGGACTAACCTGTTTATCTTTTTACCACTTCTTGTAATTGCAGTCATAGTTATGGTTCCACAGGGAATCAATGCAGCTGAGACTGAGGCAGCGGGCCTTTCTTCAGCAGCTGGTCTGGGCTTCATATCAGCAGCACTTGCAACAGGAATAGCTACACTTGGAGCAGGCTATGCAGTTGCTGTTGTTGGTTCTGCAGCTCTTGGAGCAGTATCGGAAGATTCATCACTACTTGGTAAGACGCTTATATTCGTTGGTCTTGCAGAGGGTATTGCAATATATGGTCTTATCGTATCAATCATGATTCTTGGTAGGTTATAAATATGAAATCCATCCTGATCAGTGATAACAAGGATACAATCATTGGAATGAGACTGGCCAGCATAGATGGAGTTTTGGCTCAGACAAGGGAGGAAATTCTTCTTCGCTTCAATGAGGCCGTGGAGGATGATAAGATCGGTATTATCATTGTCACAGAGAATATTTTCGATGAGATAACCGATGAAGTATTGGAGCTTAAACGCAGTGGAAGCAAGCAGTTGGTTGTAACTATACCAGATAGGACTGGCCTTAAGGATAAAAACTTTATTATGAGACATATTAAAGAATCCATAGGCATTAAAATTTAGGTGGTGAACTTATGATAACAGTTGAGGAAAAACTGGATATTTTCCATAAGATTGTTTACAGGGATGAGGAAGAACAATTTCTTAAGGCCCTTAAAGAATTGGAGGAAGCCAATGAAAGGCTTCTGGAGAACAAGAGAAACGAAATGGAACAGCAGCGACAGGAGATTATCCGAAGGAAGATCAGCCAGGCAAAAATTGAGAGAAATGAAATAAAGTCAAGAGACCTGGAGGATACAAAGGCAAGACTACGCGCAAAGAGAAAAGAGCTGGAAATTGACCTTGTGGACTCTATTGTCATGAAGGCAAAGGAGTATGTAAAAACAAGGGAGTATGGTGAATACCTTTGCCATAACCTTGATAGGCATCTTAAGGAGTTTGAGGATGATGAGCTTGTACTTATACTTAGGGAAAATGATAAGCTGATATCGGAAAACTGTATCAAAGGCCTCAAGACTGCAACGGGAAAAACCTTCATTGTACAGACCATGGATGAGGAAATGATCGGAGGATTCATTATCAGTGACAAGAACAGGACTTTCAACATTGACCATACACTGAGAACCCTGATTAAGGAAAAGGAATACCTGATTGGTAAGAGGCTTTGCCAAACTCTTGAAGGGGTAGGTGAGCTTAATGAATAATCTTGTTGGAGAAATTCAGATGATCAATGGTCCTGTAATTCTTGGAAAGAATATGACGGGATTCAAGATGAGAGAGATGGTTACCGTCGGTAAGATGAAGCTTATCGGGGAGGTAATTTCAATAGATGGTGATTTTGGAACAGTTCAGGTATATGAGGAAACAGAGGGGCTTAAAAGAGGCGAGGACATAGTTTCTACTGGAAAACCCCTATCACTTAAGCTGGGGCCTGGTATGCTCGGGAACATGTTTGATGGAATCCAGAGACCTCTGAAGAAAATCAGAGATGATCATGGTAGCTTTATTCCGGAGGGAATAGGACTTCTATCAATAGATGAAGAGATGCTCTGGGATGTTGAGTTCCTGGTTTCAGAGGGGGACTATGTCAAACAAGGGCAGGTTTTCGGAAAGGTTGAGGAAACTCCTTTGATAACACATAAACTTCTCATACCCGCAGGCGTTGAAGGCAAGGTAACCTTCAGAACAGCTCCGGGGAAGTACAATATAAACGAAGTGCTTCTAAAGGTTACTGACCTGGATGGAGAAAAACACGATGTTAAAATGCACCAGGAATGGCCTGTAAGGGTCCAGAGACCTGTTGAAAAAAGACTACAGATAGACAAGCTTTTGGTAACTGGTCAGAGGGTGCTTGACATTTTCTTCCCTATTGCAAAGGGAGGAACTGCAGCAATTCCTGGAGGCTTCGGTACTGGAAAGACCATGACTCAACATCAGCTGGCAAAGTGGTCTGATGCAGATATAATAGTATATGTTGGCTGCGGAGAGAGGGGTAATGAGATGACGGAGGTTCTTGAGGACTTCCCCAAGCTGATTGACCCCAAATCAAACAGACCTATAATGGAAAGAACAGTTTTGATTGCAAATACGTCAAACATGCCCGTAGCAGCCAGAGAGGCTTCAATTTACACTGGAATAACAATGGCCGAATACTTCAGGGATATGGGTTATAACGTAGCCATTATGGCTGATTCAACATCAAGATGGGCAGAGGCACTTAGGGAGATTTCTGGACGTCTGGAGGAAATGCCTGCAGAGGAAGGATATCCCGCATATCTTCCTTCAAGACTTGCACAGTTCTATGAAAGAGCAGGATATGTAAAGACTCTATCAGGGGAAGAGGGGTCAGTGACAATAATCGGGGCTGTATCACCTGCAGGAGGAGACTTTTCGGAGCCCGTTACTGAAAATACTAAGAGATTTGTCAATGTATTCCTGGGTCTGGACAGGGAGCTTGCCTATTCAAGACACTATCCAGCCATAAACTGGCTCAACTCATACAGTGGATATAGTGAGATGATCAAGAAGTTTTACGAAAGAGAGCTTGATGAGGATATTGAAGGAATAAGAAACAGGATGCTTAATCTTCTTTTTGACGAGAGCAGGCTCTTGGAAATAGTACTTCTGGTAGGTGAAGACGTACTACCAGATGACCAGCGACTTATCCTTGAAATAGCAAGGGTTCTTAAGATTGGATTCCTTCAGCAGAATGCATTCCACAAGGATGATACCTATGTACCTTTGAAGAAGCAGCTGGAGATGCTAAAGACAATAGAGCTGCTTTATGAGAGAGGTCTTAAGGCAATCAAAATGGGCATACCAATATCAAGGGTTAGGGACGCAGAGCTTTATGAAGATGTAATAAAAATAAAATACACCATATCAAATGACGAGATCGAGAAGTTACAGGGAATGAATACACGAATAAATGATTTCTACAACCAGTTGGAATCAGAGTATTCGGCATAGTGGGTGATTAGATGAAGAGAGAATATTTAAAATTAGATAGAGTTAAAGGGGCTCTTATTGAGCTTTCAAAGATTCATTCGGTAGGATATGGTGAAATAGTTGAAATAACCGACCGAAATGGGAAAACCATGGTCGGACGTGTAATCAAGATTGATGGAGATGATGTTGTAGTACAGGTATTTGGTGCAACAATGGGAATTTCCGTGGAAAACACCAAGGTAAGCTTCCAGGGCAAGGCCTTTGAGATACCCCTTTCCAAGAGTATAATGGGAAGAACATTCAACGGGATAGGTCAGCCTATAGATGGTGGAGGAGCTATCTACTCCGAAAACACCTTCAATGTAAATGGTAGACCCTTGAATCCGGTTTCAAGGGAGTACCCAAGAAACTATATTCAAACTGGAATATCATCAATTGACGGCTTGACAACACTGATCAGGGGACAGAAGCTTCCAATATTCTCGGGAGCAGGTCTTCCACACAATGAGCTGGCGGCTCAGATCGTACGTCAGGCGAAGATTCAGTCAAAGGAGGGGGACAACAACTTTTCCATTGTATTTGCGGCAATTGGTGTTAAGCATGACGAGGCCTTCTTCTTTGAGGAAGCCTTTAAGAAGGCAGGAGTACAGGAAAAGGTTGTTATGTATGTTAACTATGCAGATGACCCTATCATGGAGAGGATTATAGCTCCAAGATGTGCCCTGACGGCAGCGGAGTATCTTGCCTACGAGGAAAATCAGCACGTGCTTGTAATCATGACAGATATAACAAGCTACGGAGAGGCACTTAGAGAGGTATCCTCCCTTAGGGAAGAGGTGCCAAGTAGAAGGGGCTACCCTGGATATCTGTATTCAGACCTGGCAGCCCTTTATGAAAGAGCTGGAATGATTCACGATGTTGAAGGGTCAGTAACCTTGATACCGATACTGACAATGCCCAATGACGATATAACCCATCCAATTCCGGACCTTACGGGATATATTACAGAGGGACAGGTTGTATTGGAGAGGGCCCTTGATCAGAAGGGGATATATCCTCCAATAAACGTGTTGCCATCATTGTCTCGTCTTATGAAGGACGGCATAGGTGAAGGCTTTACAAGAGAGGACCACCCTGATGTTTCCAATCAGCTTTTTTCAGCTTATTCAAAGGTACAGGAAATCAGAGCCCTTGCCCAAATAGTTGGAGAAGAGGACCTTTCAGAGAAGGATAAGAAATACATGAAGTTTGGAGACGCCTTTGAGAAGAGATTTGTAACTCAAAGCTTCACAGAGAACAGAGATATGGGAGATACTTTGGATTTGGCTTGGCAACTGCTTAAGCTGCTTCCAAAAGAGGAACTTGACCGACTTAATCCGGAACTTATTGAAAAGTATATGAAATAGGGTGAGACAATGGCTGTTTATAAAATAACTCCAACCAAGGCCAACCTTATAAAGTCCAAGAATTCCCTTAAGTTTGCTCAGAAGGGATATGAACTGTTGGATAAAAAGAGAACAGTCCTTATAAGGGAAATGATGGCTTTGATTGATGTTGCCAGTGAATTGCAGGACAGGATTGACAAGACCTTTGCGGAGGCCTATGAGGCATTAAAGCTTGCCAACATAACCATGGGCTCCGAGTATGTTGAGGAGCTTGCACAGTCCCTTGCAAAGGAAAGGGACTATCAGGTGCTTTTCAAATCTGTCATGGGTGTTGAGGTTCCAAGGATCCGAATAGAGGAAGTACCCTTCACAACGGAGTATGGTTTTTTTAGAACCAACCCCGCATTTGACAAGGCTGCCATACAGTTTGGCGAGATAAGAAAGCTTATCTATCAACTGGCTGAGGTTGAGAACTCAGTATATAAGCTGGCAATGGAGATAAAGAAGACACAGAAGAGGGCAAATGCCCTCGACAAAATACAGATCCCGAGATATCAATCGACTATCAAATATATTGATGAGGTTCTTCAGGAAAAGGAAAGAGAGGACTTCTTCAGACTTAAGAGAGTCAAGGGAAAGACAAAACCAAAAAAGAAAAAGGTATAAAAATT
>JANKMX010000088.1 GCA_024649995.1 Gudongella sp. | reverse complement strand
GATTGAGAGATTGAAAACAGTGGGTAAGGAGCTTGAGAGAAATGACATGGGCATGTCCTCCCTTTAGACTATTTTTTGAACTGTTCCAGGTATTCTCCATACCCCTCCTCCTCCAGCCTATCCTTTGGGATAAACCTTAGGGCGGCTCCGTTAATGCAGTATCTGAGTCCTCCCCTATCTCTTGGACCATCTGTGAAAACATGACCCAGATGTGAATCCCCATGGGTGCTTCTCACCTCTGTCCTTATCATCATATGACTAAGATCCTTTTTCTCCTTTACATTCTCCTTTTCAATGGGCTTTGTAAAGCTGGGCCAGCCACAGCCAGCATCATACTTGTCCTGTGATGAAAAAAGCGGCTCTCCAGATACAATGTCAACATAGATTCCCTCTTCCGCAAACTTGTCATACTCACTTGTATATGGTCTTTCAGTGGCATTTTCCTGTGTGACCCTGTAGGAAATTTCACCAAGTCTTTCCTTTAGTTCCTTTTTCGACGGCTTATCATATTTTTTTTCACTCATCTGTATCTACCTCCTGATTTGATTATACCCAAAATGCTCTTCATTATGTATTTTGAATATTCTGTCTTTAGTGAATTCAAATGATTCTGTGCAAATGTTTTCATGTCTGAATTTACACGTTTCCTGGTGTCACATCACCTCTTACTCCACTTCCAGCCTCTTCAAATGCACGTTTCCATACAAATTATTTTGTTGACACATACTAAACTCATAGTATATAATAAACTTACAACTTGATGACAGGTTGTAGGTTGTCGGTTGTGACGTTTAAGGAAAGGAGGACATATATATGGTGCTTGGGAAAGGAAATTTATTAAAAAATAAACACACTAACATGGAAATTGAAGAATATAAGATGAAATTACTGGGAAAGGATAGACTTAGAGAGGTCATTGATCTTCAACAACATGTATATGATAATCTTCCAAACAAGGATGTTCTCTACATGGATTCATATGAGGATATGCTTTCGGATATGGAGGAAGGCGCAAAGGTAATCGGCGTATTAAACAGTAGAAACCGTATAATAGCATACAGATATATAGCATTCCCGGGAAGGGACAAAAGAAATATGGGCTATGATATTGGATTGAGCCCGGATGAGCTTAACAAGGTTGTACACCTTGAGACCACCGTTGTGGATCCAAAGTACAGAGGTAATGACCTCCAAAGCCTTACTCTTGGAGCAGCCAAGAAAATGGTTACCCAGCAGGGCTACAATCATTTCCTATGTACAGTTTCACCCTATAATTTCTTCAGCTTGTACAACATTATGAAAAACGGTCTTAAAATCAAGGCACTAAAGAGAAAATACGGATCCTCGGAGGATGGAGACGATGGACTTTGGAGGTTTATCCTTCATAGCGACATGCAGAAGAATATTCTCAATCCAGTGGACCTTGTTATTTCAAAATGGGCGAATCTGGAGATGCAAAGGGATCTAATCGAGCAGGGATACATTGGCTACGAAATTCACAAGGACAGCCAGCAGTTAAACTACATTAAGTTTGAGGAAGCCAACTTTTAGAGCTCGACTACGGATAGTGCCGTAGCGGGCTTTTTTAAATTACTAGCTGAGGTGATTTCATGATAATTGAGGAAGGTAGACTTATCAGAGAAAGACATGGAGCCCAGGAAATGGAGAATTATGTGGCAAAGCTGGTTTCCTACGAAGCTCTTGACCACATGGTTGCTTTGATACAAAGGGTGTATGATGCATTACCCAACAAGGAAGTGCTCTTCGTTGATTCCTACGAGGACATGAAGCAGGATCTTGATGAGGGTGCAAAGGTTATTGGAATCTATGGGGAGGACAATCAGATGATTGCATATCGTTATGTCAGCTTCCCTGGAATTCAGGAGAGAAATCTTGGGCGTGATGTTGGCCTTCCAGAGAAGGATCTTGAAAAGGTCTGTCAGCTTGAGACGACAGTTGTAGATCCTCCCTATAGGGGGAACAATCTCCAGTACATGACCCTTTCGCTTATGAAGCCGATTGTTGCCTCAGAGGGCTATGAGCATATGGCTTGCACCATATCCCCATACAACTATTTCAGCGTGAACAATATTATGAGGCATGGCTTGAAAATAAAGGACCTTAAAAGGAAGTACGGAACCCTTCCCGATAACAGCGACGGAATCTGGCGTTATATTCTCCACGGAAGAATAGATAGGGAAGAAGTTTTTACAGTTGATAAAATGGTAAATATCCCAATGATGATGATCCAAAAGCAAAAGGAGCTACTTGAGGCTGGATTCATAGGCCATAAACTCCATAGGGACCAATCATTGGATTATGTTCAATACTCCTCCTTGTAATGGAAAACTCCAGGTAATCCACCTGGAGTTTTCTTTTTGCAGTATAACTTTAAGGATTTAGTTTTTTCCCGAATATCAATGACAAAACAAACAGTACGAGGAAGACAAAGAACAATATTTTGGCAATTTCAGTTGCTGCTCCTGCAATTCCTCCAAAGCCCAAGACTGCAGCTACAAGGGCTACCACTATAAATATTATCGACCATCTTAACATTTTATTATCCCTCCTAAATTTATTACGTAACCAGGAGTCCTATTTTTTTTATTCCCAACAATCCACCAACCTAAACAAAGAACCAGGACTAATGTCCTGGTCACTCTAGTATCTCTATTTGATCTCCAACCTTAATTTGTCCATTTTTGAGTACCTTTGTGAAAATTCCCTCCTTTGGCATTACACACTTGCCAACGGTTTTTGAGATGGCACAGCCTGAATGGCACTCCTTTCCGATTTGGGTTACTTCATGGAGCGTCTCCCCTATTCTCATTCTCGTTCCAACTGGTAAATCATAGAGGATTATCCCTTCAGTTGTAAGATTTTCTGCAAAGTCACCATACTTTAGGTCCACAGCTCCAGCTTCCTTCATCTTCTCAAAGCTCTCCTTGCCCAAAAGACTCACTTGTCTGTGCCAGTCTCCACTGTGAGCATCACCGACCATACCGTGATCCACCTTGAACTCACCTTGCTCTACAGGTTCCTTGACAACACCCTTTTCTTTCGAAGCATTAACAGACAAAACCTTTCCATTGCACTTTCTCCTGAAGGTACCAGACTTTCCTCCTGTCTTTTCCATAAGCTTAATCTCCTCAATGGTCATCTCCTTGTCCATGGCCTTGCACATGTCATAGATGGTCAAGGCTGCTATGCTGACAGCAGACAGGGCTTCCATCTCTACACCTGTCTTGCCGGTAGTCTTTACCTGAGCCTTTATTTCCACACCTTCCTCTCCCACATGGAAGCTTATGTCCGCTCCTGTTAGAAAGATGTTGTGGCACATGGGGATAAGGTCGCTTGTCTTTTTTGCACCCATTATTCCAGCAACCTGGGCAACGCTTAGAACGTCCCCCTTGTCAACCAGCCCTTCCTTTATTCTCCTTGCTGTTTCCCTTTTCATGGTTATTCTTCCAAATGCTGTTGCAGTTCTTTTAGTATCCTCCTTGTCGCCCACCTGAACCATGTGGGCTCTTCCTTCTTCATTGAAGTGAGTAAGGTCCATTGTCTAGCCTCCTATTTGATTCATGTTTCTGCTTATATATTCCTGGTCCTCCAGATGATGCTCCTCTTCCTTGGTAAGGATAGCTTCACTGATTTCCTCCTGGAGATCTCTTCCCTCCCTGAGAACCTTCTTCAGGTCTATCTCCCTGTTGGAATGAAGGCATAGCTTCAATTTCCCAGTAGCCGTTAGTCTTACACGGTTGCAGTTTGTACAAAATTTGCAGGAAATCGGATTGATCAGACCAACCTTTCCCTTTCCACCAGGCAGTCTGTAGTAGGTTGCCGGGGAAGATGGATCCTCCCTCTCAACCGCAACAAGCTGTGGGACCCTTCTTAGTATCTCTTCATTTGAAATGAATTTTGACTTGGCAAATCCTGCTGCCTCCCCTATTGGCATAAGCTCAATAAAGCGTACATCCATGCTACCGTCTCTTGTCATTTCAAGCATTTTGGGGATTTCATCATCATTGAAGCCACCTATCAGTACCGTATTTATCTTGATTGGCTTTATACCCTTGGCTCTTGCATTCTCTATTGCCGTCAGAACCCTGTGTATGTCCCCACCCCGTGTTATCTTTTTGTATTTTTCAGGATCCAGCGTATCAAGGCTAATATTCAGCCTTTTAACTCCTGCATCTAAAAGCTCATCCAGATAATCGTTGAGCATAATTCCATTTGTGGTCAGGGTTACCTCCCTTACGCCCTCCAATGCATTTACCTTCTTTATGAATTCAACCGCTCCATATCTTACAAGGGGCTCTCCTCCAGTAAATCTTATCTTACTTATTCCCAAGTCAACGAAGGCTTTTGTTATCTCATAAAGCTCCTCCAAGCTGAGCATATCCTCGTGGGGGATCTTGTTCTTTATACCATCCTCCGGCATGCAGTACTCACACCTTAGATTGCACCTGTCTGTTAGGGATATCCTTAAATAGTTTATATCTCTACCGAATCTGTCTCTCATATGATCAACTCTATCCTATCCATATTATTTCACCTGTGCCTTCAAATCCATATCCACCAAGGTCAGTCACACGATCCTTAAACTCCACTGATTTTATTATACCGATAAATTCCTGCATCTGCTCCATTTCCAATGAATCTCCCTGCACCAAAAAATCATAATCTTCGTTTGCAAGTGGTATGAAGTCCAGATCCATTGCCTTGGCAGCGGAATAGACTCCAAGTCCCGTGGTTGCAGTCTTGTTTTTTACAGCTGCAGCAACGGCCATATGGGTTGTGAACTCCCTCTGGTAGCCTCTTATTTCTTCAGGATTCACGTTTTCCATCTTTAGGTGGTAATCCAGAAGAACCCTGGTTCCTGCACCCCTCTGCCTGTTGGCAAAGACTACATCCTCCCTTGTAAGGTCTCTACAGCCATTTATTTCATGGGGATTTCCCTTCTGAACAATGAAGCCCTGACTCCTTTGTATTCCCTTAATGAGAGCCATCCTCCTGCCGGTAAAATACTTCTTCACATAGCTTATGTTATACTCACCGGTTTCCATGTCCAAAAGGTGGATCGGTGCAAGATGGCACTCATCCCTCCTCAGGGAAAGTATTCCTCCCATGCTGCCCACATGGGATGATGCAAGTCTCATCATGTCTGACACAACATCCATTACAAGGTCATGACTACCAATGGAAAGAAGCTTGTCCCTGATGGATGAAATTGGCTTCAGAAGCTCCACATTTATACTATCTCCAGCCTCATAGCCTTCAACGTTTCTTGGGATGACTCCCAGTCCATCAGCCTTTACCAGACTCATGCTGACTCCAGCACCTCCAGAGAGGGGTGTTGCTATTAGTTTGTCCTTAACCATGCCAAGGGTCATTCGGACCATTTCCTTGTTCTTTAGGGATGAAACCATTCTTCTGCTTAGAAAGGCCTCCGTTGTTTCGTATATTTCCCCCTGGTCACCCAAAAACTTAAGGATCAGTGGCTTTGCGAACACATCAAACACCATAAAGGCAGACACAGGATACCCAGGGATACCAATCACAGGCTTACCTTCAATTATTCCCAAAATCGTAGGTTTTCCAGGCTTCATTGCCACTCCATGGACCACTACCCTTCCAAGCTCCTGAATGAGATTGACTGTAAAATCCTTGGTTCCAGCTGCTGATCCCGCATTGACTATTATCATGTCGTTCTCTCCCACAGCCTGCATAAGAAGCTGCTTTAGCTTGTGGTAGTCATCCTCCATGGGTGGATACCTTTTTGGTGTTCCTCCAAGTGATTCCACAAGTCCCTTGAACACATGGGAGTTTGAATCTATTATGGTACCCTCCCTAACCTGGGAGATATCCTCAACAATCTCTGATCCTGTTGGTATTATTCCTATTCTTGGACTCTTATGAACCTTTACTTTTTCTATACCTCCGGAAATAAGGGCTCCTATGTCCATGGGTCTTATCTTATGCCTGGATGGAAGAATCATCTCTGTTGCAACAATGTCCTCTCCAATCTGCCTTACATGCTGATAGGGATAGGCGGGCCTTAGAATCTTAACCTTCCCTTCCTCCATCTGGAGAACATCCTCAATCATTATCACAGAATCATAGGGCTCCTTTATTGGATTTCCCGTATTGACATAAGCAAAGTCCTCTCCTTCCAAAAGGGTAAGGGGGTTGCTTTCATTGGCTCCATCTGTTTCCCTTGAAGTGACAGCAATTCCATCCATGGCAGAAGCATTGTATGAAGGTGAGGATACCTTGGCATATATGGCTTCCCATGTTATCCTCCCCAGGGCTTTGTCAAGAGCCAGCTCCTCCACCTCTCCCAGGATGTGAAGCTCCCCCATATATTCCTTCAAGGCCTTGTCAACATCTACATTATCTATATAAGTGTTTCTTTCCATATGAACATCTCCCCCGTTAAAACAGATATACCTCTCTCGTCTCGCCCTTGTCTATCCCTTCCTCATGCTGGGCTATTACAATATACCCGCTTGACTTTGAAAGAAGGGTTATCATGCCTGATTTTCCGAAGCTGGGCGTTGCAAGGATTTTTCCATCTTCCTCCTTAAGTGTGACCATGTGATAGGTTTCCTTTCCAGGAGATGATGGAAAGTTGTGCGTTGTTATCGCCTCCACCTTCCTCAGGTTCACGGGAGCCTTAAGCAGGTCCTGGATAAAGGGCTGGACGATAGCCTTGAACACCACTATGGATGACACCGGGTGCCCTGGAAGCCCGACAATAAGCTTTCCTTTACCATCGCCTATGATTGTAGGCTTTCCAGGCTTGATTGAAAGTCCATGTGCCAGGACTCCCTTCCCTCCAAGGTCTGTTATGACCCTGTGGGTATAATCCCTGGTTCCCACTGAGCTTCCACCGGAAAGCAGTACAATATCCGCCTGATCGAGAGCTCTTTTCACTCCTCTTAGAAGAAGCTCATAATCATCCTTCACTATCTCACGTCCTGACACCTCACCGCCTATTTCTCTTATCATGGCTGAAAGTGCATAGGAATTTATATCCCTGATCTTACCCATCTGGAGCTCTTCATCCAGATCGATTACCTCATCACCGGTTGATAGTATATATACCGTGGGCCTTTTGATAACCTTTACATTATTTATGCCAAGACTTGCCAGGACACCGATTTCATTGGGTCCAATCCTTCTTCCAGCCTCAAGGGCTACCTCTCCGGTTTTGATATCCTCACCCTTGAAGACCATATTCTCACCCTTGTTTACGGGCTTAAAGAGAAGCACCGTCTCCTGGTCCATCTTTTCTGTATTCTCAATCATTATCATTCCCGTTGCTCCCTTTGGCATCATTCCCCCAGTGGGCACGTATAAAGCCTGTCCGCTCCTGACTTCATGCTTTGGAGTCTCACCCATAAGGACCTCCCCCAACACCTCCAGAATGCTTGGTATGGATTCTGTGGCACCATGGCTGTCCTGAACCAGGATTGCATATCCATCAACAGTTGATCTATCAAATTCTGGAACATTTATCCCTGAAATAATATCCTTTGCAAGAACCCTCCCCTGGGCTTCCAGAAGGCTGACCTCCTCAGAACCCATCTGATATCCTACGAATTCATTTCTTATAAGCTCCCTGGCGTCATCTACTGACACCACCTTAAAGAATTCCATATGATTCCACCTTTCCTATGCGAAAAAACAACCCTCCAAGGAGGGTTGTCAATTGACCATCTTCCTTTCCAACAGGGAGGCTTCAGGATTTCTCCCTTACCCAACGGCATCATTTCATGGCAGCTGCTTTAGAAATCAATGCTCGGAAAATTTGTATAGATATTCATTTTGTTTCCCCTTGCAAATCCCACAAGGGTTATGTTCAACTCCCTTGCCAGATCCACCGCAAGAGAGGTTGGTGCCGATCTTGATACTACAACAGGAACTCCACGTTTTGCTGTCTTGATGAGCATCTCCGAGGATATTCTTCCAGTAGTGAGGACCAATTTGTCATCAAAGTTTTGCTTGTTCATATGTCCCCAGCCAAGTATCTTATCCAATGCGTTGTGCCTTCCAATGTCATCCCTGTGTACCAGGACTTCTTCTGTGCTGCATAGTGCGCAGCTGTGAACCCCTCCGGTTTCATTGAAAAGATTACTGTAGCTGTTGAACTCTCTCATTAATTGTATCACATTTCCAGGCATTAATCCCATGATTTTCTCTATCCTGTTGCTCTTGGATGAGTCCAAAACATTGTAGAATGATGAGCCCTTTCCACATCCTGATGTTATTGTCCTCTTTCCCCGCAGTTTTTCCCTGAGGGGTTTCTCTCCAATGTCCCCTTGAATCTGAATCAATCCCTTCTCCATATCCAAATCCATCTTGTCAATTTCTTCAAATGAATCAAGAAATCCCTCTGATATAAGAAATCCAACAGCCAGCTCCTCCAGATTCTCCGGGATGCACAGCAATGTGATAATTTCCTGTCCATTTAAATATAAGGTAAAGGGATACTCCCTTATGACCCTGTCAATAATGGTATCCCTACTATTTCCATTGATTTTTATTATTTCCACATCCACTTTGTTTTCCATGTTAAACTCCATTGCCTTCATTCCTTTGCAGGTACTCCCTTACATCCTCTCTGGTATTTAGATTAAAGAACATGTTCCATTCAGGGCTGAATTTTCTTGCTTCCTTTTCTGGTACATAGTCTACAGAATGTTCATCCAGCATTCTATGGATCGCCCTTCCACCTGTAGCCATGAAGCTTTCAATGTGTTCTGAAAGGTCCTTCCTATAGAATGCATTAAATGGTTCTATCCATTCTCCCAACATGGTCACACAAGCCATCTGGTCTCCAGTCTGTAGTCTGGTTTTCATGTACCTTACATAGTCCATGTCAATGGAGGGCATATCACAGGCAACAACATAGGAATACTCTGATGATGCCATCCCAAGACCTGCATGTATTCCTCCCAAGGGACCCTTCCCCTGGATCAAATCTCCTGTTATGATATCTGCAAGTCCTATATAGAACTCAGGTTTGTTGGTTACTATTACAATTTCCTCAAACTCCTCCCTGAGCTTCAGTATAAGGGTTTCCACAAGCATCCTTTCCTGAAATCTTATGAGCTGCTTGTCAAAACCCATTCTTGTACTTTTTCCACCTGCAAGTATTATGGCAGTACCAAAAGTTTTCATATCTAGTCCTCTTTTCTGGCACACTCCGAATCCCTACCTGTCAGGATTTCAAGTCCATGCTCCACGCTTTCTAGACAGAACTCCAGGGATTCCCTGACTGCCTTGGGGCTTCCGGGTAGGTTTATGATCAGTGTATTATTTCTGATTCCAGCAGTCGCCCTGGAAAGCATTGCCCTGGGGGTAATCTGTAGGCTGT
>JANKMX010000087.1 GCA_024649995.1 Gudongella sp. | reverse complement strand
TGAGAAGATAATATAGTGCGCTAGGATAGAAAATGTGAAGAAGAAGCAGCAGGAATGACACCAGGGCCATCCTCTTGTGCCAGGTAAACAAGGCTCTCTTTTTAAGCTTGTAGAAGCTTCCCCCAAGAAGGGCTGTAATGAAAATTGAAAGATACAGTAGACTTCCAGTGTGAAGTCTTAAGCTGCCCAAGGCCAGATAGCCATGAACAAGGGCAAGTATTGCCAATGCAAGACCAAGTGGCTTATGAAGCCTTCTCAACAGCTTGACTGTATTTCTGAAGCCCTGATTTTGGGTCTTGATAAACTTTCTGTTTAGAAAGTTCAGGATATATGGCAAGAGGATCACTGCCAAAACAACTACGTTAAGCCATCCCAATACTGAGTACATACAACACCCCCAAACTCACTATTCTTCAAGGGTTCCCACAACGGGCATCCGCTCAAGAACTGAAACTCCATGTGGTGAAACTTCCTTGATTTCTTCACTCAGGTCCTGTCCTGCCTGGAAGCCGTTGTGTCCGCCTGCATCCCACATGTCGGATCCGGATACATCATAAACAACTCCATCAACAGCAACATACGCTTCTTGTCCATCAAGTCCGTCATATTCTGCCAGCTCATCCAGGGTGAAAACCCTGTCACCATCCTCTGCAGGTTCCTCTGATCCGTTTCCTGAGGAGCAGCCTGCCAGAGCCACTACTGCAACCAATACAAGGACCAATATGCTTAAATATTTCCTATTCATCAAAATCACTCCTTTTTTCTTTCAAGGGTTATATATTATATTACCCAAATCGGACTTAATCCCAACAAATATTATAGGAATTAGGGGAAAAGTTAATATTTGGCAATAAAACCACAAATACATGGACTTTTCATGGAATATCTCCAATTTGCTTCAATTATTGGGGTTTTTGGTGTAAAATAAAGAGGAAAAGCTGGAGTAGGGTATTAAAAGGATGTATGTTAGAGGCTATTACAATGGGGAGGTGTCCTGATGAGTTCAAATGTAAAGTTTATCAAGACCCATGAAATCAACCTTGATAATGTGAATGTTAGAAGAGCACATAAAGGTGATGAGGAAGGGGTATACAAGATTGCATGTAGTGTTACTGAAGGGGTGAGGGATTCATACCAGGGCTTCCTTATTGATGACTACCACAAGTATCCAGAGTATTACATAGAGCTATTCAAGGACAGGATAGAATATCTAAGATATTTTTATGTTGCTGAGCTTGGTGGAAGGATAATAGGCTTTTCACTGGCCTACAAAAAGGAAATGTGGATCAAGTACAACCCAACCTGGATTGAGGACATCCATTGGCATCCTTCCTTTGACAAGTCCCTCCTGGATGACTTCATATTGATTGACAAGACGGCAATCGATGCAGAATATACAGGGGAGGGAATCGGTAGCAAGATATACAAAAGGATCATTGAGGACATGAGGGAGAATGATATCCACTACATTTTTTCTGAAACCGTTGTGAATCCCTTGCCTAACTTTGCGTCACTAGCCTTTAGGCAGAAGCAGAACTACATAATGGCAGGCTTTAGATATGAGGAACATAAGGGTGAAATCTACTCAGACATGGTCTACTACAAGAAAATATGAAAAGGCAAGAAAATGGGGTCTGACCAATTGGTCAGACCCTATTTAAGTTCAGACAGGTCCATTCCAGGGACACCTTCAAGAAACTTTTCGCCGTGTCCAATCATGATTGTTGGAATTCCCACACTTCCCTTCTTTTTGATGGGATCGAAATATTGGGATTTATCCCTGAATGCCAAAAATATCTTCAGACTTCTCATGCTGTCGGTGATATCAATATACTGAAACTCAACTCCATTATCCAAGAGAAACTCTCTCAGTGGCTCACATTCCGGTCATAGTGGACTTCCAAAAACAGTTATTCTTTTCATACATCAACCTCCTTAAGATGAGTTGATTATACCATATTTTTGAGGTCTTTAGAAATTGACATATGTCATAAAAAGGCGTAAGATTAAGTCATAGACTATATCAAGTTAAAGTAAAGGAGGAATAGCAATGACTTATAGTCCCAGCTTGGGAAGCTCAGTAACAAATACCAGGATGAGAACGCCTGACAACCTATCCCCATTTTCAGGAATGTGCTCAGTCTGCACAGCCAACTGTGTCGGAATGTGTGAAATCGGACTTTCTGCATTGAGGGGTAAAGAGGCGACATATCCATTTCAGACTGATAGGAACCAGTTTGCATCAGAAAAGGATTACCCGGTGGATTATTCTCATCTGAATATCAATGGAAGGGTGTTTGGTGCCTGGGGCAGCAAGGAGGACCCTTATGAGGCTACATACCCCAATGCAAATATGGAAACCACGGTGGGAGTTGACAACCCTGTAAAGCTTAAGCTGCCAATAATCCTGCCAGCAATGGCTAAGCTCAATTGGAGGGATTACTATGCAGGTGCTGCCATGGCAGGTGTACTTGTAGTAATCGGTGAGGATGTAATCATGAAGGATCCCGACCTGGTGCTTGAGAATGGAAGGGTTAAGAAAGCACCTTTGATAGGTGAGATGCTTGATTCATTCAGGAAGTATGGAAGAGGCTACGGAGACATAGTCCTTCAGGGCAATTATGACGACGAGTACAATGGAGTACTTGATTATGCCATAAAGGAGCTTGGAGCAACATCTGTTGAACTTAAATTCGCCCAAGCCGCTAAGGGGATCCAGGGTCTTGGTATGATAAATGGCCTTGAAGAGGCACTCAAACTAAAGAAAAGGGGATACATTGTATATCCTGACCCAGAGGATGATGAAGTTGCAGAGAAATATAAGGTTGGAGTCGGTCCCAGATTTGAAAAGGTCGGAAAACTACCCATATGGAATGAAGACCACCTTGTTAATAGGGTTAAAGAGCTGAAGGAGATGGGTGCCAAGAGGGTATTCTTTAAGACAGGACCCTTCGACCCTTCCGATTTGGCAAGGATTCTCATGATTGCCTCAAAGGCAGGAGTTGATCTGGTTACATTTGACGGAGCGGGCGGGGGTTCTGGAAACAGCCCTGTGAAGATGATGAATGAATGGGGGATACCAACTATTTTACTGGAGAGTATTCTATACTCCATATTGAAGGAAATGGAAAACAAGGGGTGCAGGCTGCCACAGGTTGCAATCACAGGTGGGATTGCCATGGAAGACCAGGTATTCAAAGCACTGGCACTGGGGGCTCCATACATCAACATCGTAGGGATCGGAAGAGCTGCAATGACCGCTGCAATGGTTGGAAAGACCGTTGGAGACCTTCTTGAGGAAGGCAAGGTTCCCAAGGAATTCCAAAGATTTGGAGAGACCAAGGAGGATCTGTTTGAAGGCCTAAGGGAGCTTAGACAGTACTACGAGGATGCGGACACCTTCTCCACTGGGGCAATAGGACTTTACTCCTATCTTGGAAGGATAAAAGCCGGGACTCAGCAGCTTATGGCACTTAACAGAAAGTTTGACCTCCAGAGCATAGCCCGTGAAGATGTTGTACCCTTGACATTTGAGGCAAAGAAGGCTACAGGTCTGAAGGATTATAATGATCTTTTGGAGGATGGATTGAAATTATTGTAAATGTGTGATAATTACAACAGATATTGACATATGACCACAAAATGGTATACTTTAAGGTAACGGGATTATGTCATCTATCCTGCAAACATAAGTTAATTTTTTAACTAACACAAAATTAAGGAGGAGTTTCTATGAGAATTAAGACTAAGTTTTTAAGCATGCTGTTGGTACTATTGATGTCATTGTCAGTACTTACGGCATGTGCGCCAGCCGCTGAACCAGCAGAGGAGCCAGCACCTGTAGAAGAACCTGCTGAGGAGCCTGCTGAGGAGCCTGCTGAGGAGCCTGCTGAGGAGCCCGAAGAAGAGCCTGCTTTGGATCCTGAAGAGGTACTTAGGGAAGCAGCGCTTGATTTACTTAACAATATTCCAGACAACAACTTCATTATGCCTTCTGATGAGGCACTAAGCGTATTTGAAGAGAATCCAGGAGCAGTTTTCTGGGTGGACCTAAGATCTGCTGATGACTACGCCGCAGGTCACATTGCAGGAGCTGTGAATATTCCTTTTGCAGAGCTGGGGGATCATTGGGATGTACTGCCAACAAACAGACAAATAATCATGCAATGCTATTCAGGACAGACGTCTGCACAAGCAGCAGCACTAGCTCAGATGCTAGGCTTCAATGCAGTTTCCTTTAGAGGAGGAATGAACTTCGGGTGGGCTCCGCTGGAGCTTGGTGAAGACACCCTTGAAATGGAAGCAAATGAACTGCCTGAAGCAACAACACCAGAGCTTGACGAAAGAGAGCAGATCATCTGGGATGCAGCAGTTGCTTACTTCCCACCAGCTGGAAACAATGTCATTGCACCAGCAGATCTTCTTGCTCTTGTTGAGGAGAATCCCGATGCAATAACTGTAGTTGATATAAGACAGGCTGATGCTTACGCTGAAGGCCACATTGAGGGAGCAATCCACATACCATTCAAAGAGGTTGGAGCAAACATCGATCAGATACCAATGAACAGACCGGCTTATGTAACCTGTTATACAGGACAGACTGCTGGAATAACAATAGCACCAATGAGAATGATGGGCTACAATGCAATCAGCCTTAACAGGGGAATGACAGGCTGGGACGGAGCTGAGCTTCCAAAGGTAACAGATTAGGAATAGGCAGTAAAGATCTACTTAACAGGGGGTGAGATCTATGTCAAAACCCAAAATCTTCAAAAGCTGGACGTCAAGCCTTGCAGTGGTTGCAGTTCTTGCAATCGTTGCTATTGGAATATACCAGATAGGGATCCTGCCTGGATTGCCAGAGGAGGAGTACACTCCTGTTGGCGGAGGGGAGGACAAACCATTTGAGTTTCCATCAGTTGACAGCGCAAGCTGTGTGGCCTGTCATACCAGCGAAGCAGTAATAGCTGCATCTACCTGGGTTGAGGAACAACCTGTTGCGGAAGACACAGGGGGCTGAGGCGCCCCAGGACCACAGCTGGAAGCTGTGGAGATGTTTCTTGTATCACAGGAGTTTGTTGACTCCACACACGGTAGCCTTGGCTGCATAAGCTGCCACGGTGGAGCAAACGAGGTTGACAAGGCAGTTGCCCATGAAGGTATGGATCCATATCCATCAAGGAACTTCGATGCAAACTGCGGAGCTTGTCACAGCAATGTAACCGATGTATATGCAACATCCATTCACTACAACCTACATGGAATGGAAAATGGCTTGGCGGCATTTGCCGATGTGATGTCCTTGTCTGAATCACCTCATCACGAGGAGGTATTTGACCAGGATTGCTTCAAGTGTCATGCAACCTGTGGAGATTGCCATGTAAGCAGGGCAAAGAACTTTTCAAATGGTCTTGTTGACCAGCACACATTCCTGGGAACTCCATCAATGGAGGAAAACTGCTACGCTTGCCACAATGCAAGAAATGCAGGGGAATACATGGGGCTGATAGGCTTTGGAGGAGATGTTCACTATGAAGCCGGCTTGACATGTATGGACTGCCACCCGGTTGATAACTTCCACGGATCTGGTGAAGTGACAAAAAATATGTGGGAGGAGAACCTTCCTGCATGTACGGATTGTCACACCGACAAGGATCCGGCAGTTGCAACGGACGTTAATCACAAGGTTCATGGAGATTCACTGTCATGTCAGGTATGCCATGCTCAGGCAAACAACAATTGCTTTGAGTGCCATTTAGATCCAAAAGAGGATGGGAGCGGACTTCAAAGTTCATCAGAAAGCAAGATTATGTTCAGAGTGGGACTTAACCCCAATCCAACAGAGGAAAGACCCTACAAATACGTAGCCTTGAGGCATGTTCCTGGGCAGGAATCTATGCTTGATGTGGTTGGAGAGAACATGATGCCTAACTTCAATGAAATTACAAACTGGAAGTATTCGCCGACACATAACATCCAAGTCAGTACATTCCAGAATGAAAGCTGTGAATCCTGTCATGAAAATGATAGAATATGGTTAAGTGAAGATGATTTCAGAGAGACAGACAGCGAAGCCAACTTCAGACTTATACCAGAAAAACCGCCTTCATTGGATTATTAGGGAACAAATTGAAAGGGGGGCTTGCTCCCCTTTTTCTTAAATCAATATATGGGGAGGTAGATGACAATAGATAAGTTCATCCGTAGATTGACCAGCCTTGGACTGGCAATAACACTGTTTATCTTCATAGCAGCCTATTCAATCATAGGGACCGTTCTACCTCAGGGGTTACAAAGGGAATTCTACATAGAAAGCTATCCCTCTTTGGGAAGCATAATCACAACACTTCAATTTGACCAGGTCTACAGCTCTTGGATTTTTCGAATCCTTCTCTTCCTGTTCATCGTGAACCTGTCAGGCTGTACCTTGAGGATATTGCCGGGACAGCTGAAAAAAATGAATAAGGACCATTTCCCCAAACCAAAATTGGATGGGGATAATTTGCGTGCTGAAAATATGGACCTTCAGAAATTCAGGGGAATTCTGGAGAAAAAAAGGTATGCAATAGTGGAGGATGAAAAGGGATTCAAGGCAAGCAAACATAGGATTGGAAACATTGGATCCTCCGTTACACACTTGGGTATAATAATAATAATATTGGGAAGCTTTGTAGGCAACATCTTTGCCCAGGAGGGCTTTTTCAATATGCTACCAGGGGATATAAAGGGCTTTCCCGAATACGGATTCTCACTGAGGCTGGATGACTTCAGACTTGGTTTCAGGGATAACGGGACTGTGGACCAATACTACAGCGATGTAACCGTACTTAGACCTGGGGGTGAGCAATTCGGTGATACGATGTGGGTCAATAATCCTCTCAAGGTTGATAAGGTGGACTTTTTTCAGACCAGCTACGGCTGGGCAAGCAGTCTTTCAATACTCGGACCTGATGGGGATGAAGAAAATGGGCTTTTAAGGAATGGGGAATCCTATTTCTATCAGCCAGGTCATCTTACGGTCTATCTGTACGGATACTTTCCAAACATGACCCTTACATCCCAGGGAGAGCCATTGACAATGACTGAGCAGGAGCTAAACCCGTATTATGCCGTGATACTCTATGAGTTTGGAAATCACGTTGCGTCCGAGATACTAGAGCCTGGCCAGGAGCTTCAATACAAGGATTACACGTTGATTTTTCAAGACTCTGAGCTATATACGGGAATTACATATCGTAGGGACTTCGGCTATATTTTTGTCATGCTTGGAAGCTTTCTAATGACTTTAGGCTTGATTTTCTCCTTCTATTTCTATCCAAAGCACATACAGGTGGAGGAAAATAGCATAAGGACCATAACAAGACAGAATACCTGGGGCTTTGACTATCAGGTGAAACAGATGGTTCAACAATCAACCGGGAAGGAGGAATAATGATGGATCTTGTATATTTTGAGGAACTGATGTTTACCCTGGCCTTTGGGGGATACACCCTCTCAGCCGTTGTTTTTTTCGTGTTTGTGGCCATGAAAAAGGATAAGGTGGGTAAGGCGGCAATAGGTCTGACCCTTTTTGGCTTTGGAATACATACAGTAGCTATCATCCTAAGGGTAATTGAATCGGGAAGACTTCCATTCACAAATCAGTTCGAATTTGCCACAAGCTTTGCCTGGGGGATTGTACTGTGTTATCTGGTACTGCACTTTGCCTACAGATTCACGGGGGTGGGAGCCTTTGTCATGCCCATAGCATTTCTTGTGATGGGATATGCATCAATGCTTCCCAAGGAAATAAAGCCACTTATGCCCGCCCTTCAAAGCGGTTGGCTCTATCTTCACGTAGGTACTGCCGTAATAAGCTATGGATCCTTTGCTGTTGCAGCGGGACTGGCAGCAATGTATATCATCGGAGAGAGACAGAAGGCCACTGGAGATGGAAGGACCGTACTTCCAAAGTCAGAGGTGTGTGACTATCTGAGCTATAGGGTTATTGCATTTGGATATCTTATGCTGACCCTTGTAATAGTGACTGGAGCCATATGGGCAAAGTATGCCTGGTCCAGATACTGGGCCTGGGATCCAAAGGAAACCTGGTCCCTGATAACCTGGCTCATATATTCTGTGTACATCCACCTAAGATTCAACAGGGGTTGGAAGGGTAAGCCTGCCGCATGGTTTGCAGTCATTGGTTTTATAAGCGTAATCTTTACATTCATAGGAGTGAACAATATACTGCCAAGTATTCATAGCTACAGATAATGAAAGGACAGCTTAAGGAAATATTGTAAGCTGTCCTCCCTTATATATAGGAAGGAAATATCCAGATTCGGCAAACCCTCCATAGGGTAGAAATATCAAGAGGTGATTTTATGGACAATTTTACAAAGAAAAAGATAAAGAACCCCAAGGAGCTGGTGGAGGACATCAAGTCTGGAGATTTTTCAATTACAAAAAGGGAATTCGACCTAAAAAAGACCAAGAGGACGGTTAAAGACCTGTCCAAGGACGGCAAGAGGATTAAGGGAAAAATTGACCAACTAAAGGAGGTCCATGAGCAGCTTGCAGAAAAGGACAATCCAGAGAAAAGACTCTTCATAGAGAGAAAGATGCCTGGGAAAAGATAATTGAGAGATCAACTATGTTGGTCTTTTCTTTTTAAGGGAAAAGAGGTGATGTATTGAAGGTTGCAAGACTTAGCATCAGAACCGAGGACAAGAGGACAAGGAGCCTGGAAAAGGCCTTGCTTGTGAAGGAAAGGGGTATCAAGGGAGACAAGAACGCCAGGGGCGGAGATAGGCAGCTTTCCCTTTTGCCTCTGAAGGTCAGGGAGGACATCGAAAAGGAAATAGTCACGGGCCTTTGCCTGCCAAGATTCACAGAAAACATTACCTACACCGGTGATGCCCCCTTGAAGGAGGGCGAAAGGTACATCATTGGGGAAGCGGTCATAGAGATTAGTGGAACCAGAAAAAAGTGCTTCTCCCAGTGCGAGAACATTATCAAGAATAAGCCGTGTACTTTAGTGAAAACCGTCAGTTATGCAAAAATAATTTCAACGGGATATGCGGAGATAAACGCAGAGATTAAGACATTTACAGAGATAGAAGAGGGAAGTCAATTGTGAAAATAATGCAAATAAATTGATAAATTATTCTCAAATTATTGATTTATCAGAATAATTATTATAGAATTAGTTAGTATAGTCGTAGTATTGAAGATTATTTGAATATATACATTGTAGGGGGTGAAGCGATGGCAACAGATGCTATACTGGCGGTAAAAAAAGCAGAGGAAAAGGCCAGGGAAATTTTAGATGAAGCCAGCAACAAAGTAAAAAGATCCACTGAGGAATCATCCCAGAAAGCAGAGGAAGAGTTTAAGAGGATTCTTGAGGAAACCAACTCTGAGGCTGAGAGTCTGAAGAAGGCTGCTGTTGAAGAGGGGGAAGCCAAAG
>JANKMX010000086.1:8955-9650 GCA_024649995.1 Gudongella sp. | reverse complement strand
CACCCTTTCCGGATGCTGGAATGTAAAGAGCTGCGAAACGAAGCCTCCAAGGGAATGACCAACCAACGTGGCTTTAGCCACTCCAGCATGATCCATGATTGCAAGAATATCCTCCATATGAACCTGCAAGGTTGCCTTCCTGCCCATGGGGACTGAAGCCCCATGACCGCGCATATCCCATGCCAAAACCATGTATCCATTCCTCACCAAAGCAGGTATCTGATCCTTAAAGGACATATGGTCCAGAGTGGCCCCATGTGTAAGGACCACCACGGGATTGCCCCCTTCCCCGTACAGCCAATATTTTATACTTGAACCCATTCTTTTAACCGCTCTCATTTCATTCATGCTATCCATCTCCCCTGATCCAATCAAATCAATTAAACCCTACACAAATATTATCAACCAGAATATACCCAGACCAGTTGCTATGGTCATCAATAGATTCCTGGTCTTCCAAGCAACTGCAATTGCCACCACACCGGCTATCAGCCTTGGGTTCTCGTATGAAACCCACAATGCTTCATCCTTGATCAGAATAGCAGGAAAAATCAATGCCGACAGGACCGCCGGTGGCACAAATCTCATTGCCCTGTGAACCCACTGTGGTAGCTTCAATTTCCCGTAAAGGAAGATAAAGGAGAATCTGAAAATGAAAGTGCCAATACCGATTATCAGTATTGTCAATACAAGCT
>JANKMX010000086.1:7642-8945 GCA_024649995.1 Gudongella sp. | reverse complement strand
CTTTAGTCAGATAGACTTCGCTAAGGGCTCCTGCGGCTATGCCGAAAACTGCCGCCAAAACCAATCCTATATTCATCGGAAGCCCTGCCCCGGCAACAGCAACAGCTCCACTTGTTATTATGGCAATTATTCCAGGCCATCCAGCAATACCCTTAAATAGAATTGCAATAAAGGTCAGGGGGATACCAAAATCCAAGCCCAGCTCAGGTGGTATGATTGAACCCATCAAATATCCAATGACTGTGTTTACCTGCCACACTATCCATAGGATGGCGGAGGCGCCTAACAGGAAGCCTTTTGTGTCTTCTTCCGGATTATTCAGGAAATGAACCGTTGAAATTGCATAGCTCTGATCTGTCATGCTATATGCAAGAAGAGCCTTCAACCCTGTCCTGATCCCCTGTAGATGCGGTGCAATGGAGAGGCTGTAAATCATCATTCTAAGATTTATAATCAGCGCAGTATATATTATTACAAGCATATGGGCATTGTCACTTACAAGCTGAAGAACGGCAAGCTGCGAAGCACCTGCAAATATCCCCACACTCATAAGCAATGCCATCCCAAGGGATAAGCCTGTGTTTGCAGCTGTTATTCCGCTTATCATTGCAAAGGGTACTATGCCGAGAATCAATGGGGCCACTGATTTCATGCCCCTAATTACACTTTCCTTATTAAACATCCTCTTCAACCTTCCTTGTTAAATAATAATAACTTGTATTCTATCATATAGGCCCTTTTTTAGCCATAAAGAAAACCCCTGATACATTTTTATAAATCTGCATCAGGAGATTTTAATCTGCATGTTTGGAATCTTACAAGAAGCTAAAACTCGTAGCTCTCCCCAATATCAAGAATAACAGTTTCGCATGTCTTGTTCTTTCCCTTAAACTCCAGGGGATCTGCCTTTATGACCTGGAAGGTATCAAAGTGCATGGGAATCAGTTTCTTTGGCTTAACAAACTCAGTGGCAATGATCGCATCATCTATGTCCATTGTGAAGTTACCACCTATTGGAAGCATGGCAACATCGATGTTCTCTGCTTCCAGCAGTTTCATGTCCATGGTGAGTCCGGTGTCCCCGGCATGGTAGACTTTTTTGCCGTTTGCCTCAATCACAAAGCCTCCCGGGTTTCCACCATAAAGCATCCCCTTGTCAGTCTTTATCCCAGACCCGTGAAGGGCAGGAGTCATCTTTACCGTTCCAAAATCAAACCTGAATCTCCCCCCAATATGCATGGCGTGTATCCTTAGACCCTTGGATGAGAGATAATCCGATATCTCTGCATTGGTTATCACAAGT
>JANKMX010000086.1:1891-7632 GCA_024649995.1 Gudongella sp. | reverse complement strand
GCGTCATTGTCCCTTGCAAGCTGAACTGCATCTCCTATATGGTCACCGTGACCATGGGTTATAAATACATGGGTCAGATCCTTGATGTCCTCAGGCTTGGTCTTGGATGCCTGGTTTCCAGACAGGAATGGATCAACAATACCTTTGAACCTACCCTCCTCAATCAGAAATGAAGAATGTCCAAAATAGGTCAGCTTCATAAAAATCACCTCTCCTTTTTAATAATCATACCCAGCTACTCCCAGTCCTTCCATATTTCAGGTCTGTATCCCACAGTTGCCTGCTTGCCATTTCTTACTATTGGAGTATTGAAAAGTTTCGGGTTTTCAAGGATAATCTCCTCACGTATTGCATTGCCCCTTATTTTGTGCAGATTAAGCTTCTCGTAGTCTTTTGACTTTGAGTTTATCAGGCTCTCCATTCCCACGGCAGCTTTTACGTTTTCAAACTCACCCTTGCTCAGTCCATACCTGTACAGGTCCTTGTATTGGTATTTTATACCTCTTTCCTTGAAATACCTTTCTGCCTTCTTAGTATCAAAGCACTTGTTAGCTCCAAAAATTTGTATGTTCATTTCTTCACCTACTGACTATTTTATTATCTCCTTGACTCTACCTACAGCTCCATCCTCCAGCATAACCTTTATGCCATGGGGGTGTGTTGGTGATTTTGTCAAAATCTTTGCAACCACACCTTCGGTCAGTCTTCCCGATTTCTGATCCTGCTTCTGTACAACCCTGACCCTGCTTCCAACCTGGATGTTTTCTCTTAAATCTCCACTCATACTTCACTTCCTCACTCTCATTGTCAATCCATTATTGACCTTGGTTAAAATCTCACTCTTGATCCGTACCAGTGAGTATTCAGATCCGCCACCGGTATATATGTAATCCTTCTCCATAACCTTTGGGTCCACTATGAATGTTGCCTCATATCCAAATGATGGAACTCCACCACAGGGAAAGCCCGACTTCTCAAGGATTTCATCCTCAGTAGCAATTTTGGGCCTTTCAATTTTCAAAGCCTTGCCTACCCTTGATGTGCTTACCCTGTCTTCGCCCTTGACAATGGCTACAATAAGATTCCCCTTGTCATCAACCATACAGATATTCTTGACCAGATCATCCGGGGTGGCACCTGCTGCATCGGCAGCCTCCTTTACCGAGTGACAGATCTTATCAAAATGCATATGGTCTGCATCTACCTTGTACTGATTCATATAATCCTTAAGCTTTTCTTCATATTCCAGCATATTACTCCTCCTTTAAACACCTGGGAATGTCTGTATCCCAAAATTTTCTATATGCTGTCTCCGTTTTAATCTTACCATTTATCAGTGCAAAATCCAAACAAATGAACATTGTCTGCTTCCTTCCATTTCCCTAATTAATAATTATCTCAATTACAAAAGCTATTAATCCTGCCTATATGCTAAAGGGGATGCTGTAGAGCAGCTTCTTATAAAAGAATCCAACTCCCACAAAGGCCGTTTCGTAGGGCATTTTGCCCAGCCCCAATAGGGTCCAACCGGTTATCATGGCAATAACCGTTCCAAGTCCAGCTCCTGATGCGGCTATTGAGGCAACTATTGGGAAAAATGCATATGGGCCTACAGCAAGCAGCATTCCTCCAATGGTTCCCAACACAACCCCTACTAATCCTGCTTCCTTGGATAGCCAGCCTTGAACAAATCCACTTGGTATAAGCACTTCAATAAACCCAGCAAGTATAAAAGCTCCCACTATGACCATAGAGGTCTTAAGGAACTGTGTAAGACCTGATTTCAATCCCTCAAATTGCTTCTTTGTTTTCTTGCTGTTTATTACAAATAGGACAATAGCCACAATACTAAGAACCAATGTTGTCTGAGCCATTTCTCCACCTTCTTTCAAAATACAATCCCACAATAATCGGTATGGGTAGAGTGATCAGATTTCTTATGATTGCAACATCTAGGCTTACAAGACTTATTTCCATTGGCAGCCGAGCAAAATCATAAACCTGCTTCCCAAATATAAAGGTTATAAAAATATGGAATGGTAGATTCTTGTCCTTTAAACTAACTATAAATGGATAGTAGATATATGGACCCCCAGGAAAAAGTCCTCCAACCAGAGCACTTATTAGGATGGCCTTGATGCCACTGAACTTTTCCAACCAGTTTTCAATTCCCTCCTTGGTCAGTAAAACATTTAACTGCCCAATTATTATGAATGATGCCACTATCATCAGGAATGAGTTTAGCGCCGTTCCAAGGGATACCTCTATACCTTCCACAACAAGGCTTTCGCCACCAACAAGGTAAGCCACTATCATCAGAATTATTGCTGCCGAATATACAATGATCAATGATTGTTTCATCCCATCACCTCTGACTCTCCTGTATTCTCTTATTCCTACATTTAAATAACTGTCTGGTAATCATCTCACTATGCTTTTACCATTCACTTGGGCAAATTAAACCTTGCATAGCAACAAATCTATTCTGCCAGATGTAAGAAACTCCCTATCCTTGCTAATCACAAAAAGACAGCCCACAATAAAATGTGAACCGTCTTACAGAAACATGCTTTAGCCATCCAGCTTTTCCCACCCTACTCCTGATAAAGTTGATTTACTCCTTCCTGGGTTTCACCCTCGTATAGAGGATTGCCATCCTGTATTGTTATCTCCTTGGTCTCATTGTTCCACAAAACCTCAAATCCCAAAGCTTCACTTATAAACCTTATTGGCACAACGGTTCGTGAGTTAATTATAAATGGATTTATGGATGAATCCTCATCTACCATAACAGCTTCTCCATTGAATCTAGCCGCATTCTCTCCTATCCACAACTCAAGGATATTTCCATCCAGTCTGTACTCAACCTTTCTCTCCTCATTGTACCATTCAATCTCTGCTCTAGCTCCTCTCCAATAAACCTGAAGGGAACCATGGTTCTATCGTTTTGAATAAATGGAGCTACTTCGAGCACCTTTTCAATATTGCTCGAATCAACCTTTTCCTCACCAATTCTGAGAACTATCCTTCTGTCCCTTTCATCGTCAAAATCATTCTCCATTATATCATCAGGCCAGATATCATCCAGTCCGTCATCATCACAGTCCAGGTCTCCACCTATACCAAGTGGAATAAAGAATTGGTCTCTAAGATACTGCTGGTCCATCCTATCCTGCGAACCTGAGTAGAAGGCTATTCCCTTGTCATTTAACTCGCACTTGCTTAACATTCCAGAGGATCTTAGCTTATCCTGCAATGAGTCTGCATATATCATTGCAAGAATTATATCTGCATTTCCATCCTTTGGACCGATGTCTAGCTTTTCAATTTCAATATTTTTCATCATGGTAATACCACTGCTATCAATGGGAATCCTTATCTCGATCCTTTCGGCAAATTCAATCACACCATCATCGATTCCATCTCCATCACTATCCAGATCTTCATCCCCTACAAAAATTTCTGTATTGGGCTTGTTTGATCTTGAACTATTATAATCCTGGGCTTTGAGCTGGTCTTCCTGAGTTCCATCATCTAGCCCATCATCATCTGAATCCTCATCTATGAATACTTCAGAAGTTGGCTTGTTTGATCTTGCCGCATTGTAATCCTGTGCATATGCAACTAACGCTTCTCTAATATCCGGGTCCGTTTCCTCAAGAGATTGGTTCAGGAAAATGGTTAAGGCTTCCTGGATCTCAAGCCATGGAAAATCCATATCACTCTCAATTGTTGCCATGGTCTTCTTTAGGTTGCTCTCAAAATCTTCAGATACTGCAAGAGCGGTCCCTTCATTATATTCAACCACTTCCAGCTCAACCTCTCTCAACAGCTTATCCTTTACCTCAATCCACTGGCTGTTTGTAATTGCAAAAGCCGGTGCTATGGTAATTGAAAAAATCATTGTAAATGATATGATCCACCCAATCATTCGATTTTTCATATAGGTCTCCTTCCTGTATATTCCACTGTTCTCTCCATTTCACTCTCCCAATTGATAATTATTATCTTTATACCCGGACATATTTAATGTAACCTGTTAATGTGTAAAAACTCAACTTTGTACATGTTTTATGCCTTATTCAGAAAAACCCAGTCCCACCTTTGTTGTTTTTAATGCCTTATAGGGTAGAAAAGACATAGAGGGTAGTTTAATCGTGAAACCTAAAAAGGAGGATTTGGAAAATGTCAGTAGTCAAGGTTGTTGAAATTCTAGCGGAATCCAATGAAGGTTGGGAAGCAGCAGCACAGAAGGCAGTTGAGGAAGTTTCAAAGACAGTAAAAAACGTTACATCAGTTTATGTTAAGGACTTCCAGGCTATTGTTGAGGACGGAAAGATCGTACGGTACAGAGTTAATGTAAAGGTTTCTTTCGTCGTTGCTTAGAATCAAAAAATTTGACCATGAAGGCTTATAAGGCCTCCATGGTCTTTTTTGCCATTAAATGATTGATATTAGTTCAAAAAAATGTTATGCTACGTCGGTAAAGAAAATATGTTGCCTGCTCACGGTAACTTAAACCACGAAAAATTATTTGCTTAAGAGCTTATTTTTAAGCTCTTTTTAGTTTTAGAAAGAGGTAATGATATGTTAAAAGTTTATGAGTTGTCCTATTCCTTCCCGCAGAAAGACCTATATGACAGGGTTTCATTTGAACTGACAGAGGGTCAGCACTGTGCCTTTATAGGGTCAAGTGGCATTGGTAAAAGTACAATGATAGATATAATCATGGATCCGGAAAACCATATGTTTGAGGGTTCCTTGGAGATTGACCCACTTTGCAGAATTGGATTTGTAAGCCAATTCTCTCAGCTGGATAAAACATCGGAACTCACCGTATTTCAGTATATTGGTGAAAGACATCTTGATTTTCAACGCAGGGTGGAATCAATCTGTACTGCAATGGAGACCTCCTCTGATATTGAAGCTTTGCTTGAGGAGTACCAGGAGGCTCTGGATTCATATGAAGCAATTGGTGGAGATACCTTTGAAAGCCTTATTGACAAAAAACTTTATCTTGCCAACCTTCAGAGCTTAAGGGATAAGCCTGTGTCTGAGCTAAGCGGTGGTGAATTCAAGCTTATACAGGTAATTAAGGAAATGCTCTGCAATCCCAACCTATTGATTATGGATGAGCCGGATGCCTTTCTTGACTATGAGAATCTCAACTCCCTGAAAAACCTTATAAACTCCCATAAGGGAATACTATTGATAATCACACATAACAGATATCTTCTCAGCCATTGTTTCAATAAGATCCTGCATCTTGAAAATAAGGAGATTCAGGAGTTTGAAGGTAATTTCACAGACTATAGCCTGGAACTCTTAAAGTCAAAGATTGAAACCCAGGAGCTGGCATCAATCGATAATGCAGAAATTGAAAGAAACAAAGTAATAATCGGAAAATTGAGATTTGAGGCAAACCAAAATGCTGATGCAGCAAAGGGAAGGTCTGTGAACGCAAGAGTCAAGCTTCTGGAGAGGTTGAAGGCACGTAGAATCAAGGCTCCTTTTATTGCCCTTAAACAGCCTCACATAAAATTCAGTACAAACCGTGTCATGGAAGATAGGATTATCCTCAGGGTTAATGACTACAATGCTGCTTTTGAGGAAGTCATACTGGAAAATGTCAGCTTCGATATCAATTCAGGAGACAAGGTGGCCCTAATCGGTTCAAATGGAGCTGGAAAAACTACACTTCTTAAGGAAATATACAGAAACAGCCATGATGCCATTGCCCT
>JANKMX010000086.1:0-1881 GCA_024649995.1 Gudongella sp. | reverse complement strand
GTACCTGTCCCAGCTTCAGGGAGAAATACTGAATGAGGAAAACACAATCTCAGAGGAGTTCTTCAATGCGGGCTTTAGATCCTATGATGATATCAGACATTGTGTTTCAAATTACGGATTTGATGAAGGGATAATTGATCAAAAGATAAGCGCATTGTCCGGTGGAGAAAAGAACATGCTTCAGCTTGCAAAAATTTCAGCAAGCAATGCAGATTTTCTTCTTCTCGATGAACCTAGCAGTCATTTGGATATATATTCACAGCTAGCTCTTGAAAAGGGCCTTAAAGAATATACCGGAACAGTACTGATGATTTCACATGACTACCAAACCATAGTAAATTCAATGGATTATATCCTGATCATAGAGGACAAGTCCATCAGAAGAATGAGTGTCCGGAAATTTAGGAAAATGATTTACGATGCTTATTTTGACAAGGACTATTTGGAAATTGAGCAGAAAAAGAAGTCCATTGAGACAAGGATTGAGTTGGCCCTAAAGGATAATGATTTTGAAGACGCGAAGAGGCTCTCAGGTGAACTGGAGCAACTAGTTGATTCATAACCAAGAGTGAGTTTTCAATAACTGTTTCAAATATCCTCCTCCCTCTTGATTCTTGCCATAAGGTCACAATATTCATTTTCAAAATGATTATTGTGAGCCTTTACATATCCAAATTCGATTCTCCGATTCTCACAAAGCTTATCAAGCCTTTTCCACATATTAATGTTCTTGGCTTTGGTGCCGTTTGCCGTATGCCAATTGTTAAGCTTCCAATGGATGATCCATTCAGTGATTCCCTTTCTTACATACTGGGAGTCTGTAACGATTCTCAAGTCATCCCTATATATTTCCAGGGCCTTTATTGCAGCCTCAAGCTCAGCTGAATTGGAATCCTGAGATTCGCATGGAAATTCCCTAGCCTCATATGAACCATCAGAATCCTTCCTTAGAACACAGTACGCCCCCTTTTTGAACCTTTCATCATAGCTTGCATCAGTGAATACCTCAGGCAACTTGTTTCTCTTATCAGCTGATTCCACGAAGACCTTGCCTCTATCCCTTATGATGATATTATCCCTGTTCTTAAACTTGGCAATGTCCTTGCCATCTATTATGGAAAAATTCAGCTTGAATCCCTTGAAATAGCTTTCGCTTTTTTTGTTATGTAGAATCCCTCTAAACTGGCTTTCATTACTATACAGAAAATCTGCCAAGTCATTTATATTAGGTATTTGAAGGTCTTTGGTCTGAGTATCATAGGTAATTATAACCTGGTCCATATCATCCGATATTCTTATGGAGTACTTATTATCCCTTTCATCTATAATTTCAAGATGCATCTCTTTGGCTATCATAGATATGATTCCCCCCTTACATATATTATACTTCAAATTTTGTAGCATGAAAAAGACATTATCAGAAAATGATAATGCCTTAATCCGTTTCTATAGAATGCTTTGAACCGTACCTACTATCAATAATGTCAATCCTCCAATTGCAAAGTACCCACAAATCACCGTTGCCAGATAAATCAAAATAGATCTTTCCTTCATCTTGAAAATAGCCTTTAGTCCAGCGAAAAATGAGAAGCCAGCTATGAAGAATGTAAGGTATATGAAGGTTCCAAAAATTGGACTGTTGATTGGATTGGGGTATTCTATTGCATTATTGGTCATATCTGAAATGAACCTTCCTGCAAAAATCATCAGAATAAACATCAAGAACAGGTACCCCGACTTCCTTCCCAGTGATGTTTTAGGAAAAAAACTAGTTTTCACGGATAAGATCCCCTTTCCATCTTACCAATTCCTATAATATGTTCTCTTTAAAAAAAGATGATTTTCACCAGGATATCCCATTATATTTATACCCGATTTGAT
>JANKMX010000085.1:2758-10407 GCA_024649995.1 Gudongella sp. | reverse complement strand
AAAAGCGTAACCATCGAGATAACTGGGGATGAGGACAAGAACAATGCATTCTTGGAGCTGATGAAGCCCTACGGAATCCTTGAGATAGTTCGAACTGGCTTGACGGCAATAGAAAGAGGATAGATATATTCAACTAAAGAAGCTCTCGCCGATTAAGGTGAGAGCTTCATTTAGTCTGCATTTAAAATGAATTGCTATTTCGGTACTTCCAGGATGGCTCCTCTGTTGCCGGATGTCACCATGGAAGCGTATCTTGCAAGGTAGCCAGTTGTGATTTTTGGTTCTCTTGGAGTCCATTGCTTCCTTCTGGCGGCAAGCTCTTCATCTGTAACATCCATGTTTATTGTGTTGGCATCAATATCAATTTTAATGAGATCACCCTCATTTACCAGGGCGATGTTCCCACCAACTGCAGCTTCGGGAGAAACGTGTCCAATTGACGCTCCCCTTGATGCTCCACTGAAACGGCCATCTGTAATGAGTGCCACGGTGCTGTCAAGACCCATTCCAGCTATTGCTGAGGTAGGATTGAGCATCTCTCTCATACCTGGACCACCCTTGGGACCCTCATACCTTATTACAACAACATCACCAGGCACAATCCTTCCACCCTTGATTGCAGCGATAGCATCTTCTTCGCAGTCAAAAACCCTTGCAGGTCCTTCGTGCTTCATCATATCAGGAAGTACGGCGGATCGCTTGACTACACAGGTATCCGGTGCCAGGTTTCCCTTTAGGACAGCAATTCCACCGGTTTCACTGTAGGGATCCTCGACCGGTCTGATTACATCTGGATTCTGGTTATGACACCCTGCGATGTTCTCTTCAACTGTTTTACCTGTACATGTGATAAGGTCGGTTCTTAGGAGGTCCTTTTTAAGGAGCTCATTCATTACGGCATAAACTCCGCCAGCTTCATCAAGGTCCTCCATATATGTATTGCCTGCTGGAGCCAGATGACAAAGGTTTGGTGTCTTTGCGCTAATTTCATTTGCAATGCCAAGATTCAAGTCCACTCCTGCTTCATGTGCGATTGCAGGTAGATGGAGCATGCTGTTGGTACTGCAGCCAAGAGCCATATCAACTGCCAAGGCATTCATAAAGGCATCTTTGGTCATGATGTCCCTTGGTCGAATGTCCTTTTTGACCAAGTCCATAATCTGCATACCGGCCATCTTGGCCAGCTGGATTCTGGCTGAGTAAACTGCTGGAATTGTACCATTGCCCCTTAAACCCATACCTAGGGCCTCCGTAAGACAATTCATACTGTTTGCAGTATACATGCCCGAACATGAACCACAGGTTGGACATGCCTTCCTCTCAAATTCCTCAAGCATCTCAAGACTCATATCCCCGGATGCATATGATCCGACTGCTTCAAAAACAGAGGAAAGACTTGTCTTCTTACCGCCAACCTTACCGGCTAGCATTGGACCTCCACTGACGAATATTGTTGGGACATTAACCCTGGCAGCAGCCATTAATAGTCCAGGTACATTCTTGTCGCAGTTTGGAACCATTACAAGAGCATCAAATCCGTGAGCCATTGCCATGGCTTCAGTTGAATCTGCAATAAGGTCCCTGGTCACAAGGGAGTACTTCATTCCTGTGTGGCCCATAGCGATTCCATCGCAAACGGCAATTGCAGGGAATACAAGCGGAGTTCCACCAGCTGCTGCAACTCCCAGTCTCACTGCATCCACAATCTTGTCAAGGTTCATATGTCCGGGGACAATTTCATTGTAGGAGCTGACAATGCCCACTAAGGGTTTGCTCATTTCCTCCCCAGTCATTCCAAGGGCGTTGAACAATGACCTGTGTGGAGCCTGTTGAACGCCTTTTTTTACAGCATCACTTCTCATAGGATCAGTCCTTTCAAACAAATTATTAAGGTAGGCTTGAACTACCAAAAATTTCTGAAAATTAATATATTTAATAACCAGTATACAACTTTTTGAGTGAACTATTCAAGAGGTATTTTTCCAGGACAATTTAATATTCCTTGATACCCCAATTCAACACAAGTATTTCCTTGAGTGAATTGAGTCTGTCAAGACCGATCTCCTCAGCTATTTTCATTTCCAAATCCTTCTTTAAAAGTAGGTTCTTTTCATAGCATTCCCTGCCCAGGTCTGTCAACTTCAAGCACTTGTCTCTATTATTGTGCCTTGAATCCGTTATTTCCACCAGACCCTTTGCCTTCAGTCCCTTTGCAAACTTGTGAACAGCTTGTCTTGACATGTCAACACGTCTTGTGACCTGTGATACGGAAGGATTTTTCCTGTAGATTCTAGCAAGAATAAACCATTCTGAATTAGATATGTGAATATCGCTGGCCTCATTCCAATCTCTTTCAGCAATATCCCTTAGCTGTAGATGTCTTTCGCTAATAATGTCTATTAAGTCGAGATTTCTAAGTTCTAAATTCAAGATTTCACCTCCTGGGAATTTCAATAATCAGTATATAGCTGCAGCTAGAGATTGTCAACTAAGTTGACAAAAATACCGTAAAAGGATAGAATTAGATAGTCAACCAAGTTGACAAATTAGGACAAAAACCAGAAATTTAAGGAATCGTTGAAATATATTCAAGGAAGGGAAGTTGATGATAATGAAGGTTGATGAAAAGAAGCTCGCCGCATTGGATGATGCCATAAGACAGATAGAGAGGCAGTTTGGCAAGGGTTCTATAATGAAGCTGGGAGCGGATCAAGTGGTAAATATTGATGTTATCCCAACGGGGTCCCTGGCTCTTGATCTTGCACTGGGAGTTGGGGGATTTCCAAAGGGTAGGGTCATTGAGATATATGGTCCTGAATCATCAGGAAAGACTACACTTGCGCTACATACAATAGTTCAGTCACAGATGCGAGGAGGAACTGCGGCATTTATAGATGCGGAGCATTCTCTGGATCCATCATATGCCAAGAAGCTTGGAGTAAATACAGATGAACTAATAATTTCGCAGCCAGATTCCGGAGAGCAGGCCCTGGAGATAACTGAGGCTCTTGTACGATCTGGAGCAGTGGATGTTGTGGTGGTGGATTCAGTAGCTGCTCTTGTACCCAGAGCAGAGCTGGAGGGAGAGATGGGAGCTTCCCACATTGGATTGCAGGCAAGACTCATGTCCCAGGCACTCAGGAAGCTGGCAGGTGCAATCAGCAAGTCAAGATGTGTGGTGATTTTCATAAATCAGCTACGAGAAAAGATAGGTGTAATGTTTGGAAGTCCCGAGACAACCACTGGAGGAAGAGCCTTGAAGTTCTATGCTTCCGTAAGACTTGACATACGAAGGATAGACTCCATCAAGTCAGGTGATAGCATAGTTGGAAACCGGACCAGGGTTAAGGTGAAGAAGAACAAGGTGGCACCACCCTTTAAGCAGGCTGAATTTGACATCATGTATAATGAGGGGATTTCAAGAGAGGGAGACATTCTTGACCTTGGAGTTGAGGAGGATCTTGTCAAAAAGACCGGATCCTGGTTCTCATATAATGACGACAAGCTTGGACAGGGCAGGGAAAATGCCAAGCAGTTTCTAAGGGAGAATCCTAAAATACTTGATGAGATAGAGACAATCATCAGAGAAAAACATAATCTAGCAATCGAGGCAAGAACGGAGGGGAAATAAGTGAAGCTAATCAATAAGAACGTGGAACATGTAAGCTTTGGAAAGGGAAAGATCACCAAGTCAGATGATAACCACATTTCAGTTAAATTTGATGGTGACGAGGAAGAAAAATTATTTCAATATCCACAAGCTTTTGGGAGTTTTCTTAAGATAAAGGACTCAAAAATTGAAAAAACCATTATGAAGGACTATGATATTTCAGTTGAGCAGAAAAATATTCATCTTGAGAAAATGGAGCAGGCAAGGCTGGATGCAAAGGAAAAGGTCAAGGATGAAGCCATAGAAGCCAACAAGAAACCAAAGAAGAAGACTACAAAAAAAACCAAGAAATAACAATAGGCCTACATTAAGAACCCTTACGAAAAGACGTCAACCAGTTATAGTGGAAGACGTCTTTTGCATTAAAATATTGAGAAATAATAAGTTAATATCAAGAATTCTAGAGGTCAATGTTGTACTCAATGTCTTGTATATCCAATGTTATATATGTAAAATCACCATCATCATAATGCCACACAGCTTCACCGTACTTGGGAAGCCTTAATTCGTTAATTTCCTGGTACTCAGATATTGGGGTAGACCATGGAACAGATTCTGTCACGCCGTCATTATTCATTGCAAGGCGGTCTTCAGATATAAAATTGACTAACCTGCCCTGCTCATCAAAGACCAGGATGGCCTCTATGGATATGTTATTATGTGTGAAAATGGCCTTGACACTGGAATCATCAATAGCCTCCCAATGAATCTTCTCGCTGATCAGCGTTTGTGGAGCCATTATAACCATATCATTGAAAAAGGTAACAGTTTCAGCCCTTCGCATATTTTCACCATTTTCATCCACCACAGTGAAGATATCCAGTAGTCTTATTTTCATCCTGGCATCATCCTTATCAAAATGATGAAGACCAGAGACCTTCAAGCCTTTCATATACAGGTCCATATAGAATAGACGTACACCATGATCAATGAAACTGGTCTGTTTAGCCTCGTGGGATGAGAAGTTCGAATCACGGTCCAGCTTCATCTTGCCTGTCATTTCAACTTTGAAGTTATGTACTTTCTGGGAACCCACAACACCGACATAATCAAGGTATTCTCTAACCGGTTCAGGGAGTCCATCCAGATCATTCTCCGTTATTACTTCCATTTCCTCTTTGGACCCTTTTCTCAAAACATCCTCAACCAGCCCATGGTATTTACGGTTGGTTAGATTAAGGGATGATATTATTACAACAGCAACTATACTTGTCAATAAGATAATTCCAATAATTTTAAATATCATTTTCATTCTCGAGCTCCTCTCCTTCACCTAATGAGACTATACTTTCATCCAATTGTTTCATGGTGTCCTTAAGGGATTCAAGCTTTTCGATACCTATATCGCCAAACAGCTTGTTTAACATAAGAACATCCATCTCATCCCGCTTTTTCCAGTAATCATTAGCTTTCCTCGTGAATTTGACACGCTTGAACCTGGAATCATTTTGGTCAGTATAAATTTCAACATAACCATTTTTTTCAAGCTTCAAGGCCAGCTGCTTTACATTCTGTCTGCTGGTACCGAACCTATCGCTGATTTCTGAGAATCCGGGATCTGATTCAAAGGATCCAATAACAATCATAAGAAACATCTGCTTTGTTGTAAGCAGATCTTTCTTCAGGTGTTGGTCCAAATAGGTCTGAAGCTTGTTGGACAGCTGAAAAAAACGAGCAAGTAGTTCCCCTTCAATTGCAATGCGATCTCTATTCATGGCAAACCTCCCATATAAACGTAACATATTACTCTCCTAAAAGGTAATATATTACGCAATAAATGAAATGTCAATACTTTTTCAAAAAATATTAAAAAAAACCAGTTGTGGTATACAACTGGAGGGAGGGTGTGACCATAGTAAAAGGATGACATTTGAGTTTTCAATCTAGGATGGATCTATTCTGGAATTAAGAAGTCTTAGAAGGGCAAAATTAAAGATGCTGACCAGAAGTCCTTCAAAAAACAAAATTCCCAGATAGAGGAGAGGGTTACTTCCAGATATCCTAAGCATCATTGTGTGAAGGGGTACAAGAAATATAAGCTCAGTCAGTCTTATTCCCAGAAATAGAACAAGAGTGGTTATAATGACGTATAGAATAAAATTAAGGGTTATGAGTTTCACTCTTTGATTGGAATCAATAATCAATAGCTTAAGAAAGTGTCCCAGAATTATATAGCCAAATACAAAAATGATCTGGGTTGGGAAGAACAAAAGGGTTACAGTTAAAAGTCCCATTGAGGTTAGCACATATCCTCCGTTCTTGTTTCCGGAAAACAAAACTATGATTGCCGGTATAAGGAATGTTGATACAATGCTGATGGGCCCCCGAAACAACAACAGGCTTAACACTGATAATGCCAGCCCAAAGGCTGACATTGTCAGTGTTTTTATTTTTCCTTCATTATTTTTCATGATATTACTCCCTTGTAAGATCTAAAGTATGGAAATCTTCTTGGTTCTATATCTATCCAGGTTGAATTGGCTATAGGAATTCTTTCCTGAATTCTTGGCTTCATACATTGCAAAATCTGCATATTCAATAAGGTCATATATATCTACAGTATCCTTTCCGTAAACAGACATCCCTGCGCTGCAGTTGATGGCTCTCTCTCCGGACTCCAGGATAATGGGCCCACTCAGGACCAATTTCTTGATTTGGGTCCATACTTGGGCAATATCCTCCTCAGTAACATTATCATAGCCATGAATATAGAGTCCAAACTCATCACCTGCGATTCTCATGCAGATCATATTCTCAAAGGGGAGTTGAAGGAGTCTTGCTGCAAATTCCTTAAGGAAATCATCCCCTGCCCTGTGTCCTAGGGTGTCATTTATTCCCTTGAAATCATCAATATCAAGGAATGTGAATATTCCCTGCTTCTCAGGTGAATGTCCAATGGTCAGTTCAATTTCCTCCCGGTATTGGTATCTGCTTACAAGTCCTGTCAAGGCATCCTTTACAAGCCTGTTGCTTAGGTCCTTGTTAAGCTTGTTTAGCCTTGAATTTGCTTTTTTCACCTGCCGCTGCATATTTAGGAGATCGTTGTTGAGCTTATGTATCTGTTCAAACTGGTACCTAATCATTGTCTCATTCTCTGACAGCAGGTCAGTGTCTGAATCCTTTATGACCTTCATAAATCTATGTACCAGATCCTTGACTACCCCTGTATTTTTATTATCTCCCAGAACAGAGAACTGAATGCCGTGGATAAGTAGCTTATCACCTGAAGACATCATACAAAGGGCAATGTTCACCTCTGGGCTGGCAAGCTTCAGAAGACCCTCGCAGGACAGGATTTCATCCTTGGTAAAAGCCTTTAAGACCAGCTGCTCCACCTTGGTTTTGTCACTGTCAGAAAAAAGGTCAAGCAGACTTCGCTGGTAGGGTGATATGAGATAGATCGGTCTATACCAGAATGTATTTGTTATATTCATTTTTTCATCGCATTGTATCAGAAATGATGTATACTCCTTATCCATTCTGGTCTCCTTCGCCCTCTAAAAAGGCTATCCAATGTTTTTTTTCGCCCAATGAACCAGATCCTCTGAGGACCGAGAGTAAAAATCAACACCCCACTTTTTCCACAGTTCGTCCGTATTTTTAAAAGCCTGTCCTCCAACAGCCACCTTTATTTTCGGGTTATGATTTTTGATGGCCCTAACCATGCTTTCACAGGCTGATAGATATGGGGGCATGGTTACAGACAGGGCAACCAAATCCGGCTTGTGCTCTTCAAGTGCACTGATAAGTGCTGACTCGGGTAGCGCAGCACCAAGATAGTAGGTATCCCATCCATTATATTCAAATATGTCAGACAGCATCCTTATACCCATTTCGTGGAGCTCGCTACCTACAGCACAGGATACCAAGGTTCTGCTCTTTCGAGGCTGGTCAAAAATGTCATCGTAAAATTGTGACATAACTGTTTGGGTAACGGTTGTTGCATAATGCTCCCTGTCCACGGTTATTATGTTCTGGT
>JANKMX010000085.1:0-2748 GCA_024649995.1 Gudongella sp. | reverse complement strand
AGTGCACCAATTTCGTACATAACCTTTGCAAGGATCTCCTCATATATCACCGGCAAGGGGATGTCATCTGTCTTGGCATCTTCAACTATTGAATAGGCCAGCTTACCCTTGTTTGTAAGAAGCGCATCAAGGTAAGCCTTTCTAATTTCAAAGTGATCGCCTTCCATAAAATTCTCGGTCAGAGGTACATCCGTTACAGCTTTTTTGGTTACTTCTATTGCAATGGAAAGATACTCGGTGATTTTCCCAAGCTCATCCTCGGTAAGGAGGTCCCTGCCGTGTGAATTAAGTATCTCAGACATTATTTTATAATGGTCGGTCATATGCTCCATTATCCTGTCCCTGTCAAGATCCTTCATGATGTGGCAAAGCAGATCATAAATCCACAGAGCGTAGCCTTCGAATATCTTGCTGTCGCTGAAGTGGACTGCAGTCATAAGATAGCTTATGTTGTAGATGACATCATTATACATTAGCCTCTTTCTTCTATCATCCATTTCCTTTTCCAGCTTTGGATCCCTTCTGAACTGCTCTTCAAAAATCAACTGTGCAATTTCAATGAATCTTTGGTCGTTGTAATTCATCAATAGGCTCATGTATAATTCTCCAATCTGTTGGATTTCAAACGTTATGATTATCATACCAGATACAGGATAATGTGTAAATAATACTTATAAGCCTGGTATAATGTAGATAGGTATGACAGGGATTACTTAGGATGGAGGCTGATCTGCTGTGTTCAAGGATGTTGAAGGTAGAATGATGAAGAAGAACAAGATACTCTTCACCAGAGAAAGTGAATCACTCCGGGAGCTGGTTAGGATTATGGACAATCAAGGTCATAGGGTTCTTGTGCTGTGGGCTCTTGACTGTGGGAATCTTGCCCTGAAGGACTTTGAATCAGTGTTTCCAGGTGAGATGAGACCAAGGAGATGCCTGGAAGCATGTGAAAGGTGGGCAAAGGGTGATATAAAGATGCAGGAAGCGAAGCGTGCAATTCTGGATTCACATGCTGTAGCCAAGGAGATTGACGATGAAGTCTGCAAGGCCCTCTGCCACGGAATTGGACATGCAGGAGCCACTGTTCACGCGGGGTCCCATGCCATAGGACTTCCCATGTATGAGTTGACGGCGATTGTCCTTTCCTGCAAAATGAGGGACCATGAAGACGCTGTAAAAGAAAAGATAGATATCTACATTGATCGCCTTCTGTACTGGAGGGAGAATGCTGACAAGCTGGATAGGAAGTGGGCGGATTTTCTGAGAAGGGATTAGAATAATTGCTGGTGGGAGCCAGCCATTATTGCAGCCATAATAATATGAAAAGATTCTGTGAATTCCTTTGAAATAGGATATAATATATGGAAAGTGACCATTGGGATTAATTAAATTTTACTATGGGAGGGCCAGCAATGCTAAGAGAAACCAGACTAACAGATCCTGAATTGGCGGGGTTGGTGGACGAGGAGCTTTACAGACAGGAGCACAATATTGAAATGATAGCCTCCGAATCAACGGTACCTGTTCCAGTTATGGAGCTGAGTGGCAGTGTATTCACAAACAAAACTCTTGAAGGATATCCCGGAAGACGCTACCAGGCAGGCTCACACGTGGCAGATAAGGTTGAAAGACTGGCTGTTGAAAGGGCCAAGGAGCTCTTTGGTGCAGACCATGTGAATATTCAGTCCTATTCAGGATCAACCGCCAACTACAGCGTTTTTGCCGCTGTCCTAAAGCCAGGAGACAAGATTTTAAGCATGAGATTGGACCAGGGTGGCCATCTGACCCATGGAAGCCCAGCCAATTGGATGAGTGGCTTTTACAGGCATATCTTTTATGGAGTGGACCCTGATACTGAACAGATTGACTATGATGAACTTGAGAGTTTGGCCAAGGAACAAAAGCCTAGGCTTATCATAGCGGGAGGGAGTTCCTATCCAAGGCTTATAGATTATGAGCGGATCTCAAGAATATCCAAGGATATCGGTGCATACTTTATGGTGGACATGGCCCATATTGCAGGTCTTGTAGCAGCAAAGGTAGTGCCAAGTCCAATACCCCACGCTGATTTTGTGACCTCATCAACCACAAAAACCTTCTGCTCTGCAAGAAGCGGAATGGTATTTTCCAAGAAGGACCATGCAAGGCTTCTGGATAAGGGAACCTTCCCTGGATCCCTGGGTTCAATCCACCTGCACACCATGGCTGCAAAGGCCTGGTCCTTCAAGTATGCCGGTACGGAGGAATTCAGAAGAATAATGGAACAGGTGGTCAAGAATGCCAAATCGTTGGCCAAAGAGCTTGAGGGCCATGGCTTTAGGATTGTTAGTGGAGGAACCGATAACCATCTCTTGGTGGTTGACCTGAGAAGCAAGGGGATAACAGGAAAGATGTTTCAGGAAGCATTGGACAGCATAGGCATTACAGTTAACAAGAATATGATACCTTTTGACCCTGAGAATCCATCGGTTACAAGCGGAGTTAGAATTGGACTGACTGCCATAACCCAGAGGGGCCTGGGGGAGGGCGATATAGTGGAGATTGCAGAAATAATGAACAGGATTGCAGACAGGCCAGAGGATGAAGCCGTGCTTCGTGAATGCAGGGCAGATGCACAGAGACTAATTGGCAAATTCCCGCTTTATCCAGAAGGAACGTTCAAGGAGTAGAAAACAAAGCATATAATTGATTGATATATTGCAGGACAATAAGGGACCCTCTTAAATCGATTTAAGAGGGTCCCTTATT
>JANKMX010000084.1 GCA_024649995.1 Gudongella sp. | reverse complement strand
GATTCTTTTTCTTATAAAATTCATATATACCGCATAGAACACATAGCCTGCCGCAAAGCCACCTATAATATCAGATGGCCAATGCACACCCAGAAAAACCCTGCTTACTCCCATTAGAAGCACATAGGCAAGTGCACCCATCCAGACCTTTTTATTGAAGCCAGCCCTATCACTGTTTCTTGTGATCAGATAGGCCAATGTCAGGAACATTGTCATTGAAACCATTGAATGTCCACTGGGATAGCTAAGTCCACCTTGCTGGACCAAAAAATACTCATAGGGCCTTGGCCGCTGGAAGATCTGCTTCAATAGATGATTCACCAGCCAGCTACCCAGAGATGATGTCAAAAGCAGCCCTGCTATATAATATCTCTTCTTGATTGTAAAATATGCTATTGCCGTACCCATTACCGGAAAGAGAAAGACCTCAGACCCTAGAAAAGAGATTATCTCCATAGACCTAATCAATAAAACATTATTATAGCTGTGCACAAAATCCATAACGGGCTGGTCAAAGAGTACCCCCTCAGGTTTTCCCGCAACCATAAAGCCTATAATCAAGAATACAATAAAACTAATGGCAATCGGTAGCTTTTTCTCTGTTTTCATAAGCATCTCCCCTGAAAAAATCAAGCAACGGGTCGCCCCGTTGCTGTCCTATCTTCTTCTTTTTCTCTTTGGTGCAATGTGGATTGCAGCCTCATCAAGTCCCAATGCCGCTTCAAAGAATGCTTCCGAAAGAGTTGGATGTGCATGTATGGTCCTTTTTATTGCCGCCACATCCATGTTGTTGGATATTGCCAAGGCTCCTTCATGAATAAGGTCATTGGCATGAGGTCCCAGTATGTGGACCCCTAGAATCCTGTTGTCCTCGTTTGAGGCCAGGATCTTTATGATTCCTTCAGGCTCTCCAAGTGATAGTGCTTTTCCGTTGGCGGAGAACATGAACTTGCTGGATCTGTAGTCCACTTCCTTTTCCTTAAGCTGTTCTTCTGTGTAGCCCACCTGAGCCACTTCAGTCATTGTAAATACACATGAAGGCCAATTTTCAAGATTCAGGTCAGGTTCATGACCCATAATCTTCTCAACAACATACTCTCCCTGGGATGAAGCAACGTGTGCCAATTGAATACCCTTTGAATTGACATCTCCGATTGCATATATACCGGGAACCGTTGTCTCATAGTTGTCATCAACCTTAATACCCCTATTTGAGTATTCAATTCCTGCTTCATCAAGTCCAAGTCCTTCAACAAGTGGACCCCTACCCGATGCTATCAGGACATAGTCTCCAACTACCTCTATCTCCTCTTCCTTTTCCTTGTACTTGGCCAGAACCTTAAGTCTGTCTCCGTCCTTGGAAATCTCCTTGGCTCGGATGTTCACATAGGTTTCAATACCCTGCTTTTTAAGCATTGGCAGTAATCTCTTGCCAATTTCCTTGTCTCCGTCCTTAAGGATTCTTGAGGCCAGAAGTATTACATGTGAACCAAGCTCTTGATAGATGCTTGCAAATTCAAGGCCGATAACTCCACCACCAACCACTATCAGGGTCTCTGGAATATGGTCCAGCTCCAGGATATCATCTGACGTGATTACTCCAGGAAGATCCACACCCTTGGTTTCAGTCATTTGAGGATAGGAGCCCGTTGCAATTATGATGCTGTCAGCTTCTATTTCCCGGGTTCCCCCTTCCAGAAGCTCCACTGTCAGTGTCCTATTGTCTTTAAATGATGCCTTCCCAGGTACGAACTCGATATTGCTGTAGGATGAAATCAGCTTTTCTATCCCGGATACAAGGTCGTCCACGACCTTATTTTTTCTCTCCAGGAGAGCCTTGCCATCAAGGCTGTAGCCATCCACCCTTATACCGAACTCATCGGCTCTCTTGAGTGAGGACATTATTTCAGCATTCCTGAAATATGTTTTAGTGGGGATACACCCCCTGTTAAGGCATGTACCCCCAATATCTCTGTTTTCTATAAGAAAAACCTCTGCCTCAAGTTGCGCAGCCTTAATGGCTGCTACATAGCCACCCGGTCCTGCACCGATAATAGCTATTCTCTTTGTCAAGCAATACACCTACCCTTCGTATTTTACGTTGATGTCTCGTGCTGCCTTGACTTCATTTGGTCTTCTTACCTTAGTTCTATTCGGTGCCGACTTAAGGATTGCAGGATCTGATTCCGCCTCCTTGGCAATCTGGATCATTGCCTGAATGAACTCATCAAGTGTTTCCTTGCTCTCTGTTTCAGTCGGCTCTATCATAAGTGCCTCATTGATGATCAATGGGAAGTAGATTGTTGGTGGATGGTATCCAAGGTCCAGCAGTCTCTTTGCAATATCAAGAGTTGTGACCTCGCTCAAAGTATCCTTCAATCCACCAAGTACAAACTCATGCTTGTAGATTGTATCAATTGGAAGGTGATAGTAATCCTTCAGCTGACTGCAAAGGTAGTTGGCATTCAAAACTGCCATCTCTGAAGCCTTCTTCAATCCATCTGAGCCCATTGTCAGTATATAGGTGTAGGCTCTTACAAGAATACCGAAGTGTCCGTAGAAATCCTTAACCTTTCCGATTGAATCCGGATAATCATAATCCAGGAAGTACTTGTCATCCTTCTTCTCCACCATTGGAACTGGCAGGAATGGAACAAGCTCCTTCTTAACCCCTACTGGTCCCGCTCCTGGTCCTCCTCCACCGTGTGGTGTCGAGAAGGTCTTGTGCAGGTTGAAGTGAACAACGTCAAATCCCATGTCTCCAGGTCTTGCATAGCCCAGGATCGCATTTGCATTGGCTCCATCATAATAAAGAAGTCCTCCTGCCTCGTGAACAATCTCAGCTATTTCCTTGATACCCTTGTCAAAGATTCCAAGAGTATTTGGATTGGTAAGCATCAGACCTGCCGTATCATCTCCGACAGCTGCACGAAGTGCATCAAGATCAACAAGTCCATCCTTGGTTGATTTTATCTCTACAATCTTGTATCCTGCCATTCCTGCTGTAGCAGGGTTTGTACCATGTGCTGAGTCAGGTACTATTATCTTGTTTCTGTGTCCTTCCCCTCTTTTCTCATGGTATGCCTTCATTATCATAACACCTGTCAGCTCGCCGTGTGCACCAGCTGCTGGCTGAAGTGTCGTTCTGTCCATTCCAGCAATTTCTGACAGGCTAAGCTCCAGCTCATGAAGAAGCTGAAGTGATCCCTGAGTGCAGTCATCAGGCTGAAGTGGGTGCAGATTGGCGAATCCATCATATCTTGCAGTGTCTTCGTTGATTTTTGGATTGTACTTCATTGTACATGACCCCAATGGGTAGAATCCTGTGTCAAGGCCATAATTCTTGTTGGAAAGATTGGTATAGTGACGAATTATGTCCACCTCGTACAATTCAGGAAGCTCCAGCTCGGAATCATTTAAGAATTCCCCGGGTATAAGGCTGTCTACAGCAACATCCTCTACATCATTTGCAGGTAACATGTATGCCTTTCTACCAGGTTTGGAAAGTTCGAATATCAATTTCTCGTAGTTTCTCATTATATCCCCTCCATTACGCTGGTCAGTTTATCTATTTCCTCTTTCGTTCTCTTTTCTGTCACTGCATAAAGGATGCTATTCTTCATTTGGGGATATTCTATACCTAAGTCATAGCCTCCGATGATATTCTCTTTTCTAAGTTCCTCATTGATCTTTTCAGGTGCAATGTCAGAAGTCAATGCAAACTCCTTGAAGAATGGCTTGTCAAATGCAGGCTTGAATTTCCCTGACTTGATAAGCTGCTCATATGCATAGTGAGCCTTCTTGGTCGATTGCAAGGCAACCTCCCTAAGACCTTCCTTGCCCATTGTAACCATGTATACGGTAGCTGCAAGTGAATTCAGTCCCTGGTTGGAGCATATGTTAGAAGTTGCCTTCTCTCTTCTTATATGCTGCTCTCTGGCCGTAAGGGTCAGTACAAATGATCTCTTTCCGTCCAGGTCTTCAGTCTGTCCCACTATTCTTCCGGGGATTTTTCTTACATAATCCTTCTTGACTGCCATGAATCCAAGATAAGGTCCACCAAAGCTCACTGGTATTCCAAGTGACTGACCCTCTCCAACAACAACATCAACGTTCATGTCTCCAGGCTTCTTCAAAATACCCAGTGAAATTGGATCAACTGATGCTATAAATGTTGTCTTCTTGCCTTTGTGGGCAATTTCTCCAATGGCCTCGAGGTCTTCTATGATCCCGAAGAAGTTAGGGTTTTGAACAATTACTGCAGCAGTATTGTCGTTTACAAGTCCATCCAGAGCTTCCATGTCGGTAACCCCATCCTTGACGTCTACCTCGATAACCTTAAGATCCTGAACATGTGCATAGGTGTGAAGGATCTTTCTTGCGTCAGGCTTGACTGATTTGGATATGATTATTTCATCTTTTCTTGAATAAGCGGCTGCCATAAGTGCTGCCTCAACAACTGCCGTACCACCATCATATAGGGATGCATTGGCAAGATCCATACCTGTAAGATTTGCAATCAGTGTCTGGAACTCAAATATATATTGCAGTGTTCCCTGGCTAATTTCAGGTTGGTAAGGCGTATATGAAGTGTAGAACTCACTTCTTGATATTACGTGATTGACTATTGATGGTATATAGTGATCGTACGCACCTGCTCCCAAAAAGCTTGTAAGCTCGCTCATGGAACAGTTCTTGTCCGCAAGCCTCTTCAGATATGAACTAACCTCAAGTTCACTTTTTGATTTTGGAAGGTCAAGCTCTCTTGAAAGCTTAATATCCTTTGGAATGTCATCAAACAGCTGGTCTACGCTTTCCAGACCGATAGCCTTGAGCATATCCTGGATATCTTCAGGTGTATTAGCGATATATGGATGCATCTTATTCCTCCTCAGCTAAAAACTTTTCGTAGTCCTCATCATTCATTAGTTCTTCCAATTCAGCCTTGTCAGCCAATTCAACCTTAATCAACCAGTTTTCAAATGCATCCTGGTTAAGTAGTGCAGGATCATCCATAAGGTCCTCATTAATTGCAACTACCTTTCCACCTACAGGCATAAATACGTCAGAGGCAGCCTTAACAGATTCAACTGCTGCGAAATCTTCACCCTTCTCAAATTCGTCATCAACATCTGGAAGCTCAACATATACTATGTCTCCAAGATGATGCTGTGCATAGTCGGAGATACCGATAAAGGCCTCGTCTCCTTCTACCTTAACCCACTCGTGATCCTTTGTGTAAAATAATCCTTTTGCTACTTTCATTTGATTACCCCCTAGAATTTATTTTTTAAGAAATTTCTTGCTTATTACCTTTGCCTTGGCAAACTTGTTTCTGATCTTGACATCCACCTCTGTTCCCAGCTCGGTAAATTCAGTCCTGATAAGTGCATTACCTATTACCTTGTCAAGCGTCGGGCTCTTGTAGCCTGTTGTAATATGTCCAATCTTTTCGCCATCCTTATAAATCTCATAGCCTTCTCGAGCAATACCCCTGTCAATAAGCTCAATTCCAGCAAGCTTTCTCTCAAGGCCCTCGCTCCACATCTTGTTTAGAGCATCCTTGCCTATGAAGTCCGATTCCTTGTCAAGCTTTACAAAATACTTGAATCCAGCTTCAAGAGGAGTGATTTCATCATCCATTTCGTGTCCATACAATGGAAGCGATGCTTCAAATCTCAATGTGTCTCTACAACCCAATCCTGTAGGCTTTATACCTTCATCCTGTCCTGCCTCAAGGATTGCATTCCATACCTTGACAATGCCTTCATTGTCTGAGTATACCTCAAAGCCGTCCTCACCTGTATATCCTGTTCTTGAAACCATGCAGTTGACTCCTGCAATCTCCACATCTCTTTTCAGGTGGAAGAATTTGATCTGTGACAGGTCGTAGTCTGTAAGCTTTTGAAGCACCTTCTCTGCCATAGGTCCCTGAATTGCAACCTCGCCCACTGAATCTGAGATGTTTTCGATTTCAACGTCGAAATCTCCCTTGTTGTCAAGAATCCACTTGTGATCCTTTTCAATATTTGCAGCATTGACTACCAGATAGAAGAATTCTCCGTCATATCTGTACACAAGCAAATCATCCACGACACCTCCCGTTGGGTGGCACATGAATGTGTAAATAACCTGGTTGTCAACTATTGTGCTTATATCATTGGTCATAAGATAATTAACATAGGCAAGAGCATCCTTCCCCTTTATAGTTATCTCTCCCATGTGTGAGACATCAAAAAGTCCTACTGCATTTCTTACAGCCTCATGCTCAGGTACCAGTCCTTCATACTGAACTGGAAGAAACCAGCCTGCATAGTCGACAACATTTCCCCCCAGCTTGACATGCTCGTCATACAGGGGTGTTTTTTTTGCGTCCATTCAATCACTCCTTCCTGATATTTGTGGTATAATTTCCATATACTATCCTATAACTACCCCATTGCATGGTAGTTAAACTACTCAGGATTACATGAAATTTACCTAATGCGTGGTATTTCAGTAGTATACTTCAATTATACATAAGGGGGATTTTTTATGCAATACCGTGAATTTTCTGTCAACAAGTTAAAAGTTTCACTATTGGGACTGGGTTGCATGCGTTTTCCGGTTTTGGACAAGGATAATTCCAAAATCGATGTGGATAAGGCTACTTCAATGGTAAGATATGCTTTTGACAATGGAATAAACTATTTTGACACTGCCTACCCCTATCATGGTGGGGAATCTGAGGCTTTTATGGGCAAAGCATTGGAAGGGATCGAGAGGGATCAATACCATTTGGCTACAAAATCACCGGTGTGGCTTGTGGAAAAGCATGAGGATTTTATGAAATATCTGGATGAACAGTTAGTTAATTTAAAGACAAACTATGTTGATTTTTACCTTTTTCACGCCCTGGACAAGGATTCTTTCAAAAAAATAAAATCTCTTGAATTTGAAAAATTCGTACTTAAGGCAAAGGACGAAGGAAAAATCAGGCACATCGGCTTCTCCTTCCATGATGAGTTGCCTGTATTCCAGGAGATAATCGATTATTATCCTTGGGACTTCTGTCAGATCCAGTTGAATTATATGGACACCGATTATCAGGCAGGTCTTGCAGGGCTTGAATACGCCAGGAACAGAGGAATTGATGTGGTGGTCATGGAGCCCCTAAAAGGCGGCAAGCTTGCTAAATCCCCTGAAGACGTGCTCCAGGTATGGAAGAGGTCGCAAACCCTTCGCACGCCGGTCAAGTGGGCTCTGAAGTGGTTGTACAGCCTGCGGGGTATATCAGTTGTCCTAAGTGGGATGTCCTCACAGGAACAGCTTGAGGAAAACATAAGGATAAGCTCTGACGAGGACAGGCTATCACCGGAGGATATGGAGATTGTCAAGGAGGCGGCCCAGATATACCGCAGCAGAACAAGGGTGGACTGTACAGGCTGCAAGTACTGCATCCCCTGTCCACAGAATGTTGCCATACCGGATATTTTTCAGCTTTACAATGATGCACACGTTTATGGTTCAATGGAGGCATCCTCCAAATCCTATTACAACCTCCTCCAGAATAAGAAGGACGGCTCCCAGTGTGTGGAGTGTGGATTATGTGAGGAAAAGTGTCCACAAAATCTTATGATTATCCAGTATCTGAAGGACGCCAGAGACGACCTATACAGTCGATGAACAGCTCCTAATACACATGTTCGAGGACTTATCCACTTTATCCACACTATCCACAGCCCGTAGGGGATAACATTTGTTAACAAGTGAAAAAGCCTAAAAAAAAAGCACCCATGGGTGCTTTTTGCATTATCTCTTGCTGAACTGTGGACTTCTTCTTGCTTTCTTTAGACCGTATTTCTTTCTTTCTACCATCCTTGGATCTCTAGTAAGATGTCCGGCCTTCTTAAGTATTGGTCTTAACTCTCCGTCTGCTTCAAGTAGAGCTCTGGCAATACCGTGTCTGATTGCTCCGGCTTGTCCTGTGAATCCACCGCCGTGAACATTTACAAATACGTCGTACTTGTCTGCTGTTTCAGTTATGGTCAAAGGCTCTTTTGCAATTACTCTTAGTGTCTCGTAGTTGAAAAAGTCCTCGATATCTCTTTTGTTGATTGTGATCTTTCCGTTACCTGGTACAAGTCTTACTCTTGCAACGGATGTCTTCCTTCTTCCTGTTCCTAAAAATTGTGTTGCAGCCATTTACAGTCCTCCCTTCATCAATTAATTAAAATTCGTAAACTTCTGGCTTCTGCGCCTCATGTCCGTGCTCTGTACCTCTGTAAACCTTAAGTTTTCTGTACATTTGTCTTCCCAGACTATTTTTTGGCAGCATTCCTTTAACAGCCAGCTCGATTATCTTCTCGGGATTCTTTTCCATCAGCTCGCCGTATGATACCTGTCTCAAGCCTCCTGGATAACCTGTATGGTATGAGTACTTCTTCTGCTCCAGCTTCTTTCCAGTAAGTTTGACCTTGTCAGCGTTTATTACGATAACAAAATCACCTGTATCAACATGTGGTGTGTAGATGGGCTTGTTCTTACCTCTCAGGATAGTTGCAATCTCTGTGGCCAGTCTTCCCAATACTTTATCTTCTGCGTCTATTATATACCATTTTCTTTCGACTTCATTGGCTTTTGCCATATAGCTTTTCATCTATTTCCCTCCTTACAACAACATTCGTTTTAAGGTGTCTACTAAAAAGTTTCCGGGCTTCTTTTTAAACACTCTTATATATTCTAATACAAGTAACAATCAATGTCAAGGCAGATTTTACCTGTAGTATACTTTTTCCAAAAATAGTCCCTGGGCAGGTGCGGTTCTTCCGGCTGATCTTCTATCCCTGTCCTCTATCATTTCAGGAATCTCCTCCCTGTCCCTTTGGCCGGCACCAACCTCTATAAGGGTTCCCGCTATTATTCTGACCATATTTCTCAGGAAGCTGTTTCCCTCCACTGCTATTTCTATGATTTCGCCATTTCTTTCTATATCAATTGAATGGATGGTTCGTACGGATGATTTTATGGAAGTTCTCCTTCCCCTGAAGGACTTGAAGTCATGGGTGCCTACAAAGTATCTTGCAGCTTCCCTCATCAACTCCACATCAAGGGGATATCTTACATGACAGGTGTAGTTCCTGAGCAGAGGCCTTTCAGGCTCACCGTTGTATATCCTGTAGACATACCTCTTGTGTGTGGCACTGAACCTTGCATGAAAATCCATGGGCACCTCTTGAGAAGAGATGATCTTGATGTCTTCCGGAAGCTCAATATTCAGAGCGTATTTGAATCTCTCTCCAGGTATTGTGGACTCCGTTCTGAAATTGGCAACATGGCCAAGGGCATGTACCTTTGCATCAGTCCTCCCAGACCCGTACAGTATAGTCTTTTCACCGGTCACCTTTTTGAGAGCCTTTTCGATCTCCTCCTGGATGGACGGGAAGTTTTCCTGCGTCTGCCATCCCCAGTAGTTTGTACCGTCGTATTCAATAACTAGCTTGATGTTTCTCATACAATCACCATATATATCGGGTGGATATTATCGCTGCAAAAAAGATGGTCATACCGGTTAACACAGCGTAATCCCTTGTAACAAATTTCAGCTCGTTAAGCCTTGTCCTACCGTCTCCACCCCTGTAGCATCTTGCTTCCATTGCAGTAGCCAGCTCATCGGCCCTTCTGAAGGCGTTAATGAACAGTGGTACCAAAAGCGGTACAAGATTCTTTGCCCTGCTTAGGATATTCCCTGATTCGAAATCTGCCCCTCTGGCCATCTGAGCCTTCATTATCTTATCAGTTTCCTCAAGCAGCGTAGGAATAAACCTAAGGGCAATTGTCATCATCATGGCCAGCTCATGGGCTGGGAGTCCCATCCTACTGAAGGGTGAAAGAAGCCTTTCTATACCATCAGTCAATGCGATTGGGGATGTGGTCAATGTAAGAAGTGAGGTTCCCGTAATCAGGAATACAAGTCTAAGAGCCATAAAGACCGATTGCCTCAATCCCTCTTTTGTGATGACCAGTGGCCCCAGTTCAACCAGAACCTCTCCCTTGGTCATGAACAGGTTTATGGCGAAGGTTATTAGAATAATAAACATAAGAGGCTTCAGGCCCTTGATTATGAATTTCACAGGCAGCTTTGCTATGGATATTACACCCGCAATAAAGGCCACAATGAATACATAGGGTATGAAGCTTGTCACAAAGAAGAGAGATGCAATAAACAATGCTACAATGATTATTTTCACTCTGGGATCCAATTTGTGAACTATAGATGTTCCTGGAAAATATTGTCCGATTGTAATATCTTTAAGCATCCTTCTTACTCCTTAAAAAGTTTAATATTTCCTCTTTTGCCTCTTCAATGGTCAGGACATCATCCTTCACATTGTTGCCCCTTCCCTTGAAGGCCTTCATGAACTTTGTTATCTGCGGAATTCCAAGACCCATTTCCTCCAGCTCATCGGTCTTGGAAAAAACCTCTCTTGTGGGGCCGTCAAGTGCAACTCTTCCCTTATGCATTACAAAAATTCTATTGACAAGTCTCGCTATGTCCTCCATACTGTGGGAAACTAGAATGATTGTTATATTCTCCTTGTCATAGATCTTTCTTATTTCATCAAGAATATCATCCCTACCCTTGGGGTCAAGACCTGCAGTCGGTTCGTCAAGTATAAGAACCTTGGGCTTCATGGCAATTACTCCTGCAATGGCAACCCTTCTCTTC
>JANKMX010000083.1 GCA_024649995.1 Gudongella sp. | reverse complement strand
TTTGGAGGGGAATTCCCAGACCTTGAAGAGCCCTAGGCAGCACAATAAAACGATAAAGTAAATTGGCACAATATTTGCAATATATAATGGTGATGTGCAAAATCACCGCAGAAGGGAGGGAACATGTAGAAGGTCCATTATCGGAGGTGATAAAGATGAATCGTTATATCATCGAGTTTGGAATGGGTGTTGATTTTCATGGACAGGACGTTACCAGGGCAGCGGAAAAGGCGGTACTTGATGCGGTATCCAGAAGCTGTCTGTGTGGACTTGAGGAGGTCATGGGGATAAATGACCTGAATGAGGGAGTTGGGGTAAGGGTTACTGTAGCAGTGACAAGACCCGACGAAGTAGACCTTGAAAGAATCAAAAAATGTCTGCCTGTGGGAAAGAAGACCATTCTGACAGTTGAAGGTGGAATGAAGGTTCCAGGACTTTTCATTCCTGACTTCGGGGACAAGGACAGCAGCATTGAGGCCGCATTGGCGTGCGTGGAAGTAGAGATACTCTAACAAGGAGGGATTTTCTTGGATCTGACTAATGAAAAAATAGTTGAAATGTACAAGGTTATGAAGAGAATCAGGGAATTTGAAACAAATGCAAGCAGATTGTTTGCGGAAGGAAGCATACCTGGCTTTGTTCACCTTTATCTTGGTGAAGAGGCTGTTGCAACAGGCGTTTGTTCAAGCATGAATGAAGATGACTATATTACAAGTACCCATAGAGGCCACGGACACATAATTGCAAAGGGTGGAGAAACAAAGTACATGATGGCAGAGCTTTTCGGAAAGGAAACCGGATATTGCAAGGGCAAGGGTGGCTCCATGCACATTGCTGATGCAACAAAGGGTATCCTAGGAGCCAACGGAATTGTTGGAGCAGGTCACAATATTGCAGTAGGTGCAGGATTAAGCGCAAAATACAGGGAATCAGGACAGGTTGTAGCTTGCTTCTTTGGAGATGGATCAACAAATCAGGGTACTTTCCATGAGTCAATAAACCTTGCAAGCATTTGGAAGCTTCCGGTAGTGTTCGTATGTGAAAACAACCTTTACGGAATCTCAATGTCCCAGGCAAGACATCAGGCCATACAGGATGTTGCAGACAGGGCCGTGGCTTACAACATACCAGGTATTGTTGTTGATGGCAACGACATATTTGCTGTGTATGAGGCTGCAACTGAGGCGGTTGCAAGGGCAAGAAGCGGTCAGGGGCCAACCCTGATAGAGTGCAAGACCTACAGGCACAAAGGTCACTTCGAGGGTGACCCGACAACCTACAGACCATCAGATGAGGTTCAGGAATGGATGGCTAAGGATCCTCTACCAAGGGCGGTTGCCTACTTGATGGATAATGAAATAATTTCGGAGGAAGAGCTTAGGAAGATTGATGCTGAAATAGTCAAGGAAATAGAGGAAGCCATAAAATTTGCAGAGGATAGCCCTGTGCCTTCTTTAGAGTCAATTGTTCAGGATATTTATACTGATATAGTAGAGGAGGTAAGATAGATGAAAACCATGAGTATGATGGAAGCCATCAGAGAGGCTATGAACAAGCGAATGAGAGAAGATAAGAATGTCTTGCTTTTTGGAGAGGATGTTGGAGCTTTTGGAGGATGTTTTGGAGTATCAGCAGGAATGTTTGATGAGTTTGGACCGGAGAGAGTAAGGGACACCCCAATTTCGGAGGGTGTAATCATAGGTACTGCAGTAGGTGCAGCAGCTACAGGGCTAAGACCTATAGCGGAGCTTATGTTTATAGACTTTGCAACAGTTGGTGCAGACCAGCTTGTTAACCAGGCGGCAAAGATGAGATATATGTTTGGAGGGAAGATCACCCTGCCAATGGTTGTAAGATTGCCGCTGGGAGCTGGAATAAGTGCTGCAGCTCAGCACTCCCAGTCACTGGAAGCATGGATGGCACATATACCTGGACTGAAGGTGGTTTATCCTTCAACTCCTGCAGATGCCTATGGCTTGTTGCTCCAGTCAATAGATGATGAGAACCCTGTAATATTCCTTGAGCACAAGGTTCTTTACGGTGCATCCGGTGAGGTTGACGAGAACATGGCGCCAATTAGGTTTGGCGTAGGTGATGTTAAAAGAGAAGGTAGTGATGTTACGATAGTAGCAACAGGAAAGATGGTTCACGAGGCTCTTGCAGCTGCTGAAAAGCTTTCTGAAGAGGGTATAGAGGCTGAGGTTTTCGATCCAAGGACACTGTATCCCTTTGACAAGGAGGGTCTTCTTAAATCACTGGAGAAGACAAACAAGGTTGTAATAGCAACTGAGGAGAACAAGAGGGGTAGCTTTGCCGGTGAAATCTCAGCGATCATTGCAGAGGATGGCTTTGATTATCTGGATGGTCCTGTTCTAAGGGTATGTGCAATGAATACTCCAGTGCCTTTCTCTCCAGTTCTCGAGCAGTATTATATACCAAGTGCGGATGACATTGTGAAGGCTGTTAAGAAGATGTTCTAGACGGGGGCAACAATTGTTGCCTCCCCCCAAGGGGTGAAAAAATGAGTACAATTGGTATTATTGCAAATCCTGCATCGGGAAAGGACATCAGGCGACTTGTCTCCCATGCAACTGTTGTTGATAACAATGAGAAGGTGAACATCGTTAAGAGGATAATTCTGGCTGCTCAGGGAGCCGGTGTTACAGGTGTGTTGGTAATGCCAGATACATTTATGATAGGCTACAAGGCCGCTGAGGATCTGAAGGGTTCAAAGGAGCTGCATATACCTGTAGAGGATCTGGACATGCGAATAAGGGGAAGTATGGAGGATACGGTTACTGCCACCAGGCTTATGGAGGAGAGGGTTGTTAGGTGCATCATAGCCCTAGGTGGAGATGGCACCAGCAGAGCTGTAGCAAAAGCCATTACATGTACTCCTTTGATAAGCATATCCACTGGCACCAACAACGTATATCCTGAAATGCTGGAGGGAACGGTTGTAGGAATGGCAGCAGCTGCCATATCAACCAAGGTTTGTGATATGGGTGAGACATGTCGGAGAGACAAGAGAATTGAAATCTACAAGGATGGCAAGATGGTTGACATTGCCTTGGTGGACTGTGTGATATCCAGGCAGACCTACATTGGTTCAAAAGCCATCTGGAATCCAGCAGACATACAAAGGGTGATTGTATCAATAGCCCATCCTGCATCAATAGGGTTCTCAACAATTGTTGGGGTGAAGCAGATCGTAAAAGAGGAGGATGATTTTGGTGCATCCATCAATGTGAATACTGGTGACAACGAGCTGGTTGCTCCAATTGCTGCAGGAACCATGAAGGAAATTCAGGTGGATGAGCCGGTTATACATCCTTTGGAGGAAATGTTTTCAATGACCATGGGCTACAAGGGGATCATGGCCCTTGACGGTGAAAGGGAGCTACCCTTTAAGAAGGGTGATACCTTCCAGTTTAAGATAACCAGGGATGGCCCCTATAGGGTCAACATAAAGAGGACCATTGAATCTGCGCAGATTAATGGATTTTTTAACCGGTGACACCGGAGGAGGAGGTAAAATGGCAAAGAGGATAGTGATGCCCAAGCTGGGCTTGACAATGAAGGAGGGAAAGCTCGCCAAGTGGTATAAGGCAGAGGGGGACCCAATAAAGTCTGGGGATAAATTGTTCAGTATAGAAACAGACAAGATAACAAATGATGCTGAGGCAACTGCAGATGGAGTACTTAGGAAGATTATTGTAACGGAAGGACAGACGGTTCCAGTAATGGAGCCTGTTGGCATAATTGCCGGTGCGGATGAGGACATATCTGCATTACTGGCTGAAACAGCTGGTTCTGAAGCTGTTAAGATTGAGGACAAGGCTCCTGAGGTTGAAAAGGCAGCAGAAGTTGAGAAAAAAGTAGAAAGAACAGGGAAAATAAAGGTTTCTCCGGTGGCAAGAAAGCTTGCTGAGGAGGAGGGCTTGGACCTTGAGAGGATAGAAGGAACAGGACCTGGTGGAAGGATCGTACTGGATGATGTAAAAAATGCAATTGAAAACAAGGGCAAGGTCAAGGCAAGTCCAACAGCTGAAAAGCTTGCAAGGGAAAAAGGCGTTGATGTATCCGGAATTTCCAGTGAAAAGCGTGTCATGAAGGAGGATGTTATCCGTGCTGACAGGGAAGCTCAGTATGCTTCAATTGCCCAGCCTGAAGACAGAAGAATTCCACTTACAACAATGAGACGGATAATTGGTGAAAGGATGAGTGAAAGCGCTCAAACGGCACCTACCGTTAACTTCACCATATCCGTGGACATGACAAATCTCAAGGCATTGAGGGAGGAGCTGAAAAGTGAAAGAAGCATTACCTACACGGATCTTATTGTCAAGGTTACCTCCTTGCTTCTCTTGGAACACCCTTACCTCAACTGTTCATTGGACGGAGATGAAATGATACTGAGAAACTACGTCAATATGGGAGTTGCGGTTGCATTGGAGGACGGGCTGCTGGTTCCGGTTGTGAAGAATGCCCATATGAAGAAGCTGGGAGTCATATCGGAGGAAATAAAGGACCTGTCCTATAGGGCAAAGACAAATCAACTCCAGACTGATGAGATAGAAGGTGGAACCTTTACAATAACAAATATTGGAATGTTTGGAATAGAAAGCTTCACTCCAATCATCAATCAGCCTGAATCTGCAATTCTGGGAGTAAACGCCATTGTAGAGACCCCGGTGGTGGTCGGAGGCTGCGTGTGTACAAGACCTATGATGAAGCTGTCCCTTACTGCCGACCATAGGACAGTTGACGGTGCAGTTGCGGCCATGTTCCTGGCAAGACTTAAGGAAATGCTGGAGCATCCACTGAAAATACTGCTTTAGGGGGGGATACAATGAAGATTGCAATAATCGGAGGAGGACCTGGTGGTTATGTGGCAGCTCTTAAGGCTGCCCGGCTTGGAGCCCAGGTTGTCCTTGTTGAAAAGGAATATATAGGGGGCACCTGCCTCAATACAGGCTGCATCCCAACAAAGGTGCTTCTCAATTCAACTGATATCTATCATCAGCTGAAGAATGAGGCAGGTGCCCTTGGACTGGAAATGGATAACCTTAAGGTTAATTGGAAGGAGCTTCTTGCAAGAAAGGAGCTTGTCGCGACGCAGCTTGTTGAAGGAGTCAAGAATCTCCTCAGGGTTGGAGGAATTGAGGTTGTGGAAGGAGTTGCCAGATTAATATCAGGGAAAAGCCTACAGGTGGACCTTGAAGGTGGCGGAAGCAAAAGGATAGATTTTGACAGGGCCATTGTGGCTACAGGCTCCAAACCAATAGTGATCCCAATTCCAGGCCATGACCTGGAGGGAGTCATAACAAGCAGGGAAGCCATGAGCCTTGAGGAAATACCTAAAAGCCTGTGTATAATAGGCGGAGGGGTCATTGGTGTTGAATTTGCCAACATATATTCAAATCTTGGAACCGAGGTAACAATAATTGAGATGCTACCTGGTCTGGTATCAAATATGGATGGTGAGATAGTCCAATGTCTTGAGGATGCACTTGTTGAAAGTGGTGTTAAGATCCACAAATCCACCAAGGTGCTTCAAATGGAAAAGGTCGATGGAGGCCTTGTTGTAACAGCTGACAAGGGGAATGAACCCATAAGGATTAGTGCAGAAAAGGTACTTATGGCAACTGGAAGAAAGCCCGCCGGAGACGATCTTGGACTTGAGGAAGTTGGTGTCAAGGTGGAAAGGGGAGCCATCCAGGTAGACAGATTGTTCAAGACTGATGTTGATAGTATATATGCCATCGGTGACTGTACCGGGGGAGTTCAGCTGGCCCATGTGGCCTCTGCATCAGGCTTGATGGTAGCAGACCTAATCATGGGTGAAAGAATGGCCATGGACTTCAGAACCATACCATATGCAGTGTACACAAAGCCTGAGCTGGCGGCTGTGGGGATGACCGAGGAGGAAGCTGTGGAAAAGGGCTATGGAGTCAAGGTTGGTCGTTTCCCCATGTATGGGAACGGAAAGGCTGTTATCACAGGAGATGTGAGAGGAATTGTAAAGATAGTAGCTGAAGAGAAGACAGGAGAGGTTCTTGGAGTCCACATTGCGGGAACCACCGCCACGGAACTTATTGCTGCCGCTGCCCTTGCAATAAGGCTTGAGGCAACTGTTGATGAGCTTCTTACAACCGTATATGCTCACCCGACGGTGGGAGAATCGATACACGAGGCTGCGGAGTCTGTATTTGGAAAAGCGATTCATTTACCTTAACAAGCAAACCGGCAATTAACTAAGAAGTAACCAGGACATGAAATCATACTCATGCCCTGGTTTTCTTTGTTTTTCCTTTCCACTTTCTTGCCTTCAACTTTCCACTTCATGATATAATAAGTTCAAAAGCAAATTTGGGAGGTAAAAGTATGAACAATTTCAATAAGGGGCCAGACCCCAGATTCAGATTGGTTGTAATATTTGCCGCACTTGGCGTGGTATTCCTTCTGGCATCCATAATTGTAGGATACCTGGGCTAGTCCTTAAGCAAGTCGGATATTTCATAGTCAAGGACTTCAGCAAGGTCAACCACGGAAACCTGCAGCTGAAGACCTATTTTTCCTGCATTGAAGGTTATGCGGTTCAGAAGGATGATTGTCTCATCAAAGAATGTTGGATAGTCCTTTTTCATTCCCAAGGGAGAGCATCCTCCCTTGACATAGCCAGTGACAGGAAGCAGCTCCTTAAGAGGAAGCATCTGTATGGATTTCTCACCACATGCCAAGGCAGCCTTCTTAAGGTCCAGCTCTCCGGAAACTGGAATTACGAACACATAAACCTCTCCGCTCTTTCCCTTTGTGACAAGGGTCTTGAATATTTCATCCCCTGACAGACCAAGCTTTTTGGCGACGGATTTACCATCCAGACTATCATCATCAGTATCATAGGGGATCAGGTCATATTCAATACCAACATTGTCACAAAGCCTGGCGGCGTTAGTCTTGTGGGACATATATATCAACTCCTTTAGTATATGATAATACATAATGGTTAAATCAGCAAAGACAAGATGGATTGGAGGCGATGCCATGATACAGTGCAGTGTGTCAAAGCTTAAAAAATACTACGGAGCCCAATTGGTTTTTGAAAATATATCCTTTGATCTTCAATCAGGGGAAAGAGTTGGTCTGATTGGTCAGAATGGCAGTGGGAAAACCACTCTGATGAAAATACTCATGGGTGAGGAAAACCACCAGGAGGGTACTTTAACATATGGGAAGGGAGTTACCCTGGGATATCTGCATCAGATCTTCAAGAGCAAGGAGGGGACAACTGTAAGGGAGGTTCTTGAACAGGCCTTTGAGGATGTCTGGAAGGTGAAGAGGCAGCTGGGTGATGTTGAAGTGGAGATGAAGGAGCTTTCAGGAGGCCAGCTTGAAAAAGCAATGGCCAGATACTCATCCCTGGTTGAAAAATATGAGCTGCTTGGAGGATATGATGTTGAGGTTAGGATGGATAAGGTTTGTCAGGGACTGAGAATTCCTCAGGGATTTATGGACAAGCCCTTTGGGCAATTGAGCGGGGGCGAAGGGACCAGAGTTCTTCTTGCAAGGCTACTGCTTCAGGAGCCGGACGTTCTGCTTCTGGATGAGCCCACCAATCACCTTGATATGGACTCCATAGAATGGCTGGAGGAATTTTTGGTGGAGTACAGGGGAACCGTCTTGATGGTTTCACATGACAGGGTATTTCTGGACAGGGTTGTGGATAGGATAATTGAGCTGGAGCCCACAAGAGCAAGCATTTATAACGGGAACTATTCATATTATGTGGAGGAAAAGGAAAGACGGTTTCAGATTGAGTACAGGGAGTATGTGAATAATCAACGAAAAATTGACATGATGGAAAGACAGATTGAAAGATATCGAATATGGGGTGCCATGAGAGATAGCGAAAAGATGTACAAGAGGGCAAAGGAGCTTGAAAAGAGGCTGGACAAGCTGGAGATTGTGGACAAGCCTCAGGAGGAAAAAAGGAAAATACGCTTGGATGGTTCGGGTACCCAAAGAACCGGAAGGATTGTATTGGATGTTGAGGACCTCTCCAAGTCATTTCCTGGGAAAAGACTGTTCAGTGGCTTGACCTTCACCCTTTTCTATCAGGACAGGCTGTGTATTATGGGTGCCAACGGCTCAGGGAAGAGTACCCTGCTAAACATAATACTGGGAGAATCGGAACAGGATCTGGGGAGCATAAAATATGGTTCAAAGGTTAAAATCGGTTATCTCCCCCAAAACATAAGCTTTCAGAACGAGGATTTGACAATTCTTGAGTACTTCACAAGAACCCATGGGATAACCCAGCAGGAATCCAGGAACGAGCTAGCAAGACTCCTGTTTTTTGGGGATGATGTCTTCAGGAGGATAAAGGTTCTGTCAGGAGGCGAGAAGTCCAGGTTGAAGCTGTGTTCATTGCTTTACACAAGAATCAATCTTCTTATTCTGGATGAGCCAACCAACCATCTGGATATAGATACCAGGGAGGTTCTGGAAAACACACTCCTTGATTTTGAAGGGACAATACTATTTGTATCTCACGACAGGTACTTTGTGGAAAAGGTTTCTACCAGGATTATTGAGCTTGAGGAAGGAGGCTATGGGGAATATCCATTTGGCTACAACGACTACGTTGAAAAGCGTGAGAAGAGAAGGATTGTGGAGAGCCAGAAAACGGCCTCAAGAAGCAAATCCACTGAAAGTAATAAGAGGCCGACCAGAAGACCGGACCATACACAGAAAATAGAGAGGCTTGAACTGAAAATTAAGGACAAGGAGAATGAGCTGGAGAATCTGATCAGCATGATGGAGGATAACAACGACAACCCTGATCAGCTGATAGAGCTTTATTCCCAGAAAGAGAAGCTGGAGGAAGAGATAATTAGAATTATGGGGGAATGGGAAGGTCTCCAGGAAAATCAAAGGAGGTAAATGATGGACTATACCACTATAGTTACAACTATTAAGGATTTGATTGGAACGGTTACTCTAAATCGCCCGGAAGCCAACAATACATTCAACATTCCAATGGCAGAGGAGTTGAACCTGGCATTGATGGAGATGGACGAGAATTCTGATGTCAACGTTGTCGTAATCAATGCAAATGGAAGGAACTTCTGCACAGGAATAGACGTAAACTATGTGGATGGCAAGGACATGGAAGAGTATCTTCGATGGGTGAGGCTAATGGAGCAGATGAACATGACAATTGCAAGGATGAAGAAGCCTGTGATTGCATCTGTTCATAAGATAGCCGTTGCAAATGGAATTGGGTTGGTTGCAGCCTGTGATCTGGCAATAGCCGCTGACAATGCCCTGTTTGGAGCAACTGCAATCAATGTGGGTCTGTTTTGCATGGGACCTGCAGTTCCCTTATATAAGAGCCTGGGTAGAAAAAGAACCCTTGAATTGATAATGACCGGAGACCTTGTAGATGCAGAGGAAGCTTTGAGAATTGGTCTTGTGAACAGGGTGGTAAAGGCTGAGGATCTGGAGGAGGAGACCAGGAGGTACGCAGCCAAACTGGCAGCAAAAAGTCCCCTTGCCATGCAGCTGGGAAAAAGCTCCTTCTATCAGATGGAGGATTTGAGCTTTGAGGATGCCCTTGAGTTGACAAATTATCATTTTGCAACCCTTTGTACCACTGAGGATGGGCAGGAGGGAGTAAGGGCTTTTCTTGAGAAAAGGGAGCCCAAATTCAAGAAATAGATTTTTTAGCAATCAAAGCCCTTTCGGGAAAGTACACCCTTTGTGAAGTAATGCTTGATTTCCTGCATATGGGTGACCAGGTCGGCTATGTCTATTAGCTTCTGGGAAGCGTATCTGCCTGTGAGGACCACCTCAACCTGGGAATTCTTTCCTAAAACCGCTTCAATGACGGCGTCCTCATCCAGAAGACCAAGATATATTGCAATGATGACCTCATCAAGTATTACAAGGTCATACTTGTCACTCTTAAGGATCCCTGAGCATTTCTCGAGGGATTCCTTTGCTTTTGCGATATCCTCATCACTTGGCTTTGAATGGATATAGCAACCGCTTCCAAGCTGCTCTACGACTATTTCCTCCAGATAATCTGATATCCCGGTTTCACTATACTTCATATCCTTGACAAACTGACCTATATAGACCTTCTTGTCTGCAAGGGCTGCCCTGATTGCAAGACCAAAGGCTGCAGTGGTCTTGCCCTTGCCATTTCCTGTATATACATGAATGAAACCATCTTGCATTTTATATCCTCCTTTCAGTGCTTCTTAGCTACATATACCCTTTTTTATGGGTTTTCTTTGGTTTGACAGTGAATTATTTGTTGGTTATACTTAACAGGGTAAAATATAATGACAGGGTGATAGAATGGAAGCAATTGTTAGAAATCTTATCGAATTTTTATCCATAGAGCTGGCGGTCATGCTTACGGCAGCCATGCCAATAATTGAATTGAGGGGGGCGATTCCAGTGGGGATTTCCCTGGGACTAAGTCCAATGCATGCAACCATAATAAGCTTTATTGGCAGCATGATACCGGTGCCATTCATACTGTTCACCATAAGGCCAATCTTCAACTACCTGAAGAAGACAAGGACCTTCAGAAGGTTGGTGGAGCATCTAACGGACAAATCCATCAACAACAACGGGCACAGAATACAGAAATACGGCGCTTGGGCTCTTGTGGTGATAGTTGCAATTCCCTTGCCTGGAACTGGCGTATGGAGTGGAAGCCTGGCAGCAGCCCTTTTGGATATGAGATTCAAGTGGGCATTTCCCGCAATTCTTGTGGGAAACCTTATCGCTGCGGTAATTATCGTAAG
>JANKMX010000082.1:5764-11391 GCA_024649995.1 Gudongella sp. | reverse complement strand
ACATAAGCAGAGACAAGATAGTTATACCTGAATAAACAAATATGGGGCACAGCAGTCTGTGCCCCAAATACATAACGGAGTGACAATATGGACTATTTCATCTATACTTTTTTCAATATAATATTTCCGCTTTTCATAACTATATTCGCAGGCTATGGGATAAGATCCATCCTGCCAATCGATGTCAGAAGCCTGGTGAAGCTTCAGCTGTATCTTTTGCTACCAATCGTCCTTTTCGTAAAGGTGTATGAAAGCGAACTTAGCGGGGAGGTTGTCATATCAGTATCTATTGCAACTGCATTTGTAATGACTGCAATGTATGTGATATCATTTGTAATTTCAAGGCTTAGAGGCTATTCCTCGGAGGACACCAGCGTATTCGTAAATTCAACAACCTTCTACAACGCCGGGAATCTAAGTCTGCCACTGATGCAGCTCCTCTACACAAATCCAATTGCTGTCTCGATTCAGGCCATAATAATGCTTGTTCATAATGTGGTGTTTTTTACTGTGGGGATGTTCACAATCGGAAGCAGCAGGGGAAGTGCAAGAAAGGCTATGGGATATGTTTTCAGGATGCCCTTTATTTATGTAATGATTACAGGTATAATATTAAGAAGAATCAATATAACGATTTGGGATCCACTTTGGCAATCCTTGAGCTTGATGAGCACAACCTATGCAGGAGTTGCCCTTATAACCCTGGGCGCACAGCTACGTGAGACAAGCTTCAGCCTTGGAAATCTAAGGATTTATCTTTCAAGCATCCTTAGACTACTGATTGCACCCTCAATTGCCTTTGCGGTTGTAATCCTTATGGGACTTGAAGGAATTACAGCCCAGGTTCTTGTAATTGCAATGGGAGCCCCAACAGCAGTGAATGTTGCCCTTACATCTATGGAGTTTGACAACAATCCTGAGTTTGCATCCCAGGCGGTCCTAACATCAACCTTACTTAGCGCAGTCACTCTGACAATAGTTATAATACTTGCCCAGCAGGCCATACCCATTTAGAGTTAAGTACATATAGAAAGGTGATCAAATGAAGAAGCATATATACATCGAAAAGAACCAAAACGGCTCTCTCCAGATACCTAAGGAGGCACTGGAAAGTGAGCATCAGGGAAGACACCAGGAGTACATATTCTATGAGGAAAACGGAAGGCTTGTACTTGCTCCATCCATCCATTCGGTTCAGAGGCTATACATTGAGCCAACTGCAGCCTGCAATCTAAATTGCGTAACCTGCATAAGAAAGACCTGGGCAGAGACAACGGGTTTTATGAAGAGGGATGAGTTTGACAAGCTTCTTGATGACATAAAGGAGATCAGGACCATCGATTCAGTTATGTTTGGAGGCTTCGGGGAACCGACACACCATCCTGACATATACTACATGATCAAGAGCGTAAGTGAACTTGGAATAAGAACAGAAATCACGACAAACGGCACAAAGCTGACCAAAGAGAACATAAGGAAGCTTATGGATGCAGGCCTTGACAATATTTGGGTTTCCGTGGACAGCATGGATATGGACAGGTTCAATAAAATCAGGGAAGGGGCGGATTTTGGAGAGGTGTTTGACAATCTCATGACCCTTAAAAGGATGAACCGGGGAAAGGACAAGAAGCTTACCCTTGGAATCGCATTTGTTGTGACAAAGGACAATGTGGAGGATCTGTCCAGCCTAAGGAGCTTTGCAACCAAGGTATGGGCTGAAAAGATCTCTGTCAGCAATGTGATTCCATACGATCGGGAAATGGAAGACAAGATGCTTTGCAAGAAGACCCTTTTCAAGCCTCTGGCATATAGGAAACAGGATGTCATAAGAAAGGGAACAAAGGAGGTCATGATACCTGAAATCAGCCTTCCAAGGATAGATTACAACAAATACACAAAGGAAGGACTCCATGACATACACGCATCCATGATGAAGACCAAGACCCTGGGTGAGGAGTTCAAGGAGCACAACGACTACTGCCGCTTTATCAACGAGGGCAATGTTTTTGTGAGATGGGATGGGGAGGTAGCCCCATGCATGGGACTGATCCACTCATACACAACCTTCCTCAACGGTAACAAGAGATACATGAAAAGCCACACCTTCGGGAACATCAGGGAAAGGTCCCTTAAGGAGATTTGGAATATGGAGGATTACAGGGATTTCAGGCAGAAGGTCTACGACTTTGACTTCTCCCCCTGCGTACTGTGTGGAGGCTGTGAGGATGTGGACAGCAATGAGAAGGACTGCCTCAAGAATACATTCCCGGCATGTGGAGGATGTCTCTGGGCACAGGGAGTTATCCAGTGTCCCTAGAATACAACTAAATTATTCAAGGAGGATGTAATATGCCAATACTACAGGTGGAAATGCTTAAGGGTAGGACAGAGGAACAAAAGAGAGCAATGGTTGAAAAGGTTACAGATGCTCTTGTGGAAACGGTAAACTGCAAAAGGGATGCCGTCAGGATCATCATCAGGGAGATGGAGGACGAGAACTTCGCCATTGGTGGAGTGCTAAAATCAGACATGTAATTGGAAAGGCTACTGTGGTATGTTCGCAGTAGCCTTATGTTTGCCTCTGACTCCAAAAATTCATTTGATTTATGGACCTTGGTGAAATAGAATAAGGGTTGTAATAATGATGAGCAGGTGTGTAAAAATGAGCAAGAAATATGAGAAATTTGAACCAATTTCAGATTTGGTCCATGATAAGCTGGAGGAGGAAGCCCACCAGATAGTCGAGGAAGTGGACAGAAGCAGCAGGATCAGAACCTACAAGGGATCCTGGTCCAAAATCATTACTCTACTTTCAGTCCTATGGGTGGTTTTTCAGCTGTACTTCACAACCATTGGAACCATGGAGGCAATAACCTTTAGGGCAATACATGCATCTGTATTGGTCTTGTTTGCATTTCTTCTCTATCCAGCTTTTAAAGGTGAAAACATGGACAGAAAAAGTCCGCCCTTGATTGACTACATCCTTATAGGTATAAACATGGGAGTTTTTTCATACTTTGTGCTTAACTACAACAGGATTGCAATGACTGGAGGGTTTGTAACAGACTTTGAAAATCTGGTGGGGCTTGCTGCAATAGCCCTGGTGTTCATAGCTGCCAGAAGGGCATCTGGGGGACTTGTTTGGCTGTCATCCATATTCCTTCTATATAACTTCATTGGAAGGATGATTCCAGGGACCCTGGGCCACGGTGGATTTTCTGCATCGAGGATAATAGGTCACATGTTCTGGGGAAGCCAGGGCATTTTCGGTAGTGGAATCGGGGTCTCTGCAACATATATCTTTGTTTTTATACTTTTCGGAGCATTCCTCAACCTGAGCGGCTTCAGCAGGCTGGTGAACAACCTTTCCCTGTCCCTTGTGGGAAGGACGGCGGGGGGGCCTGCTAAGGTATCTGTTGTTGTATCAGGATTTTTGGGGATGATAAACGGATCTGCAGTTGCCAATGTTGCCACTACAGGGATCATAACCATACCAATGATGAAGGAGATCGGCTACAAGAAGGAGTTTGCCGCAGGAGTGGAGGCGGCTGCCTCCACAGGAGGACAGTTCCTGCCACCCGTAATGGGAGCGGTGGCCTTCCTCATGGCCGAATACCTTGGTGTATCCTATGCAGTTGTGGCACTTGCAGCAGCCGTACCTGCATTGCTCTACTACTTCGGACTACTTATGTCAGTCCACTTTGAAGCCAAGAGGCTGGGCCTTAGGGGACTGGACAGGGAGAACATCCCCGATGCCCTTAAGGTATTGAAAAGTGAAGGTCATCTTATGGCGCCCCTTCTTTCACTTCTTGGACTTATGGCTCTTGGCTATACACCGCTTTATGCCTGTGTGGTATCAATATTTGTGGTCATAGGCTCAAGCTGGATGAGAAGGCATACAAGAATGGGATATAATGAGATAATACAGGCATGTGAGGATGGGGTCAGAGGAGTTATAAGCGTAGGGATAAGCTGCGTAATAATCGGAATCATTGTTGGGACCGTATCCCTGACCGGCCTTGGGCTGAAATTCGGATATCTCATGCTCCAGCTTGTGGGACCTGGTGAGCTTATAAAGGCTGGGGTCATGGTTGCCATAATGAGTATAATACTTGGAATGGGCGTTCCTGGAATTGCTGCCTATGTTATAGTTACGGCGGTTGCGGTGCCTGTAATGGTCCAGGTTGGGGCACTGCCAATAGCTGCACATCTCTTCTGTCTCATATATGCGTCCCTTTCAAATATAACTCCACCTGTGGCAATTTCAGTTTATGTTGCCTCGGGAATTGCCGATTCAAACTTCACCAAGACCGGTATTCAGGCAGTCCTGGTGGGATTGTCAGGGTTTATTCTACCCTTCTTCTTCCTGGTTAATCCCATACTGCTCCTTGGGGCAGCTCCAGAAGGTACCGGCCTTCTGACAACTGCCATTGCTATAATTGGGGCAACATTTGGAATATACTTCCTGGCATCTGGAACAGGAGGATGGTATATTAGAAGGAGTGGAACAGTGGAAAGGGCAGCGGCAATCCTGATCGGACTTTTGCTAGTACACCCTGCCGGGGGCACGGATGCAGTGGGAGTGGGGATTGCAGCAATTCTTACAATATATCAGCTATACAAGAACAAGGGTGATAAGGCAAATGAGGTCAATGCCTGAAACATATAAAGCGTTAGAGAGGGGAAAACGATGAAAAAAATATTATCAATGGCACTGATGGTTGTACTTGTGGCAGGAATGCTGGCAGGCTGTGGAAGCGATGGAAATGAGGATGTAACCTACCTTAAGTTTCCAACGGCGTCAACCACGGGAGCAATATATCCAATCGGTGCGGCAATATCAAACCTATGGAACGAGAACATAGAGGGACTTAACGTATCCGTTGAGGCATCAAATGGAGGAGTTCAGAATCTGGGTCTTGTTGCCCAGGGAGAGGCACAGATAGGGGTGGCAGTAACAAACATTATGACTGAGCAGAAGAATGGCACAGGAGTGTTTGAGGGTCAGCAGTATGATGGAATCAGGGTCTTGACTGCACTATACTCCAACTACAACCAGGTGGTTGTTGGAGAGGACTCGGGAATTGAAACCCTGAGGGACATAAAGGGCAAGGTATTTGCTCCTGGAGCACCTGGCAGCACCCCTGAGGTTGAGACCAACATTCACCTGACGGCTGCAGGAGTTAATTATCCGGATGATTTCAGCCCGCAATTCGTAGGCTTCACAGAGTCAATCGACCTTATCAGGAACAAGCAGCTTGATGGGGCATGGCTCCAAGCAGGCATTCCAACATCAGCTGTATCAGAAATCCTGTCAACAGCAAATGGACGCCTGGTTTCAATCGATGAGGATGTGATTGAACAGCTGACGGAGGAGTACCCCTGGTACAACAGGTCCATAATCCCTGCAGGAACCTACGAGAATCAGGACTATGATGTGGTGACCACAAGCATAGTTATTACAATATTTGTGGATGAAAGCCTGCCGGAGGAAACTGCCTACCAGATGACAAAGGTATTCTGGGAGAATGTTGAATCCCTTGCCAGCACCCACAATGCCATAAAGGGTCTTGAACTTGAGCAGGCAGTACAGAACCTTGCAGGATTACCGCTACATGAGGGCTCTG
>JANKMX010000082.1:0-5754 GCA_024649995.1 Gudongella sp. | reverse complement strand
CAGGGAAATGGGAATAATGGAATAGATCAAATAAAAATAGCTGTACCTGGTATTATAACCAGGGACAGCTATTTTTTTATATCTTAAGTATTAGAGTAACTTTTCCTTCCACATCTTGCCTGTTTCTGTGGCTGCAAGGCCGGCAAGGGAGGTTTCTCTAAGTGAAGCAGGCATCAGAAGGCCGATATTGTACATTGCACTGATAACCTCGTCCCATGGGACCTTTGACTCAACTCCAGCCAGGGCCATTTCAGCCGCTATAATTGCGTTTGAAGCTCCCGCTGCATTTCTCTTGATGCATGGAACCTCAACAAGCCCTGCCAAGGGGTCACAGGTCAGTCCAAGCATATTCTTAAGGGCCATGGCCATTGCGTGCGCTGCCTGATGGGGAGTGCCTCCTGCCATTTCCACTGCAGCAGCAGCTGCCATTGCGCTTGCAGAACCAATTTCTGCCTGGCATCCACCGGCAGCCCCAGAAATAAAGGCGTTGTTGGCGATGACAAATCCAAAGGCGCCAGCTGTAAAAAGGTGCAGCATGGCATCCTCATCAGCCATACCCAGCTTCTCCTGAACTGCAAGAACCACGGCAGGAAGAACTCCGGAGGAGCCGGCGGTTGGACTTGCACAGATAAGACCCATTGATGCATTCACCTCGTTTATGGAAACTGCGTAGGACATGGCCCTTAGGAGGGTTGGATCCGTCATGTATTGTCCCCGGCCTATGTATTCATCCATTTTTTTGGCATCTCCACCAGTCATTCCTGAATAGGAGGTGACACCCTCAAGACCCTTGGCTGCCGAGCTTTTCATTACCTGGAACTGCTTATTCATCGCTACAATCACTTCCTTGCGACTCTTTTCTGTTAGCTCGGTCTCCTGATCTATCATAATTTCGTATAGCTTCTTGTTCTGGTCCTGGGCTTGCTGGACCAGCTCATTGACGTTTCTGAACATCACTTTCACCTCTCTATTCGTTCAGGGTTATTACCCTGAGGATATTTTCCATATGAGTGATTGCATTTATTAGATTATGGGAGATGGGTTGGTCTGTCTCAATTGTCATAAGTGCAACATCACCCTTTTCTATCCTCGACACATTCATCCCGCTTATATTGATCTTGTTCATGGCAAGATTTGATGCAACTCCTGCTATGACTCCATAGACATCCTTGTGGAATACAAGTATTGCAGGGTTCTCTCCTGATAATTTAAGTGGGAAGCCGTTAAGCTCAGTGATCCTAACAACTCCACCACCGATTGATATCGCAGCAAGATCAAGCTTGTCCTCTCCCTTTGTCATGGTTATCTTCATTGTGTTGGGATGCTCTGGGATGGCATCCTCCTTTATGAATGTAACATCAATACCCAGTTCCATGGCTGTTACCAGTGAATCAGGTATCCTTGGATCATCCGTCTCATAGTTTAGTATCCCTCCAATTACAGCAACATCAGAGGCATGTCCCTTGTAGGTTTCTGCGAATGATCCGTATAGCCGTACGACAACCCTTTCAGGCTGGTCATTGAAAAGCCTTCTTGCAATCTGGCCAATACGTACAGGTCCAGCAGTATGGGAGCTGGAAGGACCAACCATAACCGGTCCAATGATATCAAATACGCTTCTGTATTTCATCCTTTATACACCTCACATTCCATGTATTGTATTAATTACATATTATATCAGATACAGGTTGCTTTTACACTATTGTTTGCAGAAGTGTCGGAGATGATGTTTATTGACAACAATTTCGCCAAAGGTTATACTATTATAGTATCAAATCAACTGTGCGCCCATAGCTCAGCTGGATAGAGTAGCTGGCTTCGAACCAGTTGGTCGGGGGTTCGAATCCCTCTGGGCGTACCAAAAAACATTGGAGACGGTACTTTTTGTTTGACAACAGAAAGGGTCGTCTTTTTTTATTGGATACAAATACAGCCTCTGGAGTCAGATCCGGAGACTGTATTTTTTCAATTTATCTATAAAGGGGATGAAAAATCTATTGTCTTATTTTCCCAATGCTGCACTTTCACCGGCAATTCTACCAAATACTGTTATTTCCGCAAGAGCATTACCGCCAAGTCTGTTTGTTCCGTGTATTCCTCCTGTAACCTCTCCCGCTGCATATAATCCCTTAATCACTACGCCGTTACCGTCTACCATCTGGGCATTCTCAGTTATAACAACTCCACCCATTGTATGGTGTACTGTTGGAACTCTGGCTCCTGCATAGAAGGGAGCAGTATCAAGCTTATCTGCAAATAGTGTTCTTCCAAATGAGTCTTCCATGGTACCGTCAACAGCTGCATTGAAGTCATTAACTGCCTTTACGAGATTTTCTGGATCCACACCGATCTGCTTGGCAAGCTCCTCAAGGGAATCAGCCTTAAATGCTCTTCCTGCTTCAACAAGGCCATCAATGGACTCGTTGAAGTTGTTCACGGTATCTCCAGTTGGGTAGGAGTGCTTGTCAACAATTACCCACATAAAGGAGTCAGTTTGCTCCATCAGGGCCTTTGTCATTACATCTCTTCTGGAACCCTCGTCAACAAATCTGTTGCCATCCTTGTTAACAAATATCCTGTTCTGGACTCCCTGCTCAATGTTACCGCTTAGGCTTCCTGTCTCAGGATCACCCATGGGTAGAAGCTGGATATCTTCCATGCCCGTGATTGATGCGTTAATTTCCTGTGACATCACGATTCCGTCACCAGTTGCTCCAGTGTGGTTTGTTGTCTTGATATTTGCAAGGGAAGGCCATAATGTATTGTACTGCTCTCTCATTTCAACATTTGCACCAAAGCCACCTGTTGCAAGTACAACTCCATTGTTTGCATAAAGAGTCACCGCTCCGTTTTTACCCTCTGCGTTTACGCCTGTCACTGCTCCATCCTCAACTATGAAGCTGACGGCCTTTGTATCCAGCAATACTTCAATATCAGAGCTATTCTCCTCGATGTAGTTTGTGTAGGTATCGACAAATCCCGTACCAAGTGGTTTCTCGGGCTTATGAGCCCTATTCCAGAGCCCACCAAGAACTGTGAACACGTAATCCTTGAACTCCATGCCCATGTCTTCAAGCCACTTGATGGATGGAAGTGTGTTTTCTGCAAAGATATCTATCAATTCAGTAGAGCCTTTTCCGTCTCCACCATAGTATGTCTGAAGCTTGTGGAGGGTAGGTGAGTCGAAAAGATTGGTTGAACCTGAAGCCTTGTATTCTTCCCATTCAGCTGCCAAGGTTTCCTGCCATTCCTTTACAGCAGGATCCGATTCCTCCCTGGAGATATATGATTCCACAGTCTGTTTCTCAAGGTCTGTCATCTCCAGACCTGACTGCAATTCCGGATCCGCTGAATTATATGCAGAGCCTGAAATTATTGTATTACCACCTAATCGAGGCATTTTCTCAATCAGTATGACGGAAGCTCCATTCTGATGGGCAGATATTGCAGCTGCAAGTCCTGCTCCTCCACCACCTATAACTACGACGTCGGCTGTTTTTTCAATGTCACCCTTGACCTCTTCGTCTCCAGCTACAGTCTTCTCCTTTAGAGCCTGAACATCAGCTCCTGCCTTTTCAAGGGCTGCCTCAACAGCCTTGAGGATTCCCTCACTTGAATATGTTGCACCTGATACCACTGGTACTCCCAGTGAAGTATTTTCCTTGATGTCGATGACAATGCTCTCAATGGCCTTGTCACCCAAGCCTTCAGTCTCTGTGTGTACCACCTGAAGGTCTGTTATTTCAGTTTCGCTTACAGTTACGGTTGCCTTGATTGTTCCGTGGAAGCCTTCTGCTTCACCTTCATAGGTTCCAGGTGTAAACATTGCCTCCACCTGAGCTTCCTCCTCCGTATTGCCGGCTGGTTCATTGCTGCAGCCAGCCATTCCAAGCACCATGGACAATATCAGAAGTATGCTGATGAGTTTTTTCATATGTAATACCCTCCCATTAGTTAAGTTTAGGTGAATCAATTCAATGAATCGATTCACTCAATAAAACCACTATAAGACCTTGACTATCTTTTGTCAATACTTAATCATAGAAAATTCACAAAAATAATTTCCAGATGGTATAATCCTATTAATGGAATAATTTTGGTTATTCAAGGAGGGTATATGATGAACAGCAGGTCACTGCAGGCGAAGAAGACAAAAGAAAGAATATACAAGGCAAGTATAAGGCTATTTAACGAACACGGGTTTGAAAATGTTAAAATAAAGGATATAGCAAAGCATGCAGGTGTCTCAGTGGGCTCCTTCTACAATTACTATGAAAGCAAGCAGGATATATTTATACAGCCTTTTGTTGAGGCTGATTCAACCTTCACCGAGTATGCAAGTAAAGGGATCGAGGGGAGCACCGCCAAGGAAAAAATAAAATCATATATGATGTTCTATATTGATTTCGTATTGAGCCACCCCTATGACTTTATAAAGGTCTTGTATAACAACAATAATGCTATCTTCGTTAAAAAGGGGAGGGCCATGCAGGAGCTATTGAATCCATTGATAGATGAGGCAGTTGAAAGGCAGGAAATATCCTGCAGAATGAGTACTGAGGAAATAAATGAATTTCTATTTCAGGCCATGAGAGGTCTAATATTCCACTGGTGCCTGAATGATGGGGAATTCAATTTGCACAAGAGGGCATCGGAGTATCTGGATCTATATATCAAGGCTTTGTAGGAGTGTGTAAAGATGAAGCAAAAGGAATTCATAAATTCAATGATGGTTATGCTTGGAGCTGTCCTATGGGGAACAGTTGGAACAGCTCAGCACTTTGCACCCCAAGGAGCCACGCCAATGTCAATTGGTGCCGCTAGGCTTGCCCTGGGAGGAGGAGCACTCCTGATATACGCATTCCTAAAGGGAAAGCTGACGGGAAGGGAAATATTCTCAAGAAAAAGTACATATATTGGGGCAGTCAGCATGGCATCCTTCCAGCTTACCTTCTTTGCAGGTGTCCTTCTTACAGGTGTTGCAATGGGAACTGTGGTTGCAATCGGCAGTGCACCCATATTCGCGGGCCTAATATCTCTTGTTTCCAGCAAGGAAAACCCTGGACTCAGATGGCTTTTATCAACCCTTGTGTCCGTTTTGGGCTGTGTCCTTCTGGTGGTTGGGGGAGATGAATTATCTGTAAATTTATCAGGCATACTCCTGGCACTTGGAGCAGGCTTATCCTATGCAATCTATACTGCATCTTCAAAGAACCTGCTGGGAGACTTTACTCCAGAGGCGGTTACGGGAATTGTATTTACCATGGGAGCAATAATAATGTCTCCATTTTTAATGATTTATAGCCTTGATTGGTTGTTTACAGCCAGGGGAATTCTCGTTACCATGCACCTGGGATTGATTACCACTGCCCTTGCTTATTTTGTTTTTACACATGGGTTATCAGGGATAAAATTACATAAGGCTGTGACCCTGACATTGGCTGAGCCAGTTACAGCAGCCCTTTTGGGTGTTTTTCTCCTTAAGGAAAACCTGTCAATACTATCAGGAATAGGTATGGGACTTGTGTTTGCAGGCCTGGTGATCCTTTCAATAAGCAGACCTAAAAGGAGACACCCGCAAACATAAATAATACTTCATGACAATAAGAAGGCAGATCATTTTCAAGTGAGAATAATGGTGTGTCTTTTTAATTTACTATCATTGAAAAATTCCTTTGTCTGAATTGACAGACAATTTTTATCGAAATCTCTTGGTAAGAATACTCCTTCCTCTATAGGTAGGAGATGAATTAC
>JANKMX010000081.1 GCA_024649995.1 Gudongella sp. | reverse complement strand
TCACTTCAACACAAATAGGCGAATTGGTTATGAATAAGCTTAAGGATCTTGATGAGGTAGCCTATGTAAGATTTGCATCGGTATATCGACAATTCAAGGATGTGAATTCCTTTATGGATGAGCTTAAAAAAATTCTTGGAGAAAACAAGTAGGAGCTGTTTATGTATGAATAAGAACAAGATTAATGACCTAGTAGTGCAAAATATTTTGCAGCATGGTAACATAGGGGTTCACGTTATTGACAAGGATAGAAGGACAATCATATACAATGAGGCAATGGCTGAGCTGGAAGGGCTTGAGATATTTCAGGTTCTGGACAAGGACATACTTGATATATTTCCAAGCCTTGACGAGAATACATCAACCCTGATCAAGGTGATTCATTCCGGAGAACCTATTCTAAATTCAACCCAGACCTATTTCAACTACAGAGGCCATTCAATTACCACCATAAGCTCCACAATTCCCCTTTACTCAGGAGATACCATCGTGGGAGCAATGGAGATAGCCCAGGATGTTACAAATCTGAGAAAGCTTTCCGACCAGCTGCTGGAGCTTCAGCAGGAGCTTAAGGTGAGCAAGAAGGATTCAAAGCGGACCCCTCAGATCAAGAAGTATACCTTCAGCAATATAATTGGCAGCAACAAGTCATTGGTAATAGCAAAAGAGGTGGGTGAAAAGGCCAGTGAGACCCCTTCCAGCGTCCTCATACATGGAGAGACGGGAACTGGAAAGGAAATGTTCGCTCAATCAATCCATAACCATGGGATCAGGAGAAACAATACCTTCATTGCACAGAACTGTGCAGCTATTCCCGATTCACTGCTGGAAGGAATTCTGTTTGGAACAGAGAAGGGTGGCTTTACAGGGGCTATCGAACGGGAGGGTATTTTCGAACAGGCCAATGGAGGAACCCTTCTCCTGGATGAAATTAACTCAATGAGTCTACCCTTGCAGGCCAAGCTCCTTAGAGTCCTTCAGGAGGGCTATATCAGGCGAATTGGTGGATTGAAGGACATTCCCATAGATGTCAGGATCATAGCCACCACCAATGAAGATCCCGGCTCAGGGATAGAGTCTGGTTCAATAAGAAGGGACCTTTACTACAGACTTAGTGTAATAAATATCCATATTCCGCCACTTAGGGAAAGACTGGATGATTTGGACCTGCTCACCAGCTATTTCATTAGGAAGTACAACAAGATTCTCAACAAGTCAATTGAAAGGCTGTCCGATCAGGTGATGATGGACTTTATGAACTACGACTGGCCTGGCAACATACGTGAGCTGGAAAACTTCATTGAAGGTGCAATGAACATGGTATCCTCAAGGGATAGGATACTCAACAGGGAGAATTTTATCACCTCAAATTTTATCCCAAGGACATCAGCCCTGGGGAACAATCTGATAGGTGGATTATCAGAGAAATCACTTCCCATTCTGCTTGAAGGGATTGAGGAGAAAATCATCAGGGAAATGATGGGCAGATACAGCAATAACATAACCAGAGCGGCCAATCATCTTGGAATAAAGAGACAGACACTTCAGCACAAGCTTAAGAAATACAAGAAGACGCAATAATATTTGCACATAGCGCAAATATTATTGCGTTTTTTAATGGATATATTACCTTAAAGAAGCAGATAAATCATTTAAATCCTCTACAAATGTGTAAAACCAAGGTGTAAATAACTTGGCACAGGAATTGCATTATTAAATAACAGAACAATTTGTAGGATTATAAAAACTAATGGAGGTGCTTTATGAGAAAGGAAAACGTAAAGGTAATCATTTGGGGACTTGGAGCAATGGGTAGTGGAATGGCGGACATGCTGCTTAAGAAAAAAGGCGTGGAGATAGTTGGAGCGGTAGGTAGAGGTAGCAAGCTAGGCAAGAGTATGTACGACTTCATCAAGACCGAGAGAGGCGATAGACCTGATGTAATAATTGGAACCCCTGAAGATGTAATAAAAGAGGGAGCAGCTGATGTGGTACTTACAGCAACTGATTCATATACAAAGAACGCTTTTGAAAGACTAAAGTTCATCCTTGAGAAAAAGATAAATGTAGTGTCATCAGCTGAAGAGATGGCTTACCCACAAGCTCAGTCACCCGAGGAGGCAAAGCAGCTTGATGAGATAGCCAAGGCAAACGGCGTATCAATAATAGGAACTGGAATCAACCCTGGACTTATCATGGACCTGCTTGTGGTTCTTATGACTGGCTGCTGCGAGACAGTTGACCATGTTACTGCAAGAAGAGTAAACAGTCTTTCACCATTCGGCCCGGTTGTAATGGAGGAGCAGGGAATTGGTATCACCAAGGAAGAGTTTGAGGAAGGCGTAAGAACTGGACATCTTTCAGGTCATGTTGGGTTCCCTGAATCCATAAGAATGATAGCTGATGCAATAGGCTGGAAGGTTGACAAGGTTGAGCAATCAATGGAGCCAATCATGACAGATGTGGACAGAAAGTCACCCTATGGATTTGCCAAGGCTGGAAATGTTGCAGGCTGTGCAATGAAGGGCTTCGGATATGTTGATGGCGAAATGAAGATAGAGATGGATCACCCACAGCAGATAGAGCCGGAGATGGTAGGGGTACAAACAGGAGATTATGTAATAATCAAGGGTAATCCAAACATCAACCTTGTAAATTCTCCAGAGGTTCCAGGAGGAATTGGAACAATAGCAATGTGTGTCAACATGATTCCGCATATCATTAACGCAAGACCTGGTCTTAAGACAATGATAGACCTTCCAGTACCAAGAGCTATCATGGGCGACATGAGAGAAATGATTGAAGTTGAGTAAATAATTCCGAATCTAAACAACATTATTAAGACAATGTAATATTTCAAGAGTGGGTAGGTGTTTTCATCTACTCATTCTTACATGATTCAACATAAGAAGGAGGAACTGGATATGAATGCAATAAAAGGAGATTGGGTAAGAATCCATAAGATAATCCTTAAAGTAGGCGAAAGAGCCCCAAACATACCAGAGGATACCCAAAAGGTTCCATTGGAAATGTGGGACAAGGGATTTCTGCTGAATGAATCTGCCAATATAGGTGATGAGGTTGAAATTGAGACCTACATCGGAAGAAAGATAACAGGAGAGCTTATTGAAGTTAATCCCTTCTGGGATCATGACTTTGGAAAAGCAGTTCCAGAGCTGCTTTATATAGGTAGACAAGCAAGGGAATTATTGGAGGAAGGTGAAAAACATGACTAAGGATAGAAGTTTCAGTGCCGTTATGGCCAGAAAACCGGAAATTATGAAGTCCTCAGTTGGAATTGATTATGATGTCTTTGAGTCGGGATCAATTGCTTTCGATTATGAGAGAATGATGAAGGAAACGGGTTATACCCTTCAGGAGATAGAGGAGATACAAAAGGAAACATCAGTAGGAAACACACCATTGTTTGAGCTTAGAAACATAACAAAGCTTGCAAGGAAATATGCTGCGCCTGGGAAGGGAGCAAGAATATTCCTCAAGGACGAGGCCAGCAACCCATCAGGAAGCTTTAAGGCCAGAAGAGCTGCCACTGCTGTCTACCATGCGCAGAAACTTGGCTACAAAGGTGTTATTTCGGCAACTTCAGGTAACTATGGAGCTGCAGTTGCATCACAGGCAGCAATGAGAGGCTTGAAATGTATAATAGTGCAGGAGTGCTATGACTCAAAGGGCATGGGACAACCGGAAATAATTGAGAAGGCAAGGGCATGTGAAGCCTATGGAGCAGAGGTTGTTCAGCTTTCAGTTGGACCAGAGCTGTTCTACTCATTCCTGCTTTTGCTTGAGGACACTGGCTTCTTCAATGCATCACTTTACACACCATTTGGAATAGCGGGAGTTGAGACACTGGGCTATGAACTGTCAATGGAGTTTAGAGAGAAGGAAGGAAGAGATCCGGACGCAGTTGTAATTACAAATGCAGGTGGAGGGAATCTCACAGGAACCGCCAGAGGACTTATCAAGGCTGGTGCCCTTGATACCAAGATAATTGGAGCAAGTGTAAGCCTTACCGGTCTTCATATGGCAAGTGATGAGCAGTTCAACAAGAAATCCTTTACAACAGGACACACAGGCTTTGGTATTCCATTTGCCACATGGCCAGACCGTTCAGACGTACCAAGATCAGCAGCAAGACCACTTAGATACCTTGACAGATACGTTACTGTGAATCAAGGTTCGGTATTCTATATGACAGAGCTGCTTGCACAGGTTGAAGGTCTTGAAAGAGGTCCTGCAGGCAACACTGCACTGGCCGCAGCCTTTGCGATTGCTCAGGAGATGGACGAGGATCAGATAGTGGTGGTTCAGGAAACGGAATACACCGGAGCTGGAAAGCATATCAACCCACAATTAACCTTCGCAAAGGAAAATGGGATCAAGGTATTGATTGGCAATCCTGCGGACGAGGTTCCGGGAGAGAACATAATCCTACCAGAGAATCCTGGGAAAATCAGCATAATGGACCTTGACGTGAACAAGACCAAAAAATCATACATCAAGAATTGCATCAAGAACACAGATGTTAAGAAGGCAACCAAGGAGGATGTTGAGTTCATGATGGCAGATGCCAAGACCACTGAAGCATTTGTTTTGGAAACCTTGGAGGAATTGGGAGTAAAAGTTGAAACGGAGGATAAATAATGAAAAGAGCAGATGATTTTCAAGAAAGAAGAAAACACCTTGCAGATCTTTCAGAGGACCAGCTTGAGGAAAGATTTTGGCAGCTGGCTGAAAAGCTTGTTGACCCAATAGTAGAGCTGGGACAAAAGAATACAAGTCCATCTATCGAGAGAAGCGTACTTTTGAGAATGGGCTTCTCAAGCGTCGAGGCAAAGAGTATTGTTGACAATGCCATAGACAGGGGCTTGATAGGCAAGGGAGCAGGTCACATTGTTTATAAGCTGGCTGATAAAAAAGGAATTAGTATCAGGGAAGCAGGTCTTCTTCTTGTTGAAGGAAATGCATGGGAAGAGGTAAAGCCCTTGTTTGAAGGAGGTGCCAAATAATGGAACTTAAGCCAAATGAGAAACTGAACATAAAGGAAATACTAAAGGACATTGAAAATTACAGACCAAAAAGAAGAGGATGGCACTGGAGAGATGGAGTTGGCGAAAAGAGACAAATCGGTAAATTCGAGTACTATGACTCTTCTGAAAATCTAAAGCAAAGCCAGCCACTTCCTGCATCAAAGTACTTTGAAAACATTGACCCACAGCCACAGCCGGTCATTACAACTGAGATAGCTTCAGGAAGATTCGAGGATGACATCAGAAGGATGAGAATGGCTGCTTGGCATGGAGCTGACCATCTGATGGTAATAAGAACAGCTGGACAGTCACACTTCGAGAGTCTTATTGAGGGAACCCCACAGGGAGTAGGCGGTATTCCAATAACTCGTAAACAGGTAAGGGCACAGAGAAAAGCTCTGGACTTGATAGAGGAGGAAGTAGGAAGACCCATAAACTACCACTCATATGTATCTGGAGTGGCTGGACCTGAAATTGCTGTAATGTTCGCTGAGGAAGGAGTCAATGGAGCTCACCAGGATCCCCAGTACAACGTTCTTTACAGGAACATCAACATGATCAGGTCATTTGTTGATGCTGCGGAAGCCAAGAAGGTCATGACCTGGGCTGACATTGCACAGATTGATGGAGCTCACAATGCAAATGCAACAGCAAGGGAAGCCTGGAAGGTAATGCCTGAACTGATGGTACAGCATGCAATAAACTCCATCTTCTCAGTCAAGGTTGGAATGAAGAAGGGCAACATCTGTCTTTCGACAGTGCCACCTACAGCACCGCCAGCACCAAGCATGAGATTGGACCTTCCATATGCAGTGGCATTGAGGGACCTTTTCAGGGAATACAGAATGAGAGCTCAGCAAAACACTAAATACATGGAATCATCAGCAAGGGAAGCTACGGTTACACACGTTCTTAACCTTCTGATTTCACAGCTTACATCAGCTGATATCCAATCCACAATCACACCGGACGAAGGTAGAAACGTACCTTGGCACATATACAACATAGAGGCTACAGATACGGCAAAGCAGGTATTCAACGGGCTTGATGGCCTTATGTCAATGATCCAGCTTAAGAGAAATGACAGTGAGCTGGGAGACAAGGTAAGGGAGCTAAAGGAAAGGGCAATCTTGTTCATGGAGGAGATGCTTGAAATCGGAGGCTACTTCAAGGCAGTTCAGGAGGGCTTCTTCGTAGACTCAGGCTATTATCCAGAGAGAAATGGTGACGGAATCGTCAGAAAGATTGACGGCGGAGTTGGAGAAGGAACTGTCTATGAAAGGGACAAGGACTACATGGCCCCTGTAACTGCTCACTTTGGATACAACAATATTGCCCAGTATGGAGAGGAGTATGTTGCAAACCCATCAAAGCTAATAGGTGGTTCAACTCTGGAGGATCCGGACAAGATCATCTTCATAGACGAGCTTGACGAGTCAGACAACGTAAATGTAAGGCTTGAAGAGGTCAAGGACCTGATTGGGACAACCAAGCTAAAGCCAGAAATGGAATGGCTTGGGGATGGAATAATCCTTTTGACAATGTTCCTCCCAACTGATTCAAGGACAGCGGAATTTGCTGCACTTGAGATTGCAAAGAAAATGAATCTTCACGACTGCGAGGTAATCCACAAGGAGATCATGCAGGAGGCAGAGGGTACAAGGATTGAGCTTAAGGGTAAGGTTGATTTCTCAATTGATACAAGTGAATTGGTAATTCCCCCTAAGCCAGAGATAATGTCAGATGATGAAATAAGGGAAGACATTGATGAGAAGCCGATGAAGGTTGTTGCCGCAACTGTAGGTGAGGACGAGCACTCGGTTGGAATCCGTGAAATTGTTGACATCAAGCATGGTGGAATAGAAAAGTACGGTATTGAATGTCACATCCTTGGAACGTCAATTTCAGTTGAGAAGCTTGTTGATGCTGCAATTGAGATCAATGCAGATGCAATATTGACATCCACAATAATCTCACACGATGACATACACTACAAGAACATGAAGAAGCTTCACCAGTATGCCATTGAAAGAGGTGTAAGGGACAAGATGATATTTGTGGCCGGTGGAACTCAGGTATCTAATGAGTTGGCTGTTGCAAATGGAATGGACGCAGGATTTGGCCGTGGAACCAAGGGTACACACGTAGCCACATTCCTAGTGAAGAAGAGACGTGAAATGGCCAATGAAGATTAATCTTCTAGTAGCTGAGATAGGAAGCACCACAACAGTTGTAAATGCATTCAACCAGATTGAAACAGATCCGGTTTTCCTTGGACAGGGACAGGGGGCGACCTCTGTCCTTCAAGGGGATGTTACAATCGGTCTCCATGAGGCAATAGAAGACCTTTGCAAGAACTTGAAGACTGATAAGGTTGAGTATGACGAGCTTATAGCCACCAGCTCCGCTGCAGGAGGACTTAGGATGACAGTTCATGGTCTGGTCTATGACATGACCGTAAGAGCTGCCAAGGAGGCTGCACTTGGTGCAGGAGCCAACATAAAGTATATAACTGCAGGAAGGCTTAGGAAATCGGATTTGAGAAAGATCAAGGAAACCAACCCAAACATCATCCTGATTGCAGGCGGAGTTGACTACGGTGAAAGGGACACCGCCCTGGACAATGCGGAGCTTATTGCAGGACTGAATCTTGGGATACCGGTAATATATGCAGGCAATGTTGAGAACCATGAGGATATCAGGGATATTTTTGAAGGAACCGACAATGAGTTGTATATTGTTGAGAATGTTTATCCCAAGATAGATGAGCTTAACATTGAGCCAACAAGAAGGGTTATCCAGTCAGTATTCGAGAAGCATATAATTCATGCTCCAGGAATGGAGAAAATCAGGGAAATGGTAACGGGAAACATAATGCCCACCCCTGGTGCGGTAATGGAGGCATCACAGGTACTCTATGATGAAATTGGGGACCTGATGACCATAGATGTGGGAGGAGCTACAACAGATGTTCACTCGGTCACGGAGGACAGCGAGGAGATTGCAAGGATAATCCTTAGTCCCGAGCCAATGGCCAAAAGGACAGTGGAAGGAGACCTTGGGGTTTTCGTTAACATGAGGAACATAGTGGACATGGTCGGAGAGGAAAAGCTTATGGAGGAGTTGGATCTTGACGAGCCGGCTCTTGATAACCTTATCCAGCACCACAAGCCAATACCACAGTCAGACCTTGAGAAGAGATTCGTTGAGGTTCTTACAGAGCATGCAACCCTAACTGCAGTGAAAAGGCACAGCGGAAGGCTCAAGCACATATACGGACCCACGGGAAAGAAGACAATCGCAGAGGGCAAGGACCTTACAGGGGTAAGATATATTGTTGGAACCGGTGGAGCCCTGACCAGGCTACCGGGTAGGACTGACATAATCAAAAAGATTCCACTATCAAACAAGGGGACGGATCTTCTTCCAAACAAGGAGGCTGAGATTCTTGTGGATAATCATTATATAATGGCATCATTGGGGGTTATGTCCAAGAAGTATCCTGATATAGCTCTGGATCTTATGATGAAGAGCTTTGGATTGAAATAGAACAGGAGGAATGCTATGGCATATCCAAGAATCACCATAGATACTGAAAAACTTAGAAACAATGTAAGAGCAGTAATGGAGCTTGTGGCTCCATTCCATATAAGAGTTGCAGGGGTGACAAAGGGCTTTTCAGCTAACCCTCAGATTGCAAAGGCCTATGTGGATGGAGGGGTGACCTATCTTGCAGACTCAAGGCTTCAGAATCTTAAAAAGCTCAAGGACCTTAACATCCCCAAGCTTATGCTGAGACTACCAATGATTTCTGAGGCTGAGGAGCTTGTCAAGTATGCGGATATCTCCCTGAACTCTGAGGTTGAAACTGTTAGGGCACTAAATGATGCAGCCCAGAAAAACAACAAGGTTCACGACATCATACTGATGGTGGATCTTGGTGATTTGAGGGAAGGATACTTCCATGAGGAGGATCTTATGGACGCCGTTGAGGATATACTGGACTTTAAATGGATCAAGATAAGAGGTCTGGGAGTGAATCTTACCTGCTACGGGGGAGTCATACCAAATGAAAAGATCCTACAGAGACTTGTTGATTTGGCAACAAGGGTTGAGGAGAGATTCAACATCAAGCTTGAAATCATCTCAGGAGGAAATTCCAGTACGGTCCCTCTTCTTGATGGCAGAATTCCCGAGGGAATAAATCACTTGAGGATGGGCGAGGCACTATTGATGGGAACTGAGGCTGCCTACGGGAACAGAATTCCAGGTACAGACGATTCAGTGTTCACCATGGAGGCACAGGTCATTGAGGTCAAGGAAAAGCCTTCTGTGCCAACCGAGGAAATTGGACGTGATGCCTTCGGCAAGGTTCCAACCTTTGTGGACAGGGGTGTAAGGAAGAGAATCCTTTGTGCAATAGGCAAGCAGGACATGGATCTTGATACATTGAGTCCAATTGACCCTGGCCTGATAATCCTTGGTGGAAGCTCTGATCACCTGATACTCGACGGCTCGGACGCTGAGAAGGAATACAGGGTTGGAGATATAATATCCTTCAAAATGCATTATGTAAGCATGCTAAGGATAATGACAAGTGAATATGTGGAAAAGGTTATAATATAGGGGCCCAGAGGGGCTCCTTTTCATTTGCTTGGAATGAACAAATCTTGTGATATAATGAAAGCAGGTATCATAATAAATGAAAAAAGGTGATTTAATTGGATTTGTTTACCATGTCAATGGAGGATAAGCTAAAAAAAGAGGCTCCCCTTGCAGATAGGATGAGACCTGAGAACATAGATGAGTTTGTGGGACAGGACCATATACTTGGAGAGGGAAAGTTCCTTAATAGAGCCATAAAGGCTGATAGGATCAATTCCATGATATTCTACGGACCTCCGGGAACGGGAAAGACCACTCTTGCAATGATAATTGCCAATCAGACAAAAATGAGATTTGAGAAGCTGTCGGCGGTAACTGCCGGGGTCAAGGATATTAGGGAGGTGGTTGCCAGGGCTGAGGAGAACCTAAAGCTTAGAGGCAAGAAGACCATCCTTTTTGTGGATGAGATACACAGGTTCAACAAATCACAGCAGGATGCACTGCTACCTTTTGTTGAAAGGGGAATAATAATCCTGATTGTAGCCACAACTGAAAATCCCTACTTTGAGGTTAACAAGGCCCTCCTTTCAAGAGCCATGGTTCTGCTCCTCCACCCCTTGGAAAGAAGGCACCTGGAACTCCTGCTTGAAAGGGCCTTGAGGGACAGGGATAAGGGAATGGGTGAGTATAGGGTCAAGCTCACTGATGAGGCCAGGGATTACCTTCTTTCCATTGCCCAGGGAGATGGAAGGATCCTTCTCAATTCCATTGAGATAGGTGTACTTTCAACGGAGCCTGGAGAGGACGGAACAAGAGTAATAGACCTTGAAGGCATAAAGGAATCCATTCAGGTAAAGACTGCCAAATACGACAAGGGAGGGGATGAGCATTACGATACCATTTCCGCCTTTATAAAGAGCATGAGGGGGTCAGACCCTGATGCCACTCTTTACTATCTGGCTAAGATGATAAATGCAGGAGAGGATCCAATATTCATAGCCAGAAGGATAATAATTGCAGCCTCGGAGGATGTGGGCAACGCAGATCCCCAGGCCCTTCAGATTGCCACCACAGCGCTTCAGGCCGTGCACGCAATAGGAATGCCGGAAGGTAGGATAATACTGTCTCAGGCAGCCCTGTACGTGGCCACAGCACCTAAGAGCAACAGGGCCTATATCGGAATTGACAAGGCCCTGTCAGATATAAGAAACAATGAGATAGGAGCGGTTCCTCTTCACCTTAAGGATTCTCATTACGGTGGGGCAAAGGCCCTGGGTCACGGAAAGACCTATCTTTACTCTCACAATTATCCAGGAGGACATGTGGACCAGACCTATCTGCCAGAGGGATTGGAGGACAAGGTATACTACGAGCCAACTGAGCATGGATATGAGAAGAAGATCAAGGATGGGATGAAGAAGAGGAAAGTATAATTCACAATTCACGATTCTCAATTCACAATTAAATGATTTGAGGATTTAACCAGGAGATTTAACCAGGACATGGGTAACACTTTTGATTCAAGACATGGGTTACACATGTCCCTTCTTTTTGTCTTTAGATGATAGGTAAAGTATAGAACGAAGATGAGGTCAAGTCAATTTCACCTATCAGAAAATCACTGAACCATACCTTTAACGTATGTTCATCTTCGTATGTTAATCCTACATGATAGCTATAAAAAGCGCTGGATATCCTTATCGGACGGTTTTCCCAAATGATGCAGCCTGTTTTGTTGACTTTTCTTCTTTCGTATCCATTTGGGTACT
>JANKMX010000080.1 GCA_024649995.1 Gudongella sp. | reverse complement strand
CTCACCAGATTGACCAATTTGTTTCTCATGTTTTTTTAATGAAACCAATTCCATGCTTAAATGGTTGCTAAAATCTCCTTTCATATATTAATATCTCTGATATGGAAATTATATATAATTAGATTGAAATAGTGGTTAGTAAACAAGGATAATGTGTCTGAATATTTTTTATCTTGTGTTACTTTTTAATTTATGATTATTTTTTGAAAAATGAATATACTTTTTCGAAAAAAAGGTATTGAACTCTTTGTAAAAAGCTCAATACCTTTAATGTATTTTTTAAGTTTCATTTAGTTTGTTATCCCTCAAAAATTGTCCCTTTTCTAAATGATGCTGCTTTGTTCCAGTTCTTCATAAGGTAATAATATACCAATCCTGTTGGAAGAAGACTTGCGTACCATGAAACCTGGATAAAGAATAGGGAAACAATTGATCCCACAGCTATTGCAACTACTCCTGCCCAGTTTATTCCCTTAAAGGGTCCTTCCATGTCATAGTAATCATTCAGATTCAACTTCTTCTTCCTCAGCAGGAAGTAATCAACTATAAGTACTGCGAAAATTGGACCCAGGAAGGCTGAGTATATCTGAACGAACAGTGACAACCCTGCTGCGGATTCCTCTCTCACCAATAGCCACGGAAATGACATAACTGAGAGAATTCCCACCAGTACTACAGCTTTTTTGTATGATATCTTGAATGAGTTCATAAGTACGTATACGGGTGGAACAATGTTGTTCAAAACGTTAGTGGTAACCTGAGCAAATGCAACAAACACCAAAGTGATCACGGTAAGGAACTGGTTATCGATTGCAGTTGAGAATACTACTACCGGGTCATTACTACCTGTAGCTCCGGAAACCATAAGTCCTATAAGGCCCATGAACAAGGTTGCTGGAAGTATTGCGAACATATATATCATACCCGTTGTTGACGGCCTGGATTTCTTCACAAGCTCCCTTGAATAATCTGAGGCATTCAGTATCATAGTAGCATATATTCCTAAGAAAGCGGTTGTTCCTCCCCAGAAAGGCAGTCCCCATGTTCCTTCAATATTTGTTATTGTAGCAGCAACCTCCACGCCGTACTTTGTGTATACGGTATAGAACATATAGCCCAAGGCCCCAATTATAAATACAACAGCTATATTCTCCAACCATTTTATCCCGTGGAAGCCATTTATGGCCAAAACAACCTGCAAAGCAGTGAAAAGAACAAATATCACAGGCAAATTATCAAACCCGGTCAATGTTTTTAATGTTATGTTAAGTGCTCCCGCACCAACCCAGCTCTGAAAGCCAAACCAAACTATTGCTGGTATTCCTCTTAAAAATCCTGGAAGCTGTACACCCAATGAACCGAATGCGCTCCTTGCCTGTATTGTAAAGGGTATTCCATATTTATGACCTGCTGCTCCAGCCAAAACCAAAGCTATTGCAATTACTCCACAGCCTATTGCCATTGCTACTATAGCTTGTGTAAGATTGAGAATGCCAATTAGACTTGCACCCATTGAAAATGTTCCTATTGATACACAGCCACCCATAAATGCTGCAAAATAGGAAAGTTTATCCATTATTCTTTCTTTGGTTGGCATTAGCTCAGGGCTAACATCCTTCATTAACTTCTCATCTACATTCTTCATTTCATACTCCATGGTTGTCATATTTTCGCCTCCATTCACTTGATTTTCTTAACAAGTTCCCCAAATCCCTTGCTTCCTATTACTTCGTTGTTCTTTGCAACAACATTCCCTCTAACAAAGGTCATCACAGGCAATCCTTTTCCTTTCAGTCCAACAAATGCAGATATCTTATTGACATATTTTAATGAATCGGGAGTGATTTCCCATTCCTTTTCTGGATCCAAAACAACCAAATCTGCATCAAACCCCACCTCAATAGCTCCCTTCTTACCATATAACTCGAAAGCCTTCGCTGGCCCCTCACTCAAGCTTCTTGCAAGGATGGTTGGAGAATAACCTCTTTTTACAACTCCCTCGCTGAATGCAACCTGGAAAACGTTTTGTATACCACTGATGCCTCCCCATGCACCGAATATTCCATGGTCTTCCTCTGATTTCTCTTCCAGTGCACTAGGTGAATGGTCTGAACTTAGGCAGCTTAAGGTTCCATCCTCAACATACTCCCACATCTTTTCAACAGCTTCCTTCTCTCTTAAAGGTGGGGCGCATTTGAATAGACTTCCCTTGGAAATTACATCTTCTCTGCTAAATGTCAGGTAGTGTGAACAGGTTTCTCCAATAACGTCTATTCCTTCCTGCTTGGCCTTTTTTATTTCTTCAGCGACATCAGGATGACTGACATGACAGATATGTACCTTTGCTCCAGTTTCCCTTGCAAGATCAAGGATGTTCTTGGTGGCAATAATCTCTGCAATGAGTGGTCTTGAGTTCAGGAAATCCTCCCAAGTAATACTCTCTTTCCTCTGGGCTCTCGACTCCTCCCACTTTATTATTGAATAATCTTCACAGTGAAAGCCTGCTCTTGCATCTACAGTCTTAAGTATTTCAAGTGCTTCCCTCACCTGACCAATTGTAAGAGATACGTAATCTGGAGATACTGGACCAATGAAGGATTTAAAAGCCACACACCCTTTATCGTCCAATTCAATCAGGTTATTAAGGTTATAGTCGACTAGGCCACCCCAGAAGCAGTAATCTACATATGCATTTGGAGATACCTTTTCTACTTTAACATCAAATATCTTTCCATCAGTTAATGCTGGGTCATTTTGAAGTGGCATATCAACAACAGTCGTTATACCTCCCACAGCTGCAGCTGCTGTGCCGTGCTCATAATCCTCTCTCCAGTTATATCCAGGATCATTTAAATGCGCATGTGTATCTATTGCGCCTGGAAACACCAACTTACCTCCAACATCCACCACCTCAACTGCTTCTACTTCCTGGGATAGTGATGTAATGGCAGAGATTGTTCCATCTTTAACACATATATTTCCTTCGTATATCCTATCTGGCGTTACAATTTTAGAGTTTTTAAGTACCAAATCAAACATATTTTCCCTCTTTTCTCTGTGGATTATTGTTTTTCAGTTCACTTGCTGGTTACTGAGTACTCATTCTGAAACCGTTTTCAGCTACATTCTATTGTTATATTAATAACAATAGATGATTCAATTATACTACCTCGTTAATTATTTATCTTGTCTTAGGTTGCTAATAAGATTTGGGTTTATTTATCTACTTTGTGCACATCTTGCTTACTGGCCTAATAAGCAAGATTGTAAAGAGTTTCTATTAGAATTTTTACTCCCTCCACAAGATCCCTCAAATCTGTATATTCTTCAGGGTTGTGACTTATACCCTTGTGACTAGGAACAAAAATCAGAGCAGTTGGCACCTTAAGAGCCATAATCTGAGCATCATGACCTGCTCCACTGTGCATCATCCTATAATTCATTCCCTTTTCTTCACATTGGTTGCGTATTACTTCAACCAAATTTTCATCCATTGGTACAGGATCTCCGTTCATATATTTCTCAACGTCAAGTCCAAGATTCATCTCTTCTGAAATTTCCTTCATCAGAGACATTACTTTTTCAATGTACTCATTCATAATGTGCTTATCTATATGTCTTATGTCCAAGGTGAATACCGCTTTGCCAGGCACCACGTTTGATGTGTTTGGGACCAGATCCAGCTTTCCAGTGGTCGCAACCAAAGGGTCTCCGTATTCAATGGCTTTATTCATAATTTCACATATCATCCTTGCAGCACCGTGAAGTGAATCCCTTCTATACCCCATGGGAGTTGTTCCTGCATGATTGGCCTCACCATCTACAGTTACAATATATCTTTTCTGGCCCACAATATGGTGAACCACACCGATTGAGTTCTTCTCAATTTCAAGCACTCCACCTTGCTCCACATGAAGCTCAATAAATGCTTCAATTTCTTTATCATCAACTTTTTTGTTGAATCCAAATCCTGTTTTATAAAGTGCTTCTTTGAAGCCTATTCCATTTTCATCAAAAATCTCAGTCATTTCCTCTTCACGCACAGTTCCAACAATATTCTTTGATCCCCAGAAGGTGAAAGGGAATCTACTACCTTCCTCTTCTGCCATTGAAACAACCTCCAGGGTCTTCTTGGGAGTACCATATTGATTTTTCAGATACTCAATTGCCATCATGCCTGCGATGATACCATATTGACCATCTAACTTTCCCCCTGATACAACAGTATCCACATGAGACCCTGTCATTATTACAGACTCTGTATCATATCCCTCAAGCCTACCATACAAATTACCCACATCGTCATAGTAAGCATCAAGACCTTTCTGGACAAACATATCCTTAAGCCAATTCTGTGCACCTATCCAGTTGTCATCAAATAGAAGTCTTGTAATCCCTCTTCCATCACTGCCACCATAGGTAGACAACTCTTCAATCAAGGATTCAAGTTCTTTTTGATTAAAGCCATCAATTACCATTTAATCACTTCCTTCAACATTAACATTCTATTTATATTGTTAATCTCATATCAATCTTGTTTTTTCATATTTTGTCATAAATAGATAAATCTTGCAATCCTAGTTATATAGAATCAACATCACATATTCAAGTGTCTCATCCCCACATGCCTCAATGGAATGTGAATCTCCATCTCTGCATATTGCAAGATCTCCCGGAACCAGAATGGATTCTTCACCATTGTCATTGTAAAGAGCCTTGCCCTTTACTATGAAGTACGCTTCCTGGTCTCCTTCGTGTGTGTGATAACCAATTGAATTGCCTGGTTCTATTATTGATTTCCCGTACAGTCTCCCTTTCCCCAGAAAATCCTCTTGCTCAAAGAAATTCACAACCGTAACATATCCTTTGCCATCCTTGAGTCCATTAATTTTTTCAACCTTAAACTCATCTAAATGTCGTATCATTAATTTAACCTCCTTTTACTTATATTGTAACTATAATACAGCTATAAGAACTGACAAAGACTCTTCTTTTTTTTTATCCTCTATTGCTAATGGATTTACCTATGATAAGATTGATAATATATATGTGGTGAGAAAAATATCAATCAATGCAAGAAGGGAGTTTTGAAATGGGTTATAGAAATGATTTACTTAGTAGTCGGGCAATAATAAATCACGGAAGTTTTGCTCTGGTACCACCAGATGGACTTGTTAACAACGTAATTCCACATTTTGAGGATGCCAGAATAAGTGTGGTGGCTTCACCTAAGCTTGGAGCAAGCTTTGTAGAATACCTTGTTGATTTTAATCCAGGTGGTGGAAACAGAAGAGGTTTTGGTGGAAATGGAGTAGAGACATTTGTTTATGTTGTATCAGGGAAGCTTCAGGTCAAGGTAGATGAAGATACCTACAATCTTGAGGAACAGGGTTATCTATATTGTCCCCCAAGCAAAAGTATGATAATGACCAATACTTCAGAAGAGAACACGAAGCTGGTTCTTTACAAGCAAAGATACATCCCTGCTGAGGGAGTGGGCCAACCTTGGCTTGTTTGTGACAATGTAAAGAATCTGGCAGTTAACCTTTATGAAGATATGAAGGATGTAACCCTTATAGATTTCCTGCCAACCAGCGTGGAATTTGATATGAACTTCCATATCCTTACATTCCAGCCGGGAGGCTCACACCCTTATATTGAGACACATGTACAAGAGCATGGTGCATACCTTTTAACCGGGGAGGGAATGTATAACCTGGACAATAACTGGGTTTCAGTGAAGAAGGGTGATTTTATCTGGATGGGGCCATTTGTTCACCAAGCAACCTATTCGGTTGGCTATGAGCCTCTTTCATATGTCTACTCAAAGGACTGCAATCGAGACCCTGAGGTCTAGAAAAATCCTGGTTTCCATCTGGAAACCAGGATTTTCTTATCTTATGATTTTCATTATTTTAAGCCCAACTTCAATTTCGAGCATCTTATCCCTATCCTCAATATCAAGTCCCGTGAGCTCCTTGATCCGGTTTAGCCTATAGAGTACAGTCTTGTAATGAACAAAGAGCTCCTCTGCAGTCTTCACTGCATTCAAGTTACACTTCAGGTACATCTCAAATGTGTCGATCAACTCATTGTTCTTGTCCTTATCGTAATTTATCAGCTTTCTTAGACTTTCAGGTATAAAGCTTGCCAAAGCATCCCTGTTATCAAAGCTACAGAGCATCTTGTATATTCCCAATTCATCGAACACACTTGTGGAGTCCTCACCAAAGATTCTCCTGCCAAAGATTGCTGCATCCTTGGCTTCGTTGTAGCTTACACCCATATCTTCAACTGATTCAGCAACACTACCAATACCCATGGTAACGTATACATCTCCAAATCTCTTCTTAACGGTATCCCTCACTTCCTCGCCAAACAGCTTCAACTTGTTAATGGAAGCTTTCCGATTCTCTCTTTCAACTACCGGCCAAAAAACTATCAGTTCTTCTCCCTTGATCAGTGAAATGTGTCCTGTAGTATGATGATATGCTATCCTATCAATAATTGTCTTTACAATGTTCCTGGATTCAAGTGACCACTCAGCATTGTTTTCAACCTTTTTCTTGTTTTTCCAGCTAATGTTATAAAGACCTAAAAGATATTTCTTTTTTAGATCCCAGCCAAGTATCTGCCCTCTGTCGTAGATGCTCTGGACTGAATCATAGTTTCCACTTATAAGATCGTCCATCAAGTCTCCCTTATATCTAAGCTTAGCTTCATTTACCGCAGTTTCCTTAAGGATCTCCAACCTAAGGGTATTTGCGGCACTTTCAAGAGCAATAAAGTCAAGCTTGGTCATATCTCTGTTAACTTCAAGAATACCAAGGTAAGCCTGTATTCTATTGACCACTTCTATAGGTTCAATGGTAAGGTGATACTCATCCTCCTCAAAATTGATATCCAACCCATATATCGGGTAACCTTCATAAATCATTCTCTTCATTTCTTTCTCGGCAATGTTTAGTTCCGAAAAATTCTCATTGCTAAATGCCAGTATTCGCATTTCACTATCGAAAATTATTACTGGGTTCTCAACCATCTGGTCCAGGGTCTTGGCTATGGATTGAAATCCTTTCATCTCAAGGGATAGTCTATTGAACTTTTCATGGCACTCCTTATAATAATTGAGTCTATACACCTGTTCATTGAACAAAAGACCCATAACAGGATAGAGGATATCGATGTACTTTACCTCTTTGCTGATGGTTATTACCGGAAAGTTCAAGCTCCTCCCTGTTTCCACAATATCATTTGATATTACAGGCACCATATCGGAGACCTTTATTATTATCCCAGCAGCGCCATTCTTTGCAACATCCTCAATAAGCTTACTCTGTGCCTGGATATCCGTTTCAATTGAATAGAAGCTTGTTAAAAGAAGCTCTCCTCCCTTTATCCAATTGGCGATATCAGGTCTTTCAACAATGGTTATACCTTCCACTTCAGTTCTGTCAATTATCTCATTTCCTGATACCAGTCTTGAATTCTCGAAGCATGACATCTTGAGTATATCTTTTAAAATGATTCCCATTTAATTACCTCTCAATCATATCCTAAATTGATGCAGACAGGCCCTCCTTTTAGGAGGGCTTTGATTAGCTAGAAATTATTCTTGTTCCTGTTTCACCATGGATTGCTGCCTTTGCACTCTCCAGGGAGGTTATGATTGCTTCTCTCTCTGGATGGGATTTTACGAAATCCACTGCTGCCATAACCTTTGGCAGCATGCTTCCTGGAGCAAAATGGCCTTCCTTCATAAACTGTTCCGCTTCCTCGACTGTCATTGAACTCAACTCCCTTTGGCTAGGTTTTCCAAAGTCCAATGCTATTGTTTCAACAGCGGTTAATATGAAAAGTATGTCACAGTTAAGCATCTCTGCAAGCTTTTCACTTGCAAGGTCCTTATCAATTACAGCTGCAACACCCTTTAGCTTTCCTTCCTCCCTCAGGGTAGGTATTCCTCCCCCTCCAACTGCAATTACAACATGGTCCCTGTCGACCATATCCCTGATAATGTCTATTTCAACTATATCAACGGGCTTTGGTGAGGGAACAACCCTTCGATAGCCCCTTCCTGAATCCTCTATCATTGTGTATCCCTTTTCCTCCTCCAGGAGTTTTGCCTCCTCTTCGGTATAGAATCCGCCTATGGGCTTGGAAGGATTCTCAAATGCCTTGTCATGTCTGTCCACCACTACCTGGGTTACTATTGTACCTACTGATTTCTCAATGCTTCGTCTTGAAAGCTCATTTTTTATGGAATTCTGTAGGTGATATCCAATATAGCCCTCACTCATGGCTCCACACTCTGGAAATGGCATTTCAGGAACTTTGTTGTCAGTCAAATTTGCCGTTTCAAAGGACAGGTTAATCATCCCCACCTGTGGTCCGTTTCCATGAGCAACAACAACGGTGTGCCCGTCCTCTATAAGGTCAACTATCGGTTTTGCAGTTCTTTCTACCAGCTCCAATTGCTCCATTGGATTGTTTCCAAGAGCATTTCCACCTAAGGCTATCATAACTTTACTCATAATGACCACTCCCATTCATATTCTTCTAAATCCCAGCAGACTTGCATATCCTGACATGATCCCTATAAATGTATCCACTCCTGATGTACCACCATATTTTATCACATTAAGGTAGGACTTTTCATCAAAAATATTATTCTGTATGGAATTCATTAGACTTAATATGTTTTGACTGAAGCATCCTTTGACTGCTTTAGTCAAAAAGTCATGAGATATGTCGGTTGTTGGTTTGACCTCGCCATAAAATAGTAGCTCCTGGATTTTTTGTCTTAAAGCTTCATCCGCCCCATTAGCCCTGAGAACTGCATAGATACCAACAATAAAGTCATCCCATGCTGGAGTAAGTCCTTTACCTCTTCCTACAATGGACTTTATATCAACTGTGCCTGTTCCTCGTATCATATCCCATAATATTTTACCTTCTAATGAAAGGTTGCACAGTCTACTGGTCTTAAGGATTTTTTCTATTTCTTCAATTCCAAGCCCCAATCCATTTTCAAGATTATCATGCAGAAATTTTCTCATATACACATCAAATATTCTTGCTTCTGGATATTTTCCATAGGTTTCAATATATGATGAGTATATTCTTGATTCCGATATGATGAATTTACTTCTCTCCAGCGAAAACTCCTGATAACCATTTCTGCTTAAAACTATTCCCAAAGGTGGGAGAACCTCTTCGTTCATCGTTACTATCATCAAACCCTTGTCCGTAATGTAGTTTATCGTATTTTCGAACTGGCTATGGATTCTGATTATGTTGGGTCTTTCAAGGAGAGGTATCACATCTCCATCTATTGCAATTGGATTAATTGTCTTCTTCTGAAGCATACTTCTCCACCAGTCCCTCCAGAGCCTTTGCAAAGCAATCATACGGAGCCCTTACTGTTCCTGCTCCTATCTGCCCAACACCTGCCTCCCTATGGGCAATGCCTGTATTTATCAATGGAGTTATTCCAGTTTCAACCACTTTACGGACATCAATCCCCACCAAGGCTCCCTTGAAGTCCCATGTTGGAATTGCGAGATTCTGATTGTGTCCAACCGAGATTTCCTCCATTTCATCGCTTATTTCCATTGCTGCTCCCATTCCGTCAGCACCGACGAATCTAGTGACCCCAGGTGCTGCAATCATTGCCATTCCACCCACACCAAATGTCTCTGTAATAGCACTGTCTCCCATATCCAGATTAGCATCCTCCTGGGTGTAGCCTGTGAAGAACAATCCCTTTGGCATATTTACAGGCGCAGTAAACCATCTATCTCCAAGCCCAGAGACCTTAATTGCAAACTCATTTCCGTTCCTTGTCATTGCTGTAACAATGGTTCCCTCTCCTATGGATTTAGCGGCATCCATAACCGACTTGCAGTATGCCATTGCTATATTCAGGAAAAACTGGTCTGTATCAGCCAGAAATTTTGATACTTGTCGTAGGTCCTTGTGTGGAATTTCTGCTTCAAGTAGATAGGGCATAATATCCTTCATAAACAAAGCAGAAGCTGCAATATTTCTCTGGTGAAACTCATCCCCCATGGTAATTGCCTTTGATACTATCACACCAAGGTTCATCCCTTCATGCATCTTACCAAGAGCCTTTGATAGGGAAGGTCCAAGTACATCCTTTATCCAGTGCAGTCTATTTACAACCTCATCACCGTAGGCTCCGAATCTGAGAACCTTTCCTATACCCTCATTTAGGGTGCAGTAGGCCCTATTACCATGCTCCCTGTTTTCAACAACTAGAACAGGCATATTCCCTGATGTGATTCCGCCCATAGGGCCCACAGCATCCACATCATGGCATGGAATAAATGTGATGCTGCCCTCTGATAATAGCTTCTCAGCTTCCTCCTTGGTTGAAGCCCATCCTTCAAATATTGATGCGCCATAGCAGGATCCCTGCATTGGCTCTGTCATATCCTCCCATCTGATTGGTGGTCCGGCATGAAGCAAGACTCTTCCTTCAAGCTCCTTGATAACAGTCTTTGCTGGTACCACATCTATCAGAAATGGTTGTGCATCAGTTATCTTGGCAATAACTGCTTCATTTGCCTGGTCAAGATTTTTATAGATCATTGATATACCCCCTATATGTTATTTAATTTCTGAAGCATTTCTTGCAATTTCTTATTCCCACCTGCTATTGGTGCCCAATTGTACTGCACCACTTCTACATCCTGCTCATACAAAGTCCTTCCAAAGCTTTCCACCCCTACGTTCAGAACCTTGAGATTTTCGCCCAACAATCCAGAAGATGTTTCATCCCGTTTCCCTTCTACATTTAGGTATTCCATTATCTCAGATGCAAGCTTGGCACATTGGGCGTTGGTGCTCATAACAATCACTCCCGCTTTTTCAAGCTCCTCCACCTGCTTGGAATATACCTGAACGTCGTTTTCAGTTCCGCAAACTGAAGCAATGAAAATTATATCCCTCCCACTGTTCCTCTTTTGCTCAAGAACCTCTGCTATCTGTGGTCCCAAGGACCCTGCCATATCCGTGCTTGATCCATATCCGATGACGTTATCAAAAATCACTACGGCTACACTTTCATCCTTCTTTAAACTTTTTATTGCATCGATCCTAGTGCCGGGATCTATCATAGGATGGGGCCTACCCTTTGTATACTCATCATCCCCAAAATCTATTATTTTGTTTTCTGGGAAATCCATATATTTTTCAAGTATAAGCTTAGCTTCTCCAGCCAAGGTACCTCCTCCATAATAACCATGAATCCATCTTTGACCTTTGTTTAGCTTAATACTGTCCAGTCTTTCTTCCAACTCCTTAACTTTATTCTTATCCACACTCTTTTTCCTGGAAAGGTAGAAAGCCAGGTTTGCGGTATCCTCCAGAGTGGAAGCGTAATGGATATTCTTTTCCTGTTTCTTTTCATCTTCTCCAAGAAAAATTGCAACAGCTGTCTTT
>JANKMX010000007.1:50181-57091 GCA_024649995.1 Gudongella sp. | reverse complement strand
CTCCTGGGCTTCTCTGTGAACGTGCCCATGCCTTATATCATTAACCAGGTGCTGGAGCTGCCTCCTGAAATGTTTGGTCTTATAAACTCAATGTTCCCTGTGGGTCTTATCATTGGAACTCTTACAATTGGCAGGGTCCTTGAAAAGAGTTCCTATTCCAGATTACTGGTACTTTCAACCTGTCTTCTGGCGCTGCTGGCATCAACCATAGGCCTTCCAGCAATGGTGACCTCCTCAACAATTGTATACGGAACATACTTCACAGCCTTGAGTGTTTTGATGGGAATCCTAATATCCTATGTGGATATCCCCATAATAACAATTATGCAGGATGAGATTCCTTCTGCTCTTCGAGGGGTGGTCTTCGGTCTTACCATGAGTCTTGTAAAGGTTGTGCTTCCGGTTTCTCTACTCCTGTCAGGGTATCTTGTGGAGCATGTACCGATTTTCATTTTGCCGATTATGGGTGCAGTCCTGGCGATAGTGTATCCTCTTATTCTCCTGGTCAAAAAAAACAGTCTGCCTGATTGATCAGGCAGACCTCTTATTAATTATTATTATCTTTGAGCCTCGTATTTCTTCAACAGCTCTACAAACAACTCTGGAACCTTCATCATGTTCTCAGGTGATTCAACAAATGATATCCTGAACTGTGTGGTTCCTGGGTTCTCTGAAGAATCCGCCACGTCATAGAAGCCCTTCATTGGAGCTACCAGAAGGGTTGTCTCCACCCCGTCTATTTCAACTGAGCCCTCGCCTGCACAGTATAGAACAAAGTCAATTGAGTCAAAGCCAGGCTTAACTACGTTTCTAACATCTATTACGGAGTAGATTGACGCATCAGGTCTTGATACAATAAGCTTAGGCTCCTTCTCCAGAAGTCCTTCCCTTACCTTGACAATCATGTCCTTGTAGTAATCCCTCTGCTCCTTGCACCAGCTTAGGATGTCTTCCTTGCTCTCATGGGCAAGGGCTCCGAAGATGTACTGGCCGATTACATTGGCACAAAGGTTCGCTGTATACTCTGCAATTGATTTCTTGCTGAACTCTGCATTGTCTGTTATAACCGCGCCCATTCTAAGTCCACATGCATTCCATACCTTGGATGCGGTCTCGATGCTTATTCTTCTTCCCTCTATTCCTGGAACTTCTTCCTCTGACAATCCCCAGATGCTTACAAGCTCCTTGTCTTCCTTGTAGTAAAGCTCCCTGTATGCCTCGTCTCCTATGAGCCACATGTTGTGCTTGACACAAAGCTCTGCAAGGTCCTTTAAGGTCTCGTGGTCATAAAGCTGACCTGTTGGGTTGTCATATGGGATTACAAGCAGTCCGCCAGGATTGTGCTCCTTGATAATTGCTTCAATCTCCGACATTTCTGGAAGGTTGAACAGTCCGTCTTCTCCCATTTGTCTCTTTATAGTCACAGTCTTTCTTCCAAGTCTCTGGGCAAATGAAATGTAGTTTGTATAGGCAGGGTCAATCATCATAAGTGGTCTTTCGTTTTCTCCAGCTGGACCGCAAACACCAAGGATTACAAGCTCCATTCCTGAAGATCCACCGTCTGTTACCTGAACATTTAGCTTGCTTGTGTCAAATCCTTCGCTTTTAAGTATGTTTTTGAAGGCAGCCTGTGCCTCAGGAGTTCCTGCTGTACCTGAATATCTGATGACACCTTTTGAAAATGGGCTTTCAGGAGCATCCAGATTGAACATCCTCTTCATCATTGCGGGATTTGTTGGCAGGGATACGTTACCGATTCCCACATTGATTACTGCCTCCGGCTTCTTCTCCCTTTCATCGTACTTCATCTGAGCCAGTCTAACATCTGAAGGTTTTCTTGATTCAAAGTGTGCTGACATGATTGGTTTACTCATTGCATAACTCCCTTTCATTTGGTTGTATTTTTTTGTGCCAACTATATTATGTAATTGTTAAATTATCTCCACTTTAATAATCATACCACATTAACATTTACTCGTAAATACACTAAAGTATTCTACCTATTCTGAATACTTTTCGGACAAGACTTTTCCTCCTGCATCCATCAAATCTTCTTCTCCTTTCTGCTTTTTAATGTATAATTATATTGAGGTGTTTACAGATGAATATAATACGAGACTTCCTGAACTCAATGCTTGGAAGGATAGACATAGACCAAAATTTAATAGACTCCAACAAAACCATATTGCTGCATATTTCCGATACTCCAAGCTTCATCTACCCTGAAATCAGAAGGGTCATCAAGCTAATAAACCCAGACTTCATAGTTCATACGGGAGATATAGCAGACAACATCAAGCTGGGTCTGCATCAAAGCTATATGGCCAGGTACAGGCATGAGGCCAGAAAGATGCTGAGGATACTGGATAATACCAGGGCCAAAAGGGTATATCTTACACTGGGGAATCATGACAATCTGGATTTCATTTCTGAAAATGCCAATAGCATTGAGGTTGTTGAGGACAAGAAGCTACTGAGAATAGGAACGAATAGCTTTGCAATAAGCCATTACTCGGATAGCTTAAGGGATATGGAAGCGGATGTTTACCTCTACGGCCATGACCTGTCCATTGAAAGTCAAACCATTGATGGCAAAATTTACCTTAATGGAATATCCGCAATACATGCTATCGATGTTGAGACTCTCCAGGTGATCAAGCTTGATTACCCAATGGGCACTGATCAGGAGAGATTGAAGAGAAGAAAGACCAAGCTTTAGATAAATTACCTTAAGGGGGATGGTTTTATGGTTTCACTTGTAAGGAGCGGGCCCAGATCACTTCTGATTACAACGCTAGATAAAGAAAGACTCATCGATCACTTGTGCAATGACCTTGGTGGAGTTGTGGTTGAGATGGAAACAGTGATGAAGAGAAGCGAAGAAAATCACACCATAGTATATATTATAGAGTATGAAAACAAGGAAATGACAAGGTACAGGAAAACAGATGCCATAGTGGTCTTTTTGGACCCCCTTGTCCTGGCCTGCAAGCTCCGTGAAATTGTGAGTCAGGGTTTGGTTCAAACAATGAGATCGGGACCTCAGGTTCTGATATTGCGTTCAGCAGGCAATCTGGGAGCAGTGGTTGAAAAGGTAAGGGAGGATTTTGAGGGTGAGCTTGCTTCCTTTGATGAGTGCAGCGAGAATGGTTTTGAAGACAGAACCATTATAGGGATCTCCGACAAGCCAATATACAGGTCCATGTCCGCTGATGATTTCCATCCTCAATTTGTCAGAATAGATGAGGACTATTTCAAGATCAAGCAGGTACTAAGAAGACACTCCATAAAATATCTTAATCTGGGTGTTGGATCAAAAGGATGGTCAAGTCTTGAAATAAGGATATACGACAGCTTTGGTGCCTACGAGCTCCATTACAGTAGACTACTCACGGTTCTTGATGCTCTACAGATTGGTATTCTGACGGGTGAATCCTGGTCAAAGGACCAGCCTAGGGCTCTCCTTTTCATTGATGTCTACAGCATCCGGCTTCTTACCTTTTACTCCCCGCAGGAAATCAAGAGAATCCTCTTTGGGCTTGAATATCTGGAGGACGGCAGGAGGATAATTGACTACGACCTTTTTGAAAAAGGTAAAAAGATACAATGGGCATCCCTGTTTAAGCAGGAAAGAAATATTGTAAAAAAAGAAAAGGCAATTGAGACAAGAAGAGATCTTCTATCAAAGCTTAGTGATGATACTGTCAAAAAGCTGCAGGAGCTGGAAAAGGAAATACTGAAGACAAGATATTGAAGCTCTCCATATGGAGAGCTTCACCTTTTCAATACCTTTAATTATCTTGCTATCAGCCAAACTCCCAATACCAGGAAAATCAGAGCCCAGACATAGAAGAAAATCTCAGTCCCCCTATCTCCAAGGACCTTTTTGAACAGTTCTATCTTCTTCATGTTCCAGATCTTTTCAGGCTTGACGACGGCTATCACAACTACTGCAGCAGCATATACAATGGCTAATATACCCCATATGCTCATATAAATACCCCCTTTTTTTATTGACCTACCTTATCAATTCCAGACCTACTGCTCCAGTCCTTTTCTGATTCTAGGCGCAAGCAGCAAGAACACTATAGCGCTTATTAGAAGGACAATCCCTGAATATTTCCCTATGTCAAGCCATTCACCGGTATTTGACAATACCAGGTCATTGCCTTTGTATGCCCAGTAGAAGGGTATCCAATAGAATAGCGGCTGCCACTTGTCAGCCAGAAGCTCCACTCCTGCTATACTGCCAAACAGAGGCATGAAAAGCAGCTTCATATTACCGGCCGCAGTCATGACATCATCATTGTTGATTCCTTCGACAAAGCCCACCGAAAGACTTATGAGACAGGTTGTTCCAACCATGAGCAAGGCCTGGAAATAGTTGATATCCCGGAAGCCCGTAAAGAATATTAGAATAAATGAACCTACGATGGGAACAAATATTCCTATGAGGCTTTTACCTGCAATAAAGCCTAGTCTTGATACAGGAGAGAGGTTTATGGCGCTTATGGTGTTGTCGACCTTCTCTTCAACTATGTTTATTGCTATTATCATCCCACCCATGATTGATGTGAAGATTATTGCAACATTGACCATGATCTTCTTCAAGGGTGGTATTTCCCTGCCATAGTCAACAATCTCGGCTGTAGTGTCCTCCATTCCAATGTCGTAATGGTCAAAGGCAGTGAGATTTCTTACATAGTCTATGATGTAGTCTGGTTCATTTCCCTGTCTAAGGATGAAGTATTCATCACCTGAATCTGGCAGGACTGCAACAATATTGTCCCTTTTCATTACCCTCTCCTCAATGTCCTCAAGGGTTTCATGGACCTCCACCTTGGCAAATTGTCCGAAGTATTCCTCCTGCTGTGGATTCTCACCTTCCAGAAGTGCAACCTCAACTGTCGTATCATTTATGCCAGGGGAAAATACATTGATCATAATGGCAAACATAACAGGCACAACCAGTATGTAAAGCGTTATGAAATTCCTTACACTGGTTTTCATATCCCTTTGAAATATTAAAAGAATTTTTCTTATCATTTCACAACACTTCCTTTACAGGGTAAGGGTCTTCTTGAATCTATGGTTTGCAAGAATGAAAATATCCATGCCCAATACAGCAAAGCCCAACGATGCAAGCATTACGTATGACATATTGCCATTAACAGATATAATCTCCTTGAAGCTCTGGAGCATCACGTAGCTTGGGATGATCTTGATCCAGTCAGGATCCCAGCTGGGTGTGAAATATGATATGTTTGGCATGATCATTACAACTATGACAATATACATCGCACCAAATGCCTGGGATATGTCCTTGTAGAAGCTTGTTAGAAATAGTCCCAGTGATGCAGCAAAAAATCCGGATGTGACCAGAAATAGCAGCATGGCTGGAAAGTTAGGTTGCATGCCCATTATGGGAACGGTGACAATCAATGTTGTTACTATTGATGTCACTATTATTACTCCAATCTTGCTCAGGAGGTAATGCCATACCGAGGATGCCGTAACGGCATAGGCCTTTATTATACCCTCATCCTTATCCAGAAAAATATATGCTGCAATTATGAAAAGACTCATAAGGCTTCCGTTAAAGGTAAGGAAAACAGGTATGATGTTCTCCCTGTCGCTTAAGGGTTCCGTATCCTGATATAGGGACCTTACGACAATATTGTCAGAGTAGTCCTCTATGACATCAAGGCCTGCCTTCCTGTTCTGGAAAACAAGCAGGAGGTTCCTGAGCTTCTGGGTCTCATAGCCCTGGAGATAATAGGTTTGTACAATCTGATTATCCTCATTTACACGAATGTGTACAGTGGGCACCCTTTCTGAATTTGAAAATGCATCAAGGGCTTCCTTACTGTCAAGAAGGTATATCTCCGATTCCTCTGTTTCAAAAAGTTCAGCAAGATATACCCTATCATTTGCCTCAACATCCATCAGTTGGGATCTACCGTCCAAATCCTCCTCAAGCAGGTCATCCCTTATTCTGTCTCTGACAGTCTGTGGCAGGTCAAGGTATATGTATTCCTCACCCTTACTATCAAAATTTTCAGGCACAACAAAAACAAGTATAAGGAGCAGGACCACTGCCATTCCCAGCTCAATATAGAAATACCAGTTCTTTGAAGAAAGCTTCATCTCCTTTATAAAGCTGTACCAAAGTTTCATCTAGACCAGGCCCCTTCCTGTTACCTTGATGAATATCTCCTCAAGGGTTGCTTCCTTGGTATGCATGGTCTGTATGTCGTTTTTCCTAATGACCTCTATCAGCTTCTCCTTTTCCTCTTCAACCACGGTTGAGTAGCTTTCCTTGTGAAGCACGTCATCCTTGTAATATTCAACCTCCACAAGCTTCTCTCCGTACTTGAGCTTAAGCTGCTTGGGAGAATCTATGAGTCTTATCTTTCCGTCAACAATGAAGGCCACTCGATCGCACAGCTCATCGGCAATGTACATGTTGTGGGTTGTCAGGAAGACAGTTACTCCCTTCCTGTTCTCTTCCTTGATTATATCCTTTATGTTTGATGCAATGGCAGGATCCAGTCCGGTTGTGGGCTCATCCAGAAACCACATCTCGGGATTGTTTATCATGGACCTGGCAAAGGTTAGTCTGTGCTTCATGCCCTTTGAATACTCCCCAGCCCTAATCTTTTCCTTGCCATCCAGACCGACCATCCTGATCAGTTCCATGGGGTCCCTTGTTTCCACATCGAATAGCTTCCCGTAGAATTCAAGGTTCTCCAAGCCTGACATCTTGTTGTAGACATTGGATTGCTCAAAGGACATGCCTATCTTATTGAACATCTTGTTCTTTATTTCCTTGACGTCATATCCAGCTACCTGGACCTCTCCCTTTTGCAGCTGCAAAAGACCCACAAGAATATTCTGGGTTGTTGATTTT
>JANKMX010000007.1:46759-50171 GCA_024649995.1 Gudongella sp. | reverse complement strand
TGATTTTCCTGCTCCAGACGGACCTAGAAAACCGAAAATTTCCCCTTCGTCCACCTGAAAGCTTACATCATTGACCGCATATTTGTCATCATTGCTGTATGAGTGGTAAAGGTTCTTGACCTTGATCATCATATCCCTTCTTTCATCACAATCGAATCTGCTATTCTTCCATGTAGTTGAGGATTACCTCCTCACCCTCAGTCAAGCCCTCAGTTACCTCTATGTGGTTTTGATCCTCAATACCGGTTTGTATTTCACGTTCAACGGGCTCTCCATCCTCAAGAACCTCAACATATGTGTTCCCGTTTCTAGCATATACAGCTTCCTTTGGTATCAGAAGTGCCTCCTGGGACTCATCAACAATGACCCTCGTCCGGAGTTCAAGTCCATAGGACAGGTTCCCACCAGCCTCCGGAAGGCCGATCTCCACTGTCTGCCTGTTTTCCTCGACCCCCAGCTCTGACATTGTTATGAAGGCCTTGGGGTATATCCTGCTTACCTCTAGATTATCCAGGTCCACTCCGAGCTCCTGGTCCACGATTAAAGCCCTCATTCCAGCTTCTATAATTATTGCATCCTCCACCATGAAATCAACCAGTACAACCTTGGCTGAAGGGTCCTGTATCTCAAGGATCATGGCCCCTGCTGAAGGAATATCCCCTGCAAAGGTGTTAACCTCAGTTACCACACCCTCTATGTCGGAATATATTTTTGAATCCTCCTTGCTTTTTTCAAGTGATTCCAGGGTCAAGAGAAGTACGTCGATTTCTGCCTCATACCTCTTTCTGGTGCTTCCCGAGACACCCTTGATCAGCTGATTGTAGTTGTTCTGTGCAACAGCAAGGCTGCTTTGCAGCTGTGAAAGGTTGTTCTGTGCCTGCTCCAGTTCAACCAGGGATACAGCTCCGTTACTGTAGAGCTCCTGGATCCTGTCCCTGTTCCTGGTTGCCAGATCAATATTTGAATTGATTCTTGCAATTTCAATTTTTGCACTGTTTATGCTCTCAATACTGGTTCCCGATGTCGCATCTGAATATGTAGCCTCAAGAGCTTCAATCTGCTTTTCCACCTTCTGGATCTCAAGATCAAGGTTATTCTCAAATTCAATCAGTAGCTGCCCATTCTTAACCTGATCACCAAGCTGGACATTTAATGATTCTACCTTATTCGCGCTGTTCCCATAATATTTTCTAATGTTCCTTGAGCTTACCCTTCCGGTATCCTGGACAAACCTCCCAACTTCACCCTTCTCAACCTGGGCAGTATTGTACCTTGTGCCAATGTTTCCCGCGGTTAAAAGATAGAATATTCCTGCTGCAACAGCTGTAAAAATAACCAATGCAATCACTAATTTCTTTTTCATGGCTGCCTCCATTTCTAGGTTTTGATAATCTCAATACAAAATTTATCCAAGCACGAATCCTTAATAATTCCTTCCAAGATAAAGCCCTAAAAAGATCTGGGATTTTAGAATTTCCCTTTATCCTATCATTAAGATAAATACCCTGCTTGATTGCGTTAAAACTCAAATATTCATTCTTATTTTTGTAGATTTAAACATTTATGCCTGCTTCAACACTGAATGAAATGACAAGGGATGAAGCAATTCAAAATCAAGCTTCATCCCAGATAAATTTAGTTTGCAAATCCAAATGCTATTCCTATCATTGCCGATAGTGCTATGTATGCCACAGGATGCTTCTTGAATCTCCTTATTAGATAAAAAATAATAACAAAATACAGGGCCTTTCTCCAGTCAAGAAGGTCCCCCATTTCATTTGTGGTCTTGTAGAGCTCAGTGTCAAGAACCGCTATCCTAACTATTTCAACACCTGCAGCTGCAATCAGTCCAGTCACCGCAGGCCTGAGTCCATAGAATACATTCTCCACAAGGGCACTCTTTCTGAACCTTTCAAGATAGCCTGAAACCACTGACACTATGATAATGGAGGGTATCACAAGACCAAGGGTCGCGATGACTCCCCCAAGAATTCCAGCAACATTATAGCCCACATAGGTAGCCATGTTTATGCCTATTGGACCGGGGGTTGACTCGGAAATGGCAACCATGTCCGCAATAAAGGCTATTGAGTACCAGCCTGTTGATTCGGACAGCTCCTGAAGGAATGGGATTGTTGCCATTCCACCACCAATTGTGAAGAAGCCAATCTTCAAAAATTCGTAGAACAGTTTAGCAAATATCATTTTAGCCCACCTCCTGCCAGTTTTCTGGATACAATCCCAAAAATCGCAGAGGCCACAATAAGCACTATAGGTGATAGACCAGTAGCCATGATTCCTATGAACACAATTGCGAATACGGCAATTCCGGTCTTGTCAACCACTCCCTTTTTCCAGAGTCCAATAACGGAGTTAAGTATCAGTGCTGAAACGCATACCGCTATTCCTGCAAAGGCATTCCTGACGATGGGATTGTCCTGAAAGTTGCTGAGGAAGGCTGCAATAAAGGTTATTATGAAAAGGCAGGGCCCTACAATCCCCAGAGCTCCTGCAATCCCTCCAGGCACACCCTTTCTTTCCTTTCCTATGAATATAGCTACATTTACTGCTATGATACCGGGCAGTCCCTGGCTCACTGCATAGTAATCTATGATTTTTTCCTCTGTCATCCACTCCTTGCTCTCAACAATTTCCCTTTGGAGTATTGGCAGCATTGCATAGCCACCTCCAAAGGTAACGGCGCTCATCTTGAAAAACGAGACGAATATTTCCCACAGCTCCCTCATGTCCATCATCCTTTGTCAATTAGTCATTTTCTTCATCTTACCTTATTGTACAATATTTCCATATAATGTGCATGGTAATCGGGGTATATTTGCAAAATTAATCCTGATGGTTGAACTAATTTAGATACAGGTGTATGATCTAGTAAATGGCATACATATTGGGAGGTTGGCAATGAAGACTCTGATTATTGAATGGAGACATCTGGATGTGGAAGGGGATACCTGTGACCGCTGCAGCAGGACAGGAGCAAGCCTGGCGGATGAAATTGATCTCCTCAACAGGAAGTTGAAATCCCATGGAGTCAGCATAAAGCTTAAGGAAACCAAGATAGAGGAGGACAGGATCAGAGAATCAAATCTTATCCTGATAGATGGTGTACCCATTGAAGAAATCCTGGACATCAGGGTGGTTGACAACTACTGCAAATCCTGTTCCGATCTTGTGGGCGCTGATACCTACTGCAGGGCGGTCTATTACAAGGGTAAGAAGTTTGATGATGTTCCTCGCATAGCCGTTAGGGAGGCTGTTGCAAAATCCTTAGGCCTTAGGATCCGTAGGAAAAATATCTGAAAAGATCTAGGTCCAGAATTCAGGCTGTGAATTCCGGACCTTTTTCGTTTATGGATAGACCACATGAAATTCCTCGAATACAACAAGCATATCC
>JANKMX010000007.1:30277-46749 GCA_024649995.1 Gudongella sp. | reverse complement strand
CTCGTTAAATTCCAGCCCCATGGCCTGGCATTCCCTGGTGAAGAATCCTATGTGACCCTCTCTCCAGTACTTTAGTGATTTGTCTCCCTCACCCTCGATTCTTGCGTGGTCCTCTGTGATATTCCTAAAGGGTAGAATGGTCACCCTACTGCTCTTGATTATGCATTTTGCCGCTCCATCCCAATCGGTGATGATTATATGATTACCTTCCTTTGGAAGCTCTTCATTCTCAAATTCATAGCTCCTATATAAAGATGCCGTAGCTCTTTTTGTCCCCTCCAGAACCAGCTGAGCCAGCTCATTGGCATCCTCCTCATTGTCGCAGAAGTGCCAGGACTCGTATGTAAGGCTTGTCCCGACCGGATCCTCACCAATCTGCTCCAGATACTCCCTCCACATGTCAGCTACTGATTTATCAAAATTTTCCATGTTTTCCTCCTTAATTTTGAGTCACCGGGGACGGTTCTTTTTGACTCATATGTTCTGTCCGGCAATCCTTCCAAATACAATACATTCCGTGATTGCGCAGCTTGCAAGTCGGCTGGCCCCGTGAACACCTCCAACCACCTCTCCGGCTGCATAGAGCCCCTTGATGACATTGCCGTCAAAATCCACTACCTGGGCTTTTTTATTAATCCTGAGGCCGCCCATTGTGAAGTGAACCTTGGGCCATAGTCTCATTGCATAGTAGGGTGGATTCTCAATCCCTTTGGCATCCTGGAATATTGGCTTCCCAAAGTCTTCATCTTTCCCCTTATTTGCAAAGCCGTTATACCGATTGATGGATTCAGACAGGGATTCAAGGTCAATTCCGTAGAAGGAAGCCAGGTCTTCCATGGTATCAAACACCCTGACTACGCCTTTATCGATGGCCTTTGAGATGTCCCAGCCTGATTCGGTAACAGCCCTGTGGTCTGCTATTCCCACACATGGATGACCTGTTGCCAAAATGGCGTCAGCGGATTGTTTTCTGTCCCCCAGTTCATTTACAATTCTCTGGCCTGTTGTGGGATTGATTATGATGCCATGCTTGAACACAATATAGTCGGCAAACATAGGACCGTGGCCGAAGCCGGGTTCATCCGGTGAAGCCCAGGCTCCCAATTGGATGTGTGAAAGCTGGACTGATGCAGCCCCTATCTCCAATGCGGATTTAAGTACCTCAGAGGTTGCAAAGGGCTTATTGGTGGTCTGGATGCTTTCATCCAGCCTTGGGTCCTGGATGGACCTGAACTTAACATCAGCTCCATAGCCACCAGAGGCCAATATTATCCCCTTGTTGGTCTTTATGTATGTGGATACTCCGGTGTTGGACTTATGGTCATACTCCCTGTCCACCATGCAGCCCATGACACTACCCTTTTCATCCTGGATGAACCTCCTGAAGCAGGTATTGTATAGTATGGGAATTTCAAGATCCTCCACTTTCCTGATCATCCTTTTAAGGATTGTATTCCCTGTTATCCCTTCCGGTGTGTAGCACCTTGGGACCCTATGACCACCGAACAGGTCAACCCGATCCATATATGGAACATTCAGGTAATCCACTGTCCATTGGAATGCATCCCCTGCATTTGTCACAAAGGTACGTAACAGATTAGGATGATTGAGTCCAAGTCCAGCCTTTAGCATGTCTTCATACATAAGCTGCTGGCTGTCTTCTAATCCATGCTTTTCCTGCAGCAGGGTTCCAGGAGCTGCAATACCTCCATCGCTTATGATGGAGTTTCCACCGGCTGTCTTCATTTTCTCTATTACCAGGACATTCTTTCCAGCTTCACCAGCCTCAATTGCAGCGGTCAGACCGGCAAAGCCACTTCCCACCACAAGAACGTCAACCTGTTTGTCCCATCTATATTTTTCCCTCATACTCCACCTCCTAATGAGTCAAAAAGAACCGTCCCCACTGACTCAAATTATTCTAACTCCAGTGGCATCGATTGTCTTGAAGAACAGCATGCCCGTAGTATGAATTTTCAGGCCGCTTGGCTTTATATCAAGCTTCCTGCTCACAAAAACCTCCAGCTTATCAACCTCATAGGAATCATACTGATCATTTTTTATTGCATTCCCCAAATACACGTTGGGAAGATAGACCCTGCCTCAACATATATTTGTCAGTTGGGCATCAACAACTATTGAGTTGAACCCTTTTTTTCGTATAAAGTCCCTGGCTTTTTCAGTAATCTCAATATTCATACTCCACCTCCCAGTGAGTCAAAAAGAACCGTCCCCGCTGACTCAATAACTCTCTCTAGTTCTTTTTGAAAAGGTAGTTACTAATGTACCATTCATTTCCCCCATTATATGAGAAGAACTCAGCAGAGGCCATGAAGAATACCCTCCAGTAGACCCACCACTTGGTTGCATTCTCCTTACCCTCGACATTTTCCATCATAGTCATGATCCTTTCCCTTCTCTCATCCATCCTTTGAAGCCATCCCTCGAGAGTCTTCTGGTAATGTATCCCAGATACTGCCCATTGCCTTTCCAGTGAATAGCCCGATGCAAAATAATGGAGAAGATCCTGACTTGGCATGGTACCTCCTGAGAAGAAATATTTTGTCATCCAGTCATTGTCATTTCGTACTTCATAGGAATAGGGAGTTGTCCTATGGGAAAAAATATGTACAAAAAGCTTCCCTCCGGGAAGTAGCCAGTCTGCTATTTTCCCCATGAGCTTCTCGTAATTTCTCATATGCTCAAACATTTCAACAGAAACCACCCTATGAAAGCGAAGGTCTGTGGTAAAGGTGTTGATGTCTTCCGTGATTACAGTCAGATTTTTAAGGTTTCTTTCCCTTGCTTTCCCATCGATATAGGCCTTTTGTGTTGAAGAGTTTGAGACGGCAACAATTTCGGAATCGGGATATCTATCAGCCATAAACAGGGACAAGGATCCCCAGCCACAGCCCAGATCCAAGATTGATTGACCATCCTTTATCTCTGCCCTTTCACAGGTCAGTCTCAGCATTGCTTCTTCGGAGTCATCCAAATGATTCTTGAGACTTTGGGTTGGGATGGAGTCTTCCCAGTATCCACAGCTGTATTTCATGTTTTTTCCAAGGATCTCCTGAAAAAATTCTGTTGGCTGTTCATAATGCTGCTGGTTTGCATCATCAGTATTTATTGCAATGGGTTGATTCTTCAAGTCATGAATGTATTCCGTAAGGTATTTCTGGTGCTCTTCAATATCATAGGACCTAATTTGCCTTAACCTTGCACCAGTAATGCGTCGAGCACCCCATCTAATGATAAAGTCCGGTAGCAAATCCTTCTCCAGCAATGGTTCAAATCTCATCAATAACCTCCCTTAATCATTTAATCCTCTAACCAACCAATGTTGCCTATCTTCCAACTCATATACAAGTCAACCTGTATCAGAGATTAAGCTTCAAAGTCCTGATCCTCCCAGGATTTCACCGGATCCCCGGTTTTAGCAGATTTTTTCATCATTGACATCACATGCCTGTGATCCAGCTCATGTCCCTTTCGTTTTAGCTCCCTCAGCTGCAGCATCTCTGGCAGCTCCGCCAACAAATATAAAATCGATATTGCAAAGGCAAAAGCGACCTCAGGGCTACTGACCCCCTCAATAAAAGCAAACCATGGTATAGTCAGGAAAATACCTCCTATAAAGGCAAGCATGGGTACAAAATTTCCGATCAGCATACCTCCCAAATGAGTTATTATCAAACCCAAGGGACTTATGGCCAGAAGCATACCCATTATGCTGGAATTGCCGCCACCCCCGGAGAATCGGTACCATATGGGCCACAGATGTCCGATCAATACAGAAACGGCAACCACCAGATGGTAGATATCATCTGGGAATATTAAAAGCAATGCCAAAGTCGGCAGAAAGCCCTTCAGTGCATCCATTAAACTGACCACCATTCCCCACCTGGCACCGAAGGCAATCATAACATTGGTAGCCCCTATGGCATGTGATACAAGCTCAGCCTTACCATCCGTGGTTGGTGTACGAATTAAATCTGGAGTCTGTCCAGGCTTCAGCTTGGCAAAAACCAAGCGTGCAAAGGATATTGAACCAATCAGATAACCTCCTGCAGCTGTAATCAAATAAGGCCAAAGATTTTCCATTACTCATCACTCTCCCATGTGGACAAGGTGATATCTCCATTATATCCATTGACTGTTACCCTAACTCCATCCTCAAGCTGACAGGCACCTGAAACAGATACCACAGCAGGTATACGGTATTCCCTTGCAACTATGGAGGTATGGGACAATATCCCGCCGGATTCCGACACCACAGCACCAGCCTTTGCAAACAAGGGAGTCCAGCCCACATCCGCAAAGGGAATAATCAGAACGTCACCCTCCTTAATTTTCTCAAAATCCTCTATACCAAGGATTACACGAGCGGGACCTGAATAAGTGCCCAGAGACGTTGGAATCCCATGTAGTTCCACTTGTACACCCTTCACCACTGGTGGTTGCTCACTACCCAGGATGATTTCAGGCACAGCCACTTTACGATAGTATTCAATTTCCTGTCGTCGTGATGAAACCAAAGCCTGTTGTGGCTCTGGCTTCTGGGCATCCACCAGCTCCACCAGTTCAGACCAGTAGAGAAAATAAACATCTTCCTTGTCAGCCAGCACCCCCTGCTTAACCAGCTGTTCACCCAGTTTTACAAAGCAAGTCCTAAATTGTCCGTACCCATAGGTATAGAGGGAGCTGATTTTTTCACGATCGACGACAAAACGGCTCGTTCTCCTGAATAAGATACCGGTTAAAATTCGCTGACCCAAAGGAAGGTCTAAATCCTGATAAAGCTGAGGTTGATGGTTATCATTGTCTATTCTCTGTTGAACTATCATTCGGCGAATCAAATCAGGGGATTCCCGCCAGGGAATACTTGAACAGTCATTCCCGCTATCACTCAAATGCCCAAAATCCTTCAGGAACTTATCAATATCCTTTTTCAGCAGCTCTTCTTTCTCAGGTGGCAATGAAGCATTTTCAGCATCGATATCAAGGCCTTCAAAGTAAGCTTTATGTAAGGCTTGTAAGGTATGTTGGGGATTGTAAAGAGCGGCTGCTTCTCTAGCGCCCCGAAGTTCCATTAACCGCACATCACAACCATGTTTCCCCAATAGGCCTGAGAACAGCCGGTGGTGCATCATGGCCAGCATGGGTACCATTATGTTATAGTAGGCCACCTCTCTTGTCTCATCAAAAATCTGCGAAGCAAGCTGCAGATACTCCCTGGTATCAAGCTCATTTTCCATATTTGTGGCCAGCTTTTCATACGCTGGTTTCTTGACCTTAACCAGGCGGTCCAGTCGATTGTTTATTCCAACAAGACTTATGGAAAATGACATGAGTCCCGGCAACCGGTGAATAATTCCGATCCCAGGTTGCATCTTGGGTTTTTCCGGACCATCCTGCTCCAAGCCAAACAGCAGTTCAAGAGCCTCCGCTGGCATACCCAGTCGCTCGAATACCCTTCCAAAAATATTCATATTGAAGTAAGCCCGATAATAATAATGTCCTGTTAAGCTCTCCGGACTCCAAGAACTCTCTCCTGTGAGCCTCTCAAGTATATAGACCCAAACCGGGTTGATTAACTGTGTGTTCACTGACCAGACCAGAGGTTTTATTATCCCTGGAATCATTTCACGCGCAATACGGTTGGAATACACCGGAATGTCCAGTCGTGTTATTGGTCGTACCTGAAGGAAATACAGCTCTTTACCATCCCAAGCCCATTCCAGATCCGCTGGCTTTTTATATTGTCTAGAAATATCTGTGGCCTTGCTCACTATTTGTCGTGCCAAGTCCTGGCTCAATAAACCCTCCTCTGGCCTTTGAGACCAAATTCCCCATTTGCTTACCCAACGCTCAGGATCCTTATGGGACTGGGCTTGGGATTCACCTGTGCCCGGTCCAGACTCAATTATGGTTTCTGAAAATCCCGATACCGGGTTCTTGGTGAAAACCACACCGGAAAACAATGGCTGCACCATTTCCTGAATAATAACAGCCATACGGGGATTATTCTCAGCAGACATATTATGCTTACAGTATGAAGCAAATTCAGGAGACTCCAATGAAGACCAGACATTGGAGATGCTGGTAATAATATTTTCCATTCCCTGCACCTGTAAATAACTATTGAAGAGGCCTGCACAAGAAAACTCTCCTGAATCCTCAACCGAGGCAGAGGATCGAACGGCATAAGACTTTTGTGGGTCAATTATCTCGTCCAGTTCTCTAGCTATGGCCAACTGAGTTGCTTGGCTGTCTCGCAGATTATCCTCATAGGCTGTCCATATGATTACCCAGCTCTCTGGGACCTTAATACCTTGTCTTAATAAAAAATGAATGTTTGCAGCCTTGCTGCCCACATATGGGTTCAACCTTCTTTCTGAGAGTGAATAGACATATCTATTGGCCATTTTAACCCCAACTTTCTAGCATGAGAATATTAACATTAGCCATTAACAACAATTTCCCCTATAGTTCGACACATCCTGTCATCCATATACTATTTATACCTAATTTATCAAAATAAAACCCAATACTCTTCTAGTAATTGATCTTTTTATAAAATACCTACATGATGATTTGCATACCAGCTCTGTTGAACATTCTTACCAGATCTCCTTGCTCAAGCTTATCCCACTCCAATGATTCATATAATGTAAGTAATTGAGTTAAGTAATCAGTAGGTTAAAGGGTGTATCTGATCCGGTATAATGGAGCCAAACCGTCCCCTATGTTTTATTTTTTGGAAGGTGAATACCTAGTAAAATAGTGGGTATATTCATTCACACAGAAATAATCGTTGAATGCTTAATTAATAAAACATATTAGAAGCCTACCCAGCTGATGAGAATAATTTATTTCTATAAGCATTGTAGGATTAGGAATGCCCATTGGAGCAATGTGTTTAAAAACATACAATTATAGTATATTTGCTGGGATTCATTAGTGCTTTCATAATATAGTTTCGACTGTGAGTATCAGCAGTTTATTTATAGATGATTAAGCTGATGGAAAATGGTTAATAAAGTTAATGAGAGGAGCGTTTCAAATGAAAAGAAGTTTAGCGTTTTTACTGGTGGCAGTTTTAATTGTGATATCTGTGGGAACCTCAGCATTTGCCGCTCGACCAGAATTCACCTCAATTGTGGATGTAGCTATTGCCGTAAACTCAGAAGGGGATTTTGCCGGTGAGTTTGATACCCTAATCGCTGCCATATTAGAAGCAGACCCCGCTGTTCTTGATACCCTAAGTGGCAGAGGCCAGTTTACAGTATTTGCACCAACCGATGATGCTTTTGCAGCGTTGGGTCTAGATGAAGATAATATAGATGAACTGGATGAGGATACTCTTACCCAGATTCTACTATACCATGTTGCTAGAGGGCGTCGTGATGCAGAATCGGTTCTTGATTCATCACGAATTCGTACACTTCAGGGCGGATTCCTAATGCAGGAAGACGGTGTTCTTATCGACAACCTGGATCGTGATGCAGAAATTATTGTGACAGATGTGCCCGCAACCAATGGAATAATCCATGTCATCGATGCAGTGGTGTTACCCTTCGCACCATAAGTATGGTTTATGATCTAAAACCTCCTGTTGCTATTAGCCAGAGTAACAGGAGGTTTTTTGTCTTATCTGGATATCCGGTACAAAATCTATTTGAAAACTATAGTTAGAGTACTTAAGATACTTAAAGAATAACCCTCCCTGTTGTTTGCCTTAATTATGAGTCAAAAAGAACCGTCCCTGGTGACTCAGGGTAGCATGCCAAACCGTCTCTACTGTTTTCCCAGGTATCTCTCTATTTTAGCTGCCTCCCATCCCAGATCTACATAGATAGGTTGAATTACATCTGGAAAATATTCACTGCATATATCTTTTTTTATTATTGCATCCCCTCCAAATAATCGATATGCTTTTGCTTCTTCAGTATTGTTTATAACAACAAGACCATCAAATCTAGCTCTTAATGAACGGACTGCTTCTTCATCCGTACGAACACATCTTGGTATTCGAATCTCTCTCATAGGTGTTTCATCCGTAAAACCACCCCATTGTGAGCCGAATCCTGTTGTTCCCAATTTCTCACCATTTAGGTTAATCTGGTACTTAATTAAATAATAATCATATCCCTCTTCAGGTAAGTTTCTCTTACAATCGTCAAAGATGCTCTGAAACTTTTCATAACTTGTACTTCCTTCATCTCTGTGTTTATGTTCATCCAAGCATAGCAGATAATCCGTTGTAACATTAAATGCACAAGCTAACTTAATCAATAACGTAGATTCAGGAATATATTGGTTGTTTTCGTATCTATGTATAGTTCGCTTATCACAACCTATTTTTTCTGCTAAATTTTCCACTGTTAAACCTTTTTCTCCACGAAGTTTTCTAATGCGTTCACCAGTACTATTCACATTCATCACCCCTAGTAAATTATATTACTATCAGCATTTATAGTTCAAGCGACAACATTGTCATTAATATAAATGATCCTTGTTTATAACTAACAGCGAAACTACCTCAACGTGCGCCGTATGGGGAAACATGTCCACCGGCTGGACCTCCCCCACCATGTATCCTGACTCCACCAGAAGCTTTAGGTCTCTTGCAAGTGTGGAGGGATTACAGGATACATAAACAATACGCTCAGGTTTGAGCTCAATGATTGCATTGATAAGCTCCTTGTCACAGCCCTTTCTTGGTGGATCAAGGATTATCTTGTTTGCTCGAACACCATTTCCAATCATTTGCGGGAATAGGTCTTCCGCCTTCCCGTAGTGGAATTCAGCATTGGCAACATTGTTTAAACTTGCATTTTCATTGGCATTCTTCACTGCAGACTTCACTGACTCTATTCCTATGACCCTATTGACATCCCCTGCAACAAAGAGGGATATGGTTCCTATTCCGCTATAGAGGTCATATACTATGTCATCCTTTTCTCCCTCCAGATACTCTCTTGCCTTACCATAAAGGACCTTTACCTGCTGCCTGTTTATCTGGAAAAATGAATCAGGTGATATTTCAAACTGAAGGTCTCCAATGTAGTCCGTTAGCTTTTCCTTCCCAAAGAGGTGAATGTACTCCCTTCCGTAGGTGAACCTGCTGCTCATGGGATTGATGTTCTGGTACACGCTTGCAATTCCGGGGCATTCCCTCACCAGCATGTGCACCAGCTGAAACTTGTTTGGGATCTGTGAGAAGGTTGTTACCAGTATGACCATGGACTCGTTATTCTCATTTGTCCTGATTCCAACATGTCTCAGTATACCTTCACCTGAATTCCTGTCATAAACTGAAATATCGTACCTATCCACCCAGCTGCGTACAGTCCTTAGTATCTGGTCTGCAACCTCAGGCTGCAGGTGATCCTCCTCCATTGGAACAATTTCAGATGATTTTCTAAGATAGTAGCCTGTTACAGCCCTCCCTTCCACCTTGCCAAGGGGAACCTGGGAGTGGTTCCTGTATCTGAAGGGGTAACCCATACCAATAACAGGATTGACTTTGACGTCAATCCCCCCTATTCTTAAAAGGTCCTGACGGACCTTCCTTCTCTTCCACTCCAGCTGCTTTTCATAGGAGTATCCTATTAAAGGCACTCCTCCACCAAGAGCCTCAATATCAAACCTGTATTCCACCCTGTCTGGAGAGGGCTTAACAATTGAATCCACCACTCCCGTTGCAAAGCTCTTCTTGACTCCAATGATTTTTGTCCTTACCACATCACCAATAAGGGCCTCCTCAACAAAGATTGGTAAACCCTCATGCTTCATTACCCCATTTCCTTCATGAGTAAAATCTATAATTTCACCCTCTATTAAATCACCAATGTTAATGTTCATCCTAACCTCCAAATCTGTGGCGTATTTTCATTCTACATTATTATTCCATAGGTGTCCACATGACAAAAGCCCGGAGGGCCGGGCTCAATTAATTGAATATTCAAGTGTCTGCTCTTTTGATTTTCTTATAGAATAAATATGAAATACCTAATATTATTGTTAAGTAAATTGCGGGATAGAACATAAAGGATACTGCATTTGTCTCTGGATGCACCCTAAAAAAATGATTTATGAGTCTGGTTAGTGTAAATATTCCTGAGGCTGCTAAAATTGAAGCTCCATCAGGTAGGTTTTTCCGCATTATCATGATTGCAGCAAACACTGCAATCATTGCTCCAAACATCTCATATATCTGTGTAGGATGAACTGCCGGTGAAGACATCAAAGAAAACAGCGACACACTCCCCTGGTCTGCCATTGAAAGGTAGTGCTTGTGGGCAAGACTGCCAAAGGGATAGCTGATTGCCCATGGCAGGTCAGTCGGCAATCCATAGCAGCAGCCATTGAGCAGACAGCCCATTCTCATAAGTACCAGACCTACGCCCAGACCCGGTGCAAGCACATCACCAAGCTTCCATGGAGATATTCCAACAAACCTTGAAATAATCCATCCCGCTGCAGCAGCCATAAGAAGGCCTCCCATCAGGGAAAATCCACTGGTGCCTATGCTGAATATTTTTTCTGGATACCTATCATAATAGGCAGGATTTATTATCACATTCAAGATTCTTGCACCTATGGGGACTGAAAGAACCATTGCTGTTAGGGGAAGGAGACTGGATCTTATGGACAATCCAGTTCTCCTTATGTTAGTCATAGTAATGACCATAACCGAAATGGCAGCAATCCACATCATTAGGCTATATGATTGGAGTTGATATTCTAGCCCCAATAGGCTTAATGTAAGCATCTCCCGCATTTTAACCACCTAACTTGTTGTTTATTTGTTCCCTGTCCATGTACCTTTGACCCATGCTTCTTTGGAAAGATCGATTCTAAAGGAGCCTGTAAGCGATATTGAACCAAGGGATTCAGTAACCGTTCCCTGCATGGTTATTCCGGTACCCTCTACAGTGCCTCCTGCAGTCAACAAGCCGTTGTTGTAGGTTGCCGTCATTTCAGTCTTGTCTCCTTCTTCGTCCACTATATAAAGACTTCCTCTGCCTGTCCCATCAAGGGCCACTTCCATGCCTACCGCCAAAGGTTGACCTTTCTGCTCCTCGAGACCTGCCTTGACCATATTGTAAATATCCAGACTGGAAAGGTCACAGCCAACCTCACTGCTGCTTTCACTTGATTCACTTGCTTCCGGTGGTGGTCCGATATCAAATTCCGTGATAATCAAGGCTGCTGATGACCAAACACCATTTAATATGTTGGCGGATGGATACATTGATATGCCAAACTCATTTTGCAAGAATTCTTCGTATTCCTTTTGCCTTTCAGCAGGATCGTCTGTGCTAAACCACTTCATGGCAATCGTCTTTAGCTGTTCAATGGCTACTGAGTCTTCATTGTGCACATCTCCTGATTTTATTGTGTTTCTGCCCGTATCCTTAAGTAGCTTATTCTTGAAGTGCATAAGAACATCCAGTCGCGTCTCCAGCTCATAGGAATCTGTCCAGCCCCATCTTCCCTTCTCCATAAAGCCAGCTTCCTGGTACATCTCCATAATCATTTCCAACTCAGCTTTTTTCTTCTCTATTTCTGCATCCTTCTCCATTCTGCTCTCAAACTGGTCCTTAAGATCCTTCTTGACGCTTGCTCTGATCTTGTTCTCTTCCTCCTTGGTCAAAGGCTCCATGCCTGCATCAAGTCTGGCTTCGTTCTGGGCACGTATTGCCTCAAGCTCCAGCTGTCTTGCTGCTCCACCCATCTGGCTCCATACGTCTTCAAAATTGCCCTTTTCCACCTGATATCCCCACCATGGAACATTGCTGCTTGCACCATTCTTGAATGCCTGATATGCAGCCTCAACCTCTTCACTCTTCCAGGTCTGAATTTGGCTTTCAATAGCCGCTACGGCAAATTTACCGACCTTGGTGATCATGAACTGATCTGCGATATGCTCTCCAATTATTTTGGCCGCATCCTTGTATCTTCCTTCAGCAACATAGCCTGCCGCTTCGCTAGCCTTCTCAACTGTTTCTATTCCCAGTTCACCGGTCAGTGACTCCAAGGCACTTGATAGTGCTGAAGCAGGTACATTCTCCACTATCTTTTTCCCAAGAAGCACCTGGAGATTCTGGTTGAACATTGCAGGGTCGCCATTCTTGATGCTGTCAACCATACTTCCCCACTCATCATCCTCCAATATGCTGTTATATATCTGACCAATCATCGATTTGTCTTTTATTTTCAGATTATCTATCAAAATATGCTCAATTGCGCTGTTCAATGCCTCTTCAGTCATGCTGTTGCCCTGATCCTTCAGCCAGTCAGCAACCGCCTCATTCTCGACATACTGGTCCACCCTCTCTTCCATGGTTAGCTTTGCCTTGGAGAAAAGGCTGAAATGACTGGTGGTAAAGGTCATGGTCTGACTTTCAGGATTCACATCAGCCTTTATGTATTCCCATTCAGCTTCGTTGAAATAGCCATAATACATTGCTCCCATTTCAAAGTCCTCACCAACCTCATCAGGGTTGTATTTCATTGTAATGGTAACTGGCTGCATCAATCTTACTGGTCCCTCACCGGCTGTAATCTTGATTGGAGCACCAAGACCGTCCATCTCATTTTCATCATAGCCAGGTGCATCATCAGGATTTACGAGGGATACCTCCGTAGGCGTCTCGAAGGTTCCACCTGGAATATGTACCTCTACCCCCTGGGTTTCCAGATCTCCCAATACAAGGTCCTCCTCCCCACTTACAGCTGTCAGTGGATCTGGTATAGCCTTTGTGTACTCCCAATTGCTAGGTTCACCCTTCTTGCCTTCTGAGCCCCCTACACCGGTCTCGGTGCCTCCACAGCCCCCCAACAGCATTGAGCTAGCAAGAATAATCGCTAAAACTCCATTAAATGCCTTCATTTTAAACATAATTTTCCACCCCTTCCCAATTTAAAACATTGACCCTATAATGATTTTTGCACACCAATGTCTTAAAGTCAAAGGAAAGTTTTGTGTTTGTCACAAAAAATGACAAGGCTGCAGGAAGCCTGCAGCCTAGGTTAGATTCTTGATCCACTTACCTGATTTTATTATTGGCATTCCAAGGAAGGCCTTGATTACCTCCTCCATGGTCACAAGGAGGAACACATATTCAACGGGAAGCTTAAGCACAACTGCACCGATAAATGCCAAGGGCACTCCTATAAGCCATACCGTGCTAAGGTCAATCTTCATGGCAACCTTGGTCTCTCCCCCAGCCCTAAGGACCCCAACTATGGCAATCGTATTGTATACCCTTATTACAAAGGTCAAGCCCATGAACACAAGTAGCCTTCTGGATACGGCGTAAAGCCCTGAATCTATTCCCCTGAACAGGGATAGGGGAACTTCGGGCCCAAGAGCCATGACAATTCCCAGGACAAGTCCTGATATGGTCGATATGATTATAAAGCTAATGGCATATTCGTATGCAGTCTTCTCTTCCCCTGCACCAACCTTGGAGCCAACCATTACACCACAGGCATTTGCCAGTCCCCTAACTATTACGAAGAATACGTTTTGGATGGTGTTTGTCAGCTGAACAGCGGCTGTAGCCTCTTCACCGATCCTTGCATAGGCAGCTGTGTACATTACCTGTCCCAAAGCCCAGAAGCCTTCCGTCAGGATCACCGGATAGATGGTGTCGATGTATCTCTTGACAAAATCCTTCTTCCAGCTCATAAGCTCCGAGAAGCTTGCTGCAAGTATGCTCTTGGTACCATATATGGCATATACTATAAGTAGGATTTCAACGATTCTTGCGATCAGTGTTCCTAGAGCCGCTCCCCTTATTCCCATTGCTGGCATTCCAAGCTTGCCGAAGATGAAAATGTAGTTAAGCCCCGTGTTCACGGCAAAGGAGATTATTGAAACCTTAAGGGGTACCCTTGGTCTTCCTGTTGTCCTAAGGGCGATTGAGAAGGCAAAGGATATGGCAGTGATTATGTATGACAGGCCCACTATCCTAAGGTATGAAGCTCCAAGTTGGATTACCTCCCGCTCCTCTATGAATAGTCCCATGACAAATTCAGGCAGCACCAGGGCAATAAATGTGAAGATGGTCCCTGCTATTGTGCTGATTGTTATGGCCAGACCCATTACCTTCTTTATGCTGAGCACATCGTCCCTGCCCCAAAACTGGGCTATGAATATTGAGGAGCCTGAGTTGATTCCAAAGGTTAGGAGTATATACAAAAAGAAAATCTGATTTGCCAGTCCCACGGCTGCGATGCTTGATTGGCCGAGACTGCTTATCATCAGAGTATCTATCATGTTTAAGGATGAGGATATTAAGTTTTGAAGTGATACGGGGATTGCTATGGCCAGCATTCCCTTCATAAATTCCTTGTCTTTAAGAAACCTCATGATGTTGTTTTCCTTTCACAAAAAATGAAAATCCCAATATGCATTCTTCATATGATAGCATATTGGGATGATTTTGTGAAGATGTGATTCTATTTGTTTCTATTAATTACTATGCTGAAGTTCTTTCCATCATCTGGATTTCCATCGTACTTAAAGTCGAAACTCATACTGGCTTCCTTTCCAGCATTGACCTCAATACTCAACTTTCCATCTTGGTCTATCTGAGGATTGCTGATGCCTGAAGTTGTAGACGCGTCATTTAAGGTTGTTACTGTAGTTACACCCACAATACCACCTTGATTATCAGATGTGGATCTATTTATTGTAATCTCTAGTATAATTATTTTAGAGTTAGAACTGCCTGTGCTAAATGTATAAATATTATCATTAACACTTGGAGAGTGAATTGTATTACCTTCTTTTATCACCAAACTATTCAGAGTAATTGGGTTAACATTATTCCAAACTATACTGTCAGATTCTTCTGAATCATCTCCTTCATCAGAATCATCCAATACGAAATCTATTTTAGACTTAATATTTGCGTCAATAGCTTTCTGATAATAAAGGATATTTGGTGACCCGTCATCAGCCATTAAGTCAAGGTCAACATTAGTAAGCAAAGCTGCAGAATTACCTAAATCTATATTTAGTGGAAGATTATAATTCGCCTCACTGTTTCCATTTCCTTCTGATTGAGATATTTCAATGTCCACCAAATCAACTGAGATATTCTTTATTTTAATTGACGACCATTTCCCATCGATAGTTTCAACATCAATTGGATCGTAAGTATCCTCAGTGCCTTCTGCATATTCATAATATGTTCTCTTTATCCTTGCTACATCATCAATTTTCTCAACCTCAAGTGAATAGAAATTTGTCTCTCCCTTTGCCATTTCAATGTTGTCAGTCATATTTGTAACATACCTTAACTCCTTTGTCAGAAAATCAGAGATATATCTTGTATCCTGCTGTGCAAAACCCAAGTTTGTGCTATATTTATGAGATGCATTCCCTATAAAAAACACAGAATATATCACTTGAGTGAAGATTCCAACTAAAGCGATAGTCAAGACAAGTTCAATTAATGATATCCCTTTTCTTTGGTTCGACATACTAACACTCCTCTAATTTCCTCCATAGACAGGGCTGAAATAAAAAATATCAACTTCAACCTCACCCCTCATACTATCGGATACATGTGATCCCTTGATCTCATTCATTTCTACACTAACGTCATAGTCAGAAGAATCTTTGGAAGTTGTTGGCAAACTAATACTTACAGTTTCCGTAGCTGTCACTTCTCCTAAATATATCATATCGTATTCAGCGATATTGACTGTCTCTGTCCTCACTCCTGCTCTAAAAATATTACCCAGCCCAGTATTGAAAACCGAAAGCATACTCACGGAAATTAATCCCAGTAAGGCAAAAGACACCACCAATTCAATCAAAGTAAACCCATCTCTTTTCATACTCTCAACCTTTCTAGTCACTATAATAGCTTCTATACGTTACATAAGTCTCATTAGTTGTAGTGCCTACTTCCACCGGTATATGTGCGGACCCAGATTCAAATGAATTGCTAAAAAATCTGCCTATCTGTGTGGCATTCAGAGAATAAATATCAATGGTGTCAGCAAAAATTATTCCATCTATTACAAATGCTACTTTATTTGTCTCATCCCCGAGCTCTACATTTGCATAAGGCGCATATATTGATCCACTTATCAACTTGCTGAGCTGATTTATATTGTTTGGTTGAGACTTCAATTTTAGATTTCCACTGCCATTATATATAATACTTCCATCTATATGAGTATCCTGGTGAAAAAACATGAATACGTCTCCACCTTCTCCATATATATCATTATCTGTTTCATCAAACTGAACATAATCAACATAGATGTTACCAATTATCGAAATATTGGAGACTGGTGAACCTGCGCCTGTTATTCCATACATTCCTAAACTAATTGCATCATTAGTAGTATTATATACATAAATATCCAACAATTGATCATCAGTATCTTTTTCAGAAACTATATTGACGGCTGACCTAATCAATAAATTATCCTTT